>JBLICT010000216.1:0-5471 GCA_047632415.1 Maribacter sp.
TCATTATATACAAGGAGACGAAAGAGCTATGGCAGTTCTTATCAATCGTCATAATTCCCGTCTTACCGGATTTATATATTCCAAGGTAAGCGATAGGGAGTTAACAGAGGATATTTTTCAGGATACCTTTATAAAGGTAATCCGTACCTTAAAACGAGGAGCTTATAACGAAGAAGGAAAATTTCTACCTTGGGTTATGCGTATAGCCCACAACCTTATTATAGATCACTTTAGGAAGAATAACAGAATGCCTATGTTTAATGCGACCGAAAGTTATAATATTTTTGCTATGATGAACGATGATTGCTTAAATGCCGAAAAGCAACTAATCAAGGATCAAATTGATTCCGATTTGTTTAATCTGATAAAAGAGCTTCCGGAAGATCAACAAGAAGTTCTTCATATGAGGTTATATAAGGATATGAGCTTTAAGGAAATCTCTGACAATACTGGAGTGAGTATTAATACGGCACTGGGTAGAATGCGATACGCGTTAATCAACTTAAGAAAGCTAGTTGAAGCCAATAGTATTGTTTTAACGAATTAATTTACCACAGGTCGAGAGAATCTACTATATTTATTTTTGCGCCGTTCTACTATTGAACCAAAACGAAAAGTATTATGGAGAAAATTTACACTAAGAAAAAAGACAAGTGCACTTTGGTAACCGCTAAGCCGGAAACAGTTGAGTTTTTATTGGCTTTTTCTAAATCCTTAAAAATAACTGAAGCAAAAGGAATAAAGTTCGAAAGCAATTTAAACTAAAAGCACTTCCCTACATATAAAATAGCCCTAAGGAACATATCCTTGGGGCTTTCTTTTTTTTGGTACAGATGGTAAGTGAACCTAATGATGGGATTAATGACATTAGTGACAAGGCCTGTCTTAGCTTTCCCACACAACTATATATATATCTGTTTATTGCATAAAAATTAAATATTCGTTGTTTCACATCATAAAATGCGGGTTTGACAACATACTTTTTTACACAGGGTAGCTTTTCTCTAGTTTTATCCCAGATTAAATAACTAACGAAAAAATACTAACAGATTCCCAAATCGTTAAACCTAAAAGAAAGTAACTCGTATGGAACTACAAATTGATGATTCAGAATTAGTAAGAGATTATATCAGTGGTGATGAAAAAGCACTTTCTGTATTAATTAACAGACACAACCAAAGAATTACCAGCTTTATCTATTCTAAGGTATTGGACAGGGATATTACCGAAGATATCTTTCAGGATACGTTTATTAAGGTAATTAAAACGCTTAAAAAGGGTCGTTACAGTGAGGAAGGTAAATTTCTACCTTGGGTTATGCGAATCTCACATAATTTAATCATCGACCATTTTAGAAAGAACAAGAGGATGCCCATGTTCGAAGGTAATGATGACTTTAATATATTCTCCGTTATTGGCGATGACAAGTTAAATGCTGAAAAACAACTGATTAAAGACCAAATTGATACAGACTTACGTGGTTTAATTGAAGAGCTTCCAGATGACCAAAGAGAAGTTTTGTTAATGCGTATTTATAAGGACATGAGTTTTAAGGAAATATCTGAAAACACAGGAGTTAGTATAAATACGGCCCTAGGTAGAATGCGATATGCTCTAATTAATATAAGAAAAATAATAAAAAAAAATAATATTGTCCTAACCAATTAAATTGGGTAAATATTAGCCAAAACAATATTTCTTTTCTTGTTGCGTTATTTTAGTGTAACAATACTAGAAATATGGAAAAAACTTACTCTAATTACCAAGAACAAACCGGTTTTGATAAGGTGTGTCCTAAAACCATCAATTTTTTACTGAGCTTTTCTCAGGCTCTTTATGAAATCGAATATAAAAATTTAAGATTCGAGACTTTCTTAAACTAATAAAATGACCCGCTATTTGCGGGTCATTTTATTTTTAAAATACGCATCCAACACTTTTTTTCTTCCAATAGTTTTGGTAATAGTGTCCTTTTCTAGATTCCAGCCTCTTGCTGGGGAATATTCCCTTCCGTACCAAATAATCTGTAAGTGTAAATCGTTCCATATTTCTTTAGGAAATAATCGCTTTGCATCCTTTTCGGTCTGTACCACGTTTTTACCGTTGGTAAATCCCCAGCGGTACATAAGTCTGTGAATATGCGTATCTACAGGGAAAGCGGGTATTCCAAAAGCCTGTGAAACCACCACACTTGCGGTTTTATGACCAACCGCAGGAAATTCTTCCAATAAAGCTAATTCTTTAGGAACAATACCATTATATTTTTCTACCAGCATTTTTGATAGTCCGTAAATACCTTTCGATTTCATTGGGGATAGACCAACAGGTCGGATAATATCCCGAATTTCTTCTACCGAAAGTTTCACCATATCGTAAGGATTGTTAGCTTTGGCGAATAGCACAGGCGTAATTTTATTTACGCGCACATCAGTGCTTTGCGCGGATAAAAGTACCGCAATAAGCAAGGTATAGGGGTCTTTGTGATCTAGTGGAATCGGAATCTCTGGATATAGCTCCTGTAAGGTAGAAATTGTAAAGGCTACTTTTTCGGCTTTCGTCATTTATTGTTTAGTTTTACAAAATAAAGATTAAACGTAATATTATATAAATATACTATGAACACATTAAACGTTGGGGATATCGTTCCTTCATTTTCAGCACCTAATCAAGATGGCAATACTATAAATTTATCCGATTATTCTGGAAAGAATTTGATTGTTTTTTTCTATCCTCGTGCTAATACGCCAGGGTGTACTGCAGAAGCCTGTAACTTAAGGGATAATTACAAAGCGCTTCAGGATGCCGGATACGAGTTGCTTGGTGTAAGTGAGGATTCACAAAAAAAGCAATCGAATTTTAAGAATAAGTATGAATTTCCGTTTCCCTTATTGGCAGATGAAGACCATGCGGTAATCAACGCTTTTGGTGTTTGGGGTCCTAAGAAATTTATGGGTAGGGAGTTTGATGGTATCCACAGGAAAACTTTCGTAGTTAACGGGGAAGGCAAGGTTTCCAAAGTGATAGATAAGGTGAAAACCAAAGAGCACGCAGCACAGTTGCTGGAATCTTAAAATATAAATCCCCTTTACTAAAGGGGCTTTATAGTATAATTAAGCTATCTGTTTATTTTTCTAAAAGTACTTTTTTGGTAAAGAGCTTTTTCTCTTTTATGATTTCTGCGATTCCTTCAGGTAACATTTCTTCCCAGCCTTCTTCACCGTTTATAATTCTCTTAAGAACTTCGCGGGAAAAAATATGCATAATTTCAGGGTCGTAATCTATAATGTCCATCACCTTCCCATTATATTTAAAGAACTTGTAAAGTTCTTTCATTCTTGGATGAACCTTCACATTATTACTCGTCATAACCTGTCCCGTATCTGTATTTTTCATCGGGTATAGATACACTTGTAAATCCTTAAAGAATAGTTTTCCAAAGGCTTCCAAAATGCCACCGCTTAGATGACGGTAGTATTTTTCATCGAATATATCTACCAAGTTGTTCACACCCATAGTGAGTCCAATTCTATTCTTGGTAAAATTATTAAAATACTCTACTAACTTATAGTACTCTTGGAATTTTGAAATCATTACAGTATGACCTAAGGAGCAAAGTAGCTCTGCACGGTCCATAAAATCCTGTTCATCTATCTCGCCAGATGCTTTTAGATTTGATAAGGTTATTTCAAAAATAACGATAGTGTTATCCTGGTCTACTCCTGGATCTCTGATAAATATATCATATGATTTTTGAAACATGTCCATGTTGACCTTGGTTACGGGCCTAAAACTTCCACGTAATGCTAAAATATTTTTTTTATAAAGAATTGCCGCTGGTAACAGGTTATTACCATCAGGACCGAACATAACGGCATCAGTCATATTGTTTCTGATTAACTGCAAGCTCATTAGCCTGTTATCTACATCTTTAAAGTTAGGTCCAGAGAAATTGATCATATCTACCTCCAAAGTATCTTTATCAATATGATCGTAGAGATATTTTAGTATTTTTCTAGGTTTGTGATGCTTGTAAAAAGCACCGTATATTAAGTTTACACCTAATATACCTAAGGTTTCTTGCTGTAATCTAGCTTCGTTCTGTTTAAAACGAATGTGCAGTATAATTTCGTCAAATTCTTTTTGGTTGGGGTCTAATTGATACCGTATCCCAATCCATCCATGTCCCTTATATCGCTTAGAAAAATCAATTGTCGCTACTGTATTAGAATAGGAGAAAAACAACCTATCTGGATGCTTTTCCCTACTAATACGTTCTTCCATAAGTTCCATCTCATAAGCTAGCATTGTTTTTAAACGCGCTTGAGTGACATATCTCCCATCTTTCTCTGTACCATAAATAGCGTCGCTAAAATCCTTATCATAAGCGCTCATTGCTTTTGCAATAGTGCCAGAGGCTCCTCCTGAACGGAAAAAATGACGTGCAGTTTCTTGTCCTGCTCCTATTTCTGCAAAAGTTCCGTAGATATCCGGATTAAGGTTTATTCTTAACGTTTTAGCCTTTATAGATGGAATATTCTCGAAGGCGGATTCTCTTTTAACAACTGATGACATGTGGTTTGTTTTGCTTTAACAAAGTTATAAAGATCATACTATCTAACGGTTAAACCGTTCAAAAATTTGAAATTACTTTTGCACAGCCCTTTTTTGTGATATTTAAAACATTTAGCTTTTTCGAAAGAAGGGTAAATGCTTCTGCTTTTTGAGTTGTAAGTTGTACGAATAAAGCCCTAAATTTGTAATTGAACTATGGCGTTAAAAATTACATTTTTAGGAACAGGGACTTCTCAAGGGGTACCAGTAATAGGGAGTAAACATCCTGTTTGTTTAAGTGATGATCCTAAGGATAAAAGGCTAAGGGTCTCCGTTCTTGTCTCTTGGGACGATTGTAATTTTGTAATAGATTGTGGTCCGGATTTTAGACAGCAAATGCTTACCAACAAGGTGGCTACCTTGGATGCTATTTTATTTACCCACGAACATTCAGATCACACTGCTGGCATAGATGATATACGACCGTTTTTCTTCAAGCAGGGCGATATTCCTATCTACGCTCACAAAAAGGTAGTAAAAGCCTTAAAAAAGAGGTTTAGTTATATTTTTGATGAGAAAGATAGGTATCCAGGAGCACCAGCTGTGGAAATTAATTATGTTAAAAAGGGTGTCGATTTTACCCTTGGTGTTAAAACGATAATCCCAGTACAAGCATTACACAACAGACTAAAGGTTTTTGGTTATCGCATAGATGACTTCACCTACTTAACCGATGTGAAATCTATATCAGATAAGGAGTTGGAAAAAATAATGGGCACGAAAATTTTGGTGGTCAATGCCTTGCGCAAAGAGGCGCACCATTCTCATTTTAACCTAGCGGAAGCGTTGGCCTTTGTAGCCAAAATAAAACCTAAGAAAGCATACTGCACTCATATTAGTCACGTAATGGGCTTCCATGC
>JBLICT010000217.1:0-5460 GCA_047632415.1 Maribacter sp.
GATATCCACTTACTTTAAAGCCATCTGCGTCAATCTTTGGTCTAGCCTTTTTAGAGGCTGGAAATTCGTTCAACAATTTTCAGGAGTTTAATCCGTTTTTATTAAAACGATCGGCCGGTGTGGGGCTGCGTATTTTTATGCCAGCGTTTGGATTATTGGGTATAGACTTTGGATATGGATTCGATGAGGATCTTAGGCCCCAATCTATAGGTAATGGTCCTAGTGGATGGCAAACGCACTTCATTATTGGTCAGCAATTTTAAATTTTTAGAATTGTGCTATATGCTAAAGGCTTCATTTTAAAAGTTTTAGTAAATTTGGCACGATATTTTCTATTGGATTAAACGATATCAATAATGAAGTCAAAAACAAAAGTTCTTTTATTCCTTGGTTTTCTGGTCACTGGTTTTTATGTGAATGCTCAAAGAGGTGTGCGAATCGGTTATGTAGACATGGAGTATATTTTGGAGAATGTAGATGAGTATAGAGATGCTACGGAACAGTTGAACACCAAGGCGCAGAAATGGAAGGTACAGATAGAGCAGCAGCAAAGTGTTGTGGAACAAATGAAAAAGGACCTAATGGCAGAGAAGGTGTTGCTTACGCCAGAACTGATTTCCGAAAGGGAGGAAGACATTCAGATACTTGAAAAGGAGATGATAGAGTACCAGCAGGATAGGTTTGGGCCGCAGGGGGATTTAATTTTGCAAAAACGTAGGCTTATACAACCAATACAAGACCAAGTGTTTAATGAAGTCCAAAAATTGGGAGCTAATAAAAAGTATGATTTTATTTTTGATAGATCGGCGGATGTTGTAATGTTGTATGCCCAAAAAAGGCATGATATTAGTGACCTTGTTTTAAGAGGTATCGCTAGGACCAGAAAGATAAGTAAGCCTGCAAAAAAAGCCAGTACTAGAAATAGTGTTGCAGACTTTGAAGATGAGGGAGTTGAAAATGAAGAAGTTGTAAGCGATGCATTACAAGAGCGTTTGGATAAAGCCAAAGAAGCTACTGAAGCAAGAGCTAAAACGGCTGATGAGAAGCGTGCAGAGCAACTGAAACTAAGAGAGGAACGAAAAAAAGCATATGAGGAACGTAGAAAAAAATTGATTGAAGAAAGAGATGCAAAGAAAAAAGAGACTATAAAAGACACCCAAAAATAAGAATATTTCGGTATTAGATTATTAAATTAGAAACCATTAATTAACACTCAAAGAAGAATTAAATTTTAACTCATGAAACACTTAAAAAAAGTAGCAGTAGCATTAATGTTGTTTGTAGCAACAACTAGTTTTGTAAATGCTCAAAGTAAAGTTGCACACATAGATGTGACACAATTATTAGGGGCTATGCCAGAAATGAAAACTGCCGAGGCGGAGCTTATGAAGTTGCAGGAAACATACAATGCGGACATACAGGCATCCATGACGGAACTTCGTAACAAGGTTACACAGTATCAAAACGAGGCTCCAAGTAAGACAAAAGAGGAGAACGAGAAGAGAGCAATTGAGCTTCAAGGTTTTGAAAAGAATATTGGTGAGGCACAACAAGCTGCACAACAAGAATTTCAAAAAAAGCAAGGTGAGTTGTTTGCACCAATTTCAGAGAAAGCTAAGGCTGCTATCGACAAGGTTGCGACTGCTCAAGGTTTTGACTATGTGCTTGATGCCCAGCAAGGTGGCGGATTGCTTGTTTTCAAGGGAAAAGACCTTTTGGCCGATGTTAAAAAGGAGTTAGGATTCTAATATTGTCCTTATTCTACGAAATAAAAAACCGCCTTCTGGGCGGTTTTTTTATGCGATTAGTTTTTTTCTGATATTGGCCCAACGCAATTTTCTGATAAATAGACCTTCCTTCGTGGATACTAAAAACGGCACTTTATTTTTTTTAGCTTCAAAATAGCCTTTCATGTTATCCGTAAAAGTGGTCCGGTTCTTTTGTTTTAGTGTCATCTTGATCGATGCAATTAAAGTAATCCAAAATCCATAGCGCATAGTGAACATGGCGCGTCCTTGTAAGCCTTTTGCTTTTTTATTATACCCTTTTCCTGTAGGTCTCAGATGCTTTACTTTTAACGCATCATCTGTATGTGTATTAAATCCATGATATTGCGCCAAAAGTTCATCTACAGTGTCCCATCCCATGTCGCTTTTAAGTCCGCCTATGGCTTTAAAACATGATTTGGAGTACGCTTTGAATGCTCCACGTACATGACGTTTGTCCATAGGGTGATTTAATTGCCATTCCTGTTTGTCATTCTGCTCGTAAATAAACCCGCCTGCAATACCTGTTTTCGGATTCGTTTTAAATGCATAGGCAATTTGTTCAAAGTAGTTCTTGGGAAGGATGACATCTGCATCTAACTTAACAATAAAATCGTACGTATCGTCTACCAAGTCAAGTCCGCTGTTGAAGGCTTTAATAACTTTACTTCCGGGCATGTGTTCTGCTGATGAGCTAATATGGTGTGAATGGAATATATCATCCTTTACTACATAGCTTTTTATTATTTCACGAGTAGTATCCGTAGAATTATCATTGACTACTACTACCTTTTTTGGTCGTAAGCTTTGGTTTGCTAATGAATCTAAAGTCGTTGATAGGTAATCAGCTTCGTTGTGCGCGGGTATGATAACATAGTAGTCCATATTAAAAGTGCCAAATTATAAATACTGATTTCCAAGACTGGGTTATAATAGAATACATTGGAATCTATGATTTTACTTTTTTACTTTTTGCGTTCAGCATAAACAATGTAGTATCTGGGTGCAAGTAGACGCAAAATGGGACGGATACCTAACTTGTTCACTGGGTGCGTCCATTTCAATCGATCCTTTATCTCCCAACCGGCTTTTTCCAGAAGCCAATCGAACTGCCAATCCTCAAACTCGTGGTAATGTCTGTCCCACGGGTCAGTTTTACTGCGATACGCAGCGGAAAACCAAAGTCGCAAGGGAATACTTGTCACCAATTTATCTGCTTTTATCTCTGAAAGTATATTTAAAGGAGCCAATAGATGCTCAAAAATTTCAAACGCCGTCACTACATTACCTTTAAAATCGGTAGCAATACTAAGGTCGTTATCCAAATCTTCACCGTTGGTATTTGTTACGGTGTAACCGCGTTCTTTCATTATTTTGGAAAGTGGGTTGGGAACCCCTAAGTCCAAAATAAGCTGGTCTTTTGGGATGTGTTTTTCCAGAAATTCCATCGTCTGTTTAAAACGTTTGTTTGGAAAAGTTTTTTCGTACATTTTTTTGTTTTCAGGTTTTAGGGTTTTTTATCATGCCCAACCTCGAACTTGATACTTTAAACCCTATAAACAATGGCATTGATGTTCATTCCAGCGCCAACACTGGCAAAGATAATAACATCTCCTTTGCTAAGCTGGTGATCTGGCATTTTTCCTTTTAGTAACAGATCTAGCAAAGTGGGAATCGTAGCCACGGAACTATTGCCTAATTTACCGATGCTCATCGGCATAATATCTTTGGGCATAGGTAAGCCATAGCTTTTGTAAAATCGCTTTACAATGGCTTCGTCCATTTTTTCATTGGCCTGATGGATGATTATTTTTTTAACCTCAGTAATAGGTATACCACTTTCGTCTAGGCAACTCTTCATGGCACTTGGTACATGACTTACGGCAAATTCGTAAATTTTGCGCCCATGCATTTTAATGTATTTAGTTTCTCCTGCCTTAGGTTCGTAGGATTTTCCGTTGAAAAGAAAATAGGCTTCTTCGTAGGTGTATGTGGCACTGACATGCGCTAGGATACTACCTTCGTCTTCGTTTTGCTCAATTATGGTTGCGCCAGCACCGTCGGAGTAAATCATAGAATCACGATCAAAAGGATCAACGATACGAGAAAGGGTTTCTGCACCTATAACCAAACACTTTTTGGCTATTCCGCTTTTAATAAACGCATTGGCCTGTATTACGCCTTCTATCCATCCAGGACAGCCAAAAAGCATATCATAGGCTACGCATTTTGGATTTTTTATACGCAATAAATGCTTTACTCTGGATGCCAAACTTGGTAGCATATCGCTCTGCGATTGTCCGTGTGCAACATCCCCAAAATTATGGGCAAATATGATGTAGTCTAGTTCCTCCTTGTCTATGTTGGCGTCGGCAATAGCTTTTTCGGACGCTAAAAAGGCAATATCTGAAGTGTTTAGGTTGTGTTCGGCATAGCGTCTTTCAGAAATGCCGGTAATCGCTTTAAATTTTTCAATGATAACAGGATTGTTATATTGGAACGGAGTACCGTCTGTATTTAAAAACTCATGTTCTTCAAAATCTTTGTTCGCTACGATTGTGTCTGGTACATAGCATCCAGTTCCCGTAATTCCAGTACGCATTTGACTATTGTTTGGTTAGTACCATACAAGATAAAGGAAAAGTAAAATGTTGTTATGCGTGCATAATAAAAATTACGATGTTCAATCCCATTGTTTTGTCAATTTTTGTGCTAAAAAAGGCTTCCAAATATGTTGGGAGTCCTTATTTATCGTGTTTTAGTTAAGTCTAAGCTTCAACATAAGCCTCTATGGGTGCACAGGTGCAAATTAAATTACGGTCTCCATATGCATCATCGACTCTTCTTACCGAGGGCCAAAACTTGTTCTCTCTCACGTAGGATAACGGAAATGCTGCTTTTTCTCTGCTGTAAGGGAAGTCCCAAATGTCGTTGGTAACCATATCCATAGTATGCGGAGCGTTTTTTAAGACGTTGTTTGGTTCATTCGAAATGGATTCATTGATTTCTTTCCGAATAGAAAGCATGGCATTGCAAAAACGATCTAGTTCTGCTAAACTTTCACTTTCTGTAGGTTCTATCATTACTGTTCCTGCTACAGGGAAGGATACCGTAGGTGCATGAAAGCCATAGTCCATCAAACGCTTTGCAATGTCGGTTACTTCAATACCGTTGTCTTTAAAAGGTCTACAGTCGATAATCATCTCATGTGCGGCCCTTCCTTTTTCGCCAGTGTACAATACTTCAAAACTACCATGCAAACGATGTTTGATGTAGTTCGCGTTTAAGATTGCGATTTCTGTGGACCGTGTTAATCCGTATTCTCCGAGCATCTTTATATATCCATAAGAAATCAAACAGGCCAAAGAACTTCCCCATGGGGCTCCAGAAATAGCTGTAATTCCTTTTTCGCCTCCAGTTTTTATTACCGGATTACTTGGTAAGAATGGTACCAATTGTGATGCCACACATATCGGGCCTACACCGGGGCCTCCACCTCCGTGTGGAATGGCAAAAGTTTTGTGTAAGTTTAAGTGACAGACATCTGCGCCAATATTACCAGGATGTGTTAATCCTACTTGAGCGTTCATGTTAGCTCCATCCATATAAACTTGCCCTCCATGATCATGTATCAACTGTGTAATATGTTTTATTGAAGATTCAAAAACCCCATGTGTAGATGGATACGTAACCA
>JBLICT010000218.1:0-5447 GCA_047632415.1 Maribacter sp.
TAGTTGCATTGGTCGCAGTATTTCCTTTTACACCAGGCTCGGTATACGTTATTTCCAAGATTACACTTGCCGGCATATCTACGGATAAAGGCAAGCTATCCTCTGTGTTAAACATAATTTTAACCACTTCCCCCTCCTTTAACAGGCCAGGCGCGTCCAAGGAACTTTCCTCTAAGGTAATTTGATTATAATCATCTGTATTCATAAAATGATAGGTCTCCCCCTCAGGATATAAATATTGATAAGAGCGTGTCTCTACCCGTACATCTTCAATTTTATGACCTGCTGAAAATGTATTATCCAACACTTTTCCAGAGGAAACACTTTTAAGTTTTGTTCTTACAAATGCTGGTCCTTTACCCGGTTTCACATGTTGAAAATCAATAATCTTATAGATATCGTTATTATATCTTATACAAAGTCCTTTTCTAATATCGGATGTAGATGCCATTTAAATTTATTTAAAATTTTGATTTTATTAGTTGATTTTGCGGTAGCTGTTTTGATATTTAATTGGTACTGAAATAACCCTTCATAATTCCTCGCTGTGAATCGCGAATAAATTGAAGTATTTCATCCCGTTCCGGTGTAGCTTCCATTTCGGCCTCAATAATCTGTACCGCTTGGGAATTATTATAGTTTTTTTGATAAAGTATTCTATAAATATTTTGAACCTCTCGAATTTTTTCAGAAGCAAAACCTCTTCTTCTTAGCCCTACGGAGTTGATACCCACGTATGACAGCGGTTCTCGAGCAGCTTTTACATAAGGAGGAACATCTTTACGCACCAAAGACCCACCGGTAACAAAAGCATGTTGACCAATAGATACGAATTGATGCACAGCTACTAATCCTGCTAGGATAACATTGTCACCAATAGTAACATGGCCCGCCAAGGTAGAATTGTTTGAGAAAATACAATTATCACCTACAAAACAGTCATGGGCAATATGACAGTACGCCATAATAAGGCAATTCTTACCTATTACCGTCTTCATTCTATCCGATGTGCCTTTATGAATGGTAGCACATTCGCGAATAGTGGTATTATTTCCAATGACAACCGTTGTTTCCTCTCCATCATATTTAAGGTCCTGCGGTGGTGCAGAAATCACCGCTCCTGGAAAAATATTACAATTCTTCCCAATTCGTGCACCTTCCATAATGGTTACGTTGGAACCTATCCAGGTACCATCGCCGATAATTACGTTATTGTGAATTGTAGTAAACGGTTCTACAACAACATTTTTTGAAATTTTTGCTCCTGGATGTATATAAGCCAATGGCTGATTCATACTATGTTCTTTTAACTATTTGCGCCATCATCTCTGCTTCGCTTACTAATTTATCGTTGGCATAGGCATATGCTTGCATATGACATATTCCCCTTCTAATAGGGCTGATTAGGCTACAATGGAAAATTAGAGTATCTCCAGGTAATACCGGTTTTTTAAATTTCACTTTGTCTATCTTCATAAATAGCGTCAGGTAATTTTCTGGATCAGGAACAGTACTCAGCACCAAAATACCTCCCGTTTGGGCCATCGCTTCTACTTGGAGTACTCCTGGCATAACCGGAGCACCAGGAAAATGCCCTATAAAGAAAGGCTCATTCATAGTAACGTTCTTCATTCCAACAACATGCTGCTCAGAGAGTTCTATAATACGGTCTATTAAAAGGAAAGGAGGTCTATGCGGGAGCATTGCCATGATTTGATGGATATCCATAAAGGGGGGCAAGCTTAAATCGTATTTGGGGACCTTGTTCCGCTTTTCCAATTTAATAATATTGGAAAGCTTTTTTGCAAATTGGGTATTTACAAAATGTCCTGGTTTGTTAGCAATGACCTTACCTTGTATTCTGGTTCCTGCTAAGGCCAAATCACCTATAACATCTAAAAGCTTATGACGGGCGGCCTCGTTTGGCTGGTGTAACGTAAGATTATCAAGAATACCATTTGGTTTTACAGAGAGCTTCTTTTTATTAAAAGCTTTCTCCAATTTCTTCATTGTTTCTTCAGAAATCTCTTTATCTACATAAACAATGGCGTTGTTTAAATCGCCACCTTTGATAAGCCCATTTTCCAATAACATCTCCAATTCATGCAGAAAACTGAACGTACGTGCATCGGCAATTTCCATCTTAAAATCAGATAGTCGGTCCAAGGTGGCGTTCTGAGTGCCCAACACTTTTGTTCCAAAATCGACCATAGTGGTTACTTGGTATTCATCTGAAGGAATTACGGTTATTTCACTTCCAGTAGCCTCATCCTTATAAGAGATTACCTCCTTAATAACATAAACATCACGCGTAGCTTTTTGCTCCACGACACCTGCCTCTTCTAGCGCAGCTACAAAAAATTTAGAGGAACCATCCATAATGGGTGGCTCAGAAGCATCTAACTCTATAAGAACATTATCTATTTCCAATCCTAACAAAGCTGCCAAAACATGTTCTGAGGTCTGTATTTTCACACCCCTTTTCTCCAAGTTTGTGCCTCTTTGTGTGTTGATGACGTAATTTGCATCGGCCTCTATGATAGGTTGCCCCTCTAAATCAACCCGCTTAAAGGCATATCCATGGTTTTCCCCTGCCGGTAAAAATTTAAGAGTAACGTTGGCACCTGTATGCAAACCAACACCTGTTAGGGAAACTGCCTTCCCTATAGTACGTTGCTTATCTGTTGTTGTCTTCATCATCTGTCCTTTTTTTCAAGGTTGTCTATTCTGTTAATAATCTTTGGTAAATTCTTAAAGTGTACGTATGACTTATTGTAGTCCCCATAGTTTAAAGCTGGTGAACCTTGTAACACCTCATTATCCTTTACATTTCTTCCTATTCCGGATTGTGCCTGAATTTTCACATAATCACCAATAACAATGTGACCAACGATTCCTACTTGCCCGCCTATCATACAATGCTTTCCGATTTTTGTAGAACCCGCAACCCCAGTCTGTGCTGCAATAACCGTATGCTCACCAATTTCAACATTATGTGCAATCTGAATCTGATTGTCCAATTTAACCCCTTTTCTTAAAATAGTGGATCCCAAAGTAGCCCTATCTATGGTAGTGCCTGCACCTACATCTACATTATCTTCTATAATAACATTCCCGGTTTGAGGAATCTTGGTGAATTCTCCTTTATTATTTGGTGCAAAGCCAAAACCATCAGCTCCTAAAATAGCACCGCTATGGATTACGCAATCCTTTCCAATTATGGTTTCCGAAAAAATCTTTGCTCCCGCGAAGACGGTTACACCATCTCCAATAGTAACGTTATTTCCGATATATACGTTAGGGTAAATTTTTACATTATTGCCTAAGCTTACATTGTCCCCTAAATATGAAAATGCACCCAAATACAGGTTTTCCCCATACGTAGCCGTATCAGATTTAAAGACGGGTGCTTCTATGCCTACTTTATTATCTTTTGCTAGATTGTAATAATCTAGTAATTTAGAAAAGGATTCGTAGGCATCTTCCACCTTTATTAATGTAGTTGTGAATGCTTGCTCTGGTACAAAATCCCTATTAACAATAGTAACTGAAGCCTTTGTTTTGTAAATGAACGATGTGTACTTAGGGTTGGCTAAAAATGTTAAGGAACCCTTTTCCCCCTCTTCTATTTTTGCAAGTTTATGAACGGCTACCTCTGGATTTCCCTGTACTTCACCATCTAAAATGCCTGCAATTTGACCAGCTGTAAATACCATGAGTGCAAAAGTAAGAAAAATAGTTAAACGGCTTCTTTAGGGTGACAGATATAATATTTGGTTACTGTTTTGGATAAAGCATTCAAATTTAAGTGATCCGAAAGTTTAGCAACATCAACGATTTTACCGTTTTTCTTCAAAATATTGATGTTCTGTTCGTAACGGTCATAGGCTTTATTCTCCAACTTTCCTTTAAATACAAAGTAACTTGTCTCCTCATCGTTAAGCCCATATCTCTTCTTCGTTTCTTGAAACTTTTCCTGAAATCGTTTTTCCGAGATAGGCTCTTTCTTTATTTTTATATGTAACAAGCGGCGATGCACTATCATTTTACAAAGCTCAGAAAGCACAAAATCTTCTGTATACTGCCATTCCTTAATTGCGGATAGGATATCGACGTCGTCTAATTGTGCAAAAATTCCTAGGGTATTGGAGTCAAAACTATCCTTATCTACAGCCCTAGTTAAAAAGAATAATAAGGATTTACTTGCATGAAGATTCACACCATCGGAAATAAGAAAACGAGCTCGTTTTAGAATACTAATAAGTAATTGTTCCGCAACAACGCCTGTCTTATGCAAATATGCTTGCCAATACATAAACCGTCTTGCCATAAGAAATTTTTCTACTGAATAAATCCCCTTTTCTTCTACCACTAACTGCCCATCTACCACGTTAAGCATGGTGATGAGGCGGTCCGAATTGGTATTCCCTTCTTCCACTCCTGTGTAAAAACTATCCCGTTTTAAATAGTCCAAACGGTCTATATCTAGTTGACTACTTACCAATTGGTTTAGAAACTTTTTAGGGTGTTTACCAGTAAAAATAGATAAGGCAACCGTTAAACTTCCGTTAAATAGCATATTTAGCTCCTGCATGAATTGAATAGAAATGTACTCATGGCTGACTCCTTCTACAATACTGTGTTCCATAGCATGGGAGAAAGGACCGTGCCCTATATCATGTAAAAGAATGGCACAAAGCAAGCCTTGTTCTTCTTCATCGGAAATAGCAACACCTTTAAAACGAAGTACTTGGACAGATTTCTGCATTAAATGTACACAGCCCAATGCATGATGAAAACGAGTATGATGTGCCCCAGGATATACTAAATAGGAAAGTCCCATTTGAGATATTCTACGAAGTCTCTGAAAATAAGGGTGTGCAATCAGGTCAAATACCAGTGGGTTTGGGATTCTAATAAATCCGTAAATTGGATCATTAAATATTTTGAGTTTATTTGATTTGGACAATGTCGATTTTATTTTGAATCAAAATCAAAGTTATGGAATTGTAACAACAAGTACAGTGATAGGTTCATAGTTCTATAAAAATCAGCAAGTCCTAAAATCATTCTTTAAAAAGCACTGACAAGACTATGAATAAAATAAAAATACTTTGGGTAGATGACGAGATAGATTTGTTAAAACCCCACATCCTCTTTTTAGAGGCCAAAGGATATGAAGTACTAACCTGTAAAAGTGGTCGGGAGGCTTTAGAAGAACTAAAGGAGACAAGTGTTGACATTATTTTTTTAGATGAGAATATGCCAGGTATTTCCGGTTTGGAAACCTTGAACGAAATTAAGGTGATGAATGCTTCCATTCCTGTGGTAATGATAACCAAGAGTGAGGAAGAATTTATTATGGAGGAAGCCATTGGCTCCAAAATCGCGGACTACCTTATTAAGCCCGTGAATCCGAACCAAATTTTACTATCGCTAAAGAAGAA
>JBLICT010000219.1:0-5428 GCA_047632415.1 Maribacter sp.
ATAGAAGCATTAAAAACGACTGTTCCAGAACAGTATTATGTGTATCCTGAATTTCTTTGGAATGTCAATAGCCCTGCAGTTGTAACTACAGGAACAGCGAGTCCTGTTTTTCAAATCTCTTGGCAAGAAGGGGTTTTGTGCGGTGGCATGTTGTTAGCTGCATTTTATTTTGGATATAAATTATACCGGTTACAGCAACTGCGAGCCCAGGGAACTATAGCCCATTTTCCAAACTTTACACGTGTTGTGGTAAAGAACAGCGAGTTGGCTTTTTCTTTTTTTAAGTCGATTTTATTGGGTGACAAAGTCCTGTCGAGGGAACACAAAAGTATCATCCAACACGAGCTCGTGCATATAAAACAACGGCATTCTTTGGATCTGGTATTTTTTGAACTGATGCGCATTATAGGTTGGTTTAATCCCTTGGTCTACGTGTATCAAAATAGGATATCCGAATTGCATGAGTTCATTGCTGATGCCCATGTACCAAAAACGGAACGCACCGCACATTACGATCTTTTGCTATCTCAAGTGTTTCAGACCCAAAATATTTCCTTCGTCAATCAATTTTATAAAAATTCATTAATCAAAAAACGAATCGTCATGTTACAAAAATCCAAGTCCAAGAAGATTTTTCAGTTAAAATATTTATTGTTTACTCCCTTGGTTTTTGGGATGTTGTGTTATAGTTCTTGTGAACTGAGGTGAGATGATAAGAATAGCTTGCATGAAAGTTTTGTGGTAGCGGATTTAGAAAATATTGGCATAGAAAAAAGTAACGAGTTGTTTACACAGTTAATAGACCTTTCGGTACAATCAAGAGATTGGTCAATGGTAGTTAGGGATCAACATTCTACTGTTACATTTACAAAAGCTCCAAAAAGCTCCAAAAGGCTCCGGAATTTCTGGTCCTGGCGGTGCAATGATTAATGCTAAAATGCATATTGAATCCAAGGTTTTGAGCGAGGATTTTGAGCTTTTTGAGGTAAATTTCTCAAAACCGACACAAATCGTGGTTCAAAATGGTGCTATACCTTTTAAAGCAGTGGAATAAATCCCCATTTTTCCAGGTTGTGAAGACGTTGAGGACAAAAGAACCTGCTTTAACGAAATGATGCAAAAACATATTAGTAAGAATTTTGATATCCCCTAGAAGCCCAAGAAAAAGGAATACAAGGAAGGGTTAATATCATCTTTACGATTGGTGCCGATGGTATTATTAAAAACTTAAGAATGAGAGGCCCGGATGCGCTATTAGAAAATGAAGCCAAACGTATTATCGACCTGCTGCCGGAAATGAAACCTGGAAAACATAAGGGAAAAGAAGTGGATGTGCCGTATTCTATTCCAATTAGCTTTAGATTAGAATCTACTTCTACAAGTAGTAATTTAGATAGTAAAGTTCTAGAAGATGGTTTTAACCTAACTTCTCCCGATAATGCAAAGGCAGTTTATATTGTTGATGGCGTTGAAACTACCATGAAATATGTTCAAACTATAAGTCCCGATGCCATAGAATCTATCGCCGTACTAAAAGGGAAAGCCGCTGAAGATAAATATGATGAAAAAGGAAAATATGGAATTGTTGAAATTACCTTGAAAAACAAAGAGTGAGAAAACAGATTACAATACTAGTATTCTTTTATCTGGTTTGTGGCTTTGGTCAGTCAGCTGATTTGAACCTTGTGGACAGCCTTTACGCCACGGGCAGCTATACCAAGGCTATAAATGCGTATGCTGGTCTGGGTACATCTTCAGCAGGTTTGCAGATAGCGCGAGCTTCAGGGCTATTGGAAACTACGAAAAGGCACTACTGCAATACGAAACTACAGTAAAGGACAGTCCCGAGTTGCAGATTGCTAGTTTTGAGTTAGGTAAATTACTGTTTCAGGTCAAGGATTTCGATGCAGCCAGAAAGCTATTTTCAAAATTAGTCGCTATCAACAATCAGAATCCCGAATATCACTACTATTTAGGGGAGGTTTATCGCGAATTGGAATAACCCGCAAGTAGTTTGGTAGGGTATAAGAATGCTGTGGAAATAGATAGTACGCACCTGAGAAGCCTTTTTCAACTAGGAAAATACTTTACCATAAAGCAAGAGCGTGATAATGCATTGCGCTATGTAGATGCTGGATTACGATTTTATGAAAAGGACGTTTCTCTCGTTAACCTCAAAGCCTTGATTTATTATAACGATGGCCGATTTGAGAAAGCTATTCCTTGGTTTGAGCGTGTTTTGGAGTTGGGCGAACGAAAGGAATACGTCTATGAGAAACTGGCCCTTAGCTACTACAAAGAGTGGGAATTTGAAAGAGCCATTGAAACCTATATGGAACTGTTAAAGTTGAATGATTCCAATTCGGATTATTATTACGCACTAGCGGAAACCTTACGTAAAAATAAACAGATAGATAGTGCAGCCCTTTTTATACGAAAGGGGATGGATATTCAAAGGCCTGTTCTAGCCAAAGGTTTTATGGCTTTATCTGTTCTGGCCAGGGAAAAAGATGATTTAAAGTTGGCTTTAGACTATTTACAATTGGCGGTAAAGGAAAACCCTAACGATGGTATGCTTTTTTTTAGATTATGCACCTTGATAGATCGCTATTACAAAGATCCCGACTCGAAATTGAAACATTACGAGGCCTATATCGGGCGTTTCGGTTCGGAAGTACCTTATTTTTCTGTGATGGCCAAAAAAAGGATTTCCGAACTCAAGGAGGAAATACATTACGCCAAGGAGTCAACTGACTAAAAATTTGTAATTTTCCCATATAATTTTTACAATGCGGCGTTTTCTTATCGTTTTGCTTTGCTCAAGTTTGTGTTCTTGTAATTTCTTTGAATCCAAGGAAAAAAGGACGCAAGAATTGATTGATTCCGAACTCAGCGAAATCGATTGGAATTCCATAGATACTTATCCTCTGTTTTTGGATTGTGACGAGACCGCTTCAAAAGAAGTACAACGGCAATGCTTTGAAGGGAAACTGATAGCCCATTTTGAAACCACACTAAACCAATTTGAATTTATAGTAGATTCCGATGAAAACCCTACCGTAGCCGTTATCTTTGTTATAGATGCAGATGGAGATATAGCTATTTTGGATATAGAAAAAGACCGATTTATTTTAAAGCAAATGCCAGAATTTGATGGTATTGTAACCCAAAGCCTTAAAACGGTTCCAGAAATCGCACCGGCACTTAAAAGAGGTATTCCGGTCAGGATCAAGTTAAGAATCCTTATACAATTAAATACCAAGTAGAAAATTTGGCAAACGAAAAAATTATACTAGGCATAGATCCTGGAACTACCATCATGGGTTTTGGCCTTATTAAAGTGGTGGGTAAAAAAATGGAGTTCGTTCAAATGAACGAGCTCTTACTTCAAAAATACAGCGATCCCTATACCAAGCTAAAACTCATTTTTGAACGCACGATAGAGCTTATAGATACCTATCATCCGGACGAAATTGCCATTGAAGCACCTTTTTTTGGTAAGAACGTGCAATCCATGCTTAAACTTGGTCGTGCCCAAGGTGTGGCTATGGCAGCAGGCCTTTCCCGTGAAATTCCCATCACAGAATATCTGCCTAAAAAAATTAAAATGGCCATTACCGGAAACGGAAATGCCAGTAAGGAACAGGTGGCGAAAATGCTACAAAGCTTATTAGGATTAAAAACCCTGCCAAAAAACCTAGACAGCACAGACGGACTTGCAGCCGCGGTCTGCCACTTTTATAACGAAGGTCGCATTGAGGTGGGGAAGAGTTATTCTGGGTGGGATGCTTTTGTGAAGCAGAATGAATCTAGAGTGGGAAAAGTAAAGGGTAAGAAGTGAACACTGTTCACTGAATGCATAATAACTGAAAACTAAAAAAATGTCCGGCATCTACATTCACATCCCTTTTTGCAAACAAGCTTGTCATTATTGTGATTTTCATTTCTCAACAGTGATGGGAAAGAAAGAGGCTATGGTGTTGGCGTTGTGCAAAGAGCTGGAAATGCGCAAGGCGGAATTTGAGGGGATACTAGTGGAAACAATTTATTTTGGAGGGGGAACGCCATCCGTTTTAAATACGACAGAGCTGGAACAGTTAATAGCTGTGGTTTATGAGAACTATCAAGTAACTGAGCAACCAGAAATAACCCTGGAGGCTAATCCAGATGATCTTACCTCTGAGAAGATTTTGGAGCTTTCGGAAAGTCCTGTCAACAGGTTGAGTATTGGCATACAATCTTTTTTTGATGAAGATCTAAAGCTGATGAATCGTGCGCATTCCTCCGAACAGGCCATGGAATCCTTGTCTTTGGCGACGCGCCACTTTGATAATATTTCTATCGACCTTATTTATGGTATGCCCAATATGAGTGAAGAGCGATGGACCACCAATATAGAAAAAGCCTTGTCTTTTAACATCCCTCATATTTCTAGCTACGTTCTTACTGTAGAGCCTAAAACGGCATTGTTCGATTTTGTTAAAAAGGGCCTGGTAAAACCAGCGGAAGACGAAGTGGCGCAAGCACATTTCGATATTTTAAACGAAACACTCACAACTGCCGGATATTCCTGCTATGAGATTTCCAGTTTTGGAAAGCCGGGCTATTTCTCCAAGAATAATTCTGCCTATTGGCAACAGAAGAACTATATTGGTGTTGGTCCGTCTGCTCATTCTTTTGATGGACATAGACGTGGGTGGAATATCAATAATAATCCAAAGTATATAAAGGCTATACATAGCGGTATCCTGCCCATGGAAATCGAAGTTCTTTCAACAACCGATAAGTATAACGAATATGTTATGACCGGAATCCGAACGGTTTGGGGTATTTCACTTGATAGGGTACAATCGGATTTTGGCGAAAAATACAAGGGATATTTAATGCTTCAGGCAGATAAATTTATAGCGGAGCATCTTTTGTATTTGGATGGTGATGTGCTTTTAGCGACCAATAAAGGTAAGTTCTTGGCAGATGGCATTGCCGCGGACTTGTTCATGATAAAAATGAAGTAAATTTGAAGAAGACAGACAGCTATGCGAGCCATTATCAACCACAACAAAAAAGAATACCAAATAAACCTATCAAAACCGCTGGATATTTCCATACCACTTCGTGGTGATGCCACAAATGTAAACGCATGGTATGTGGAGCATCCGCATATAGCACCGAATAGAGCGGGTGATTTTGTCGGTAGTGTAGCACAAGGAGCTAGCACCAATTTTAATGATATTTGTTTTAATCCGCATGCTCACGGCACACATACAGAATGTGTGGGCCATATTACTAAGGAGTTTAACTCTATCAATCAAAGTTTACAGCAGTTCTTTTTTCTGGCAGAGTTAGTTACAATTGCGCCCGGAAAAGTAGAAGACGATTTTGTGATTACTAAAAAACAGTTGCAAAATGCTATTGGCGATAGAAAGAT
>JBLICT010000220.1:0-5417 GCA_047632415.1 Maribacter sp.
CAATTCCTTGCTCGTATTTCTCCCAATTAAAGTTTTCTAAAAATTCTTGAGGGTCTTGAACAGGAACCTGTTCTTTTGTTTCTTGAACTACTTCCGCAGTTTCTGGAGTTGCTGTTACAGTTTCTACCGCTTCAGCTGGTTTTTTTTCTTCAGCCATTTGCTGATTATAAATTTGTATTCTACAATATTGCAAGAGCTAAACGGCTATTGTAGAAGTTGTTATATTTTTCTTTTTAATCCCTTTTTCGCTCTTAGCTTCACCGTGAAAAAGGGGTGCAAAAATACAACATATTTCCTATACTACAAACACTATTCATCCTTGCTTTCAAAACTGCTCGGACTTTACCATTTTTTTTGTTTTAATTACTGCAATTATTAGTATCTTTCTAACACAACATTAACCATTAAATATACGAATATGAGTGTTAAAACAAAATACCAAGGCGTTTTAGATTTAGGTGAGCAGTTAGGAATTAAAAATGGAAACGTTACCGAAGAAGGAAACGTTCTTAAAATAAAAGGTGAAGCAAATACACCTTATGAAAAAGATTTAATGTGGGATAAAATCAAATCTTTAGGAGGCGAAAGTGCTTCTGACATAAAAGCAAACATTACGGTAGCAGATGAAACTGTATATCACAGACATACGGTAGCTGGTGGCGAGTCCTTGAGTAAAATAGCGAAGCATTATTATGGTGACGCTATGAAATACAAGCAAATTTTCGAGGCGAACACCAACATTCTTAATAATCCAGATGTCATACATCCAGACCAGGTTTTGGTTATTCCAAATCCATAAGGCAGACAAAAGACTAAAATTAAAAAATGCCACTGATACATCAGTGGCATTTTTTAATTTTATAGTATTCTGACTTTCTTATACCTAAAAGCCTTCCTATACTTGCTTTTCTATTACCCGAAGGGCAAAATTATGCATCCGCTCAAACTGCTCTTTAAGACCCATATCGCTATTATCAAATTCAATCGCCTCTGGGGCCTTTGTTAATGGGGAAAACTCGCGGTGCGAATCAATATAATCTCTTTTTTCTACATTCTCCAACACCTCTTCATAACTGACTTTCTCTCCCCTATCCAGCAACTCCTTATACCGTCGATATGCTCTTTTATCTGGGGATGCCGTCATAAATATTTTCAGCTCAGCCTCAGGAAAAACCACAGATCCAATATCACGACCATCCATCACAATACCCTTCTGCTCTCCCATCTTTTTTTGCAAGGCTACTAACTTAATACGCACTTGCTCTATTTCCGCAATGCGACTGACGTTTCTGGAGACTTCCATCTTTCGGATTTCGGCTTCTACATTTTTATCATTCAGGTACATTTCAGAAAAACCTAAATCTTTATTAAAAACAAATCGTAATTGAATCTTCGATAGCTCTTCTACCAAACCATCACTATTTTCAGAATTAGCTCCAATAAAGCCTTTGTTCATAGCGAATAAGGTAATGGCCCTATACATGGCACCTGTATCTACATAAACGTAGCCCAAGGCCTTTGCCAATTGCTTGGCCAAGGTACTTTTACCAGTGGATGAAAATCCGTCTATTGCGATAGTTATCTTTTTCATTGCTACTGAATTTAACTCAGGCGTTATAAAAATAAGCTATAGAGTTGACTGTACTCTAATGGTTATCAATTTATTCTTAAAGCTTCTTCGCATTCTTCACTTTTGTATTTGTCAAGGCAATAGCTATGACCTCATGCATATCTTTAACGTAATGGAACGTAAGACCCTTGAGGTAATCTTCTTTAATCTCCTTAATATCGCGCTCATTATCAGCACAAAGGATAATCTCCTTTATTCTGGCACGTTTTGCAGCTAAAATTTTCTCCTTAATTCCACCCACAGGTAGCACCTTTCCCCTAAGTGTAATTTCACCTGTCATAGCCAGGCTTTTCTTCACCCTTCTCTGAGTGAATAAGGAAATTAAGGATGTTAACATGGTTATACCTGCACTTGGACCATCTTTTGGCGTTGCACCTTCCGGCACATGAATATGCACATTGTACTTTTCAAACATCTCCGCATCCAAGCCAAAGCGTTCCGCATTGGATTTTATATATTCCATAGCTATGGTAGCAGATTCTTTCATCACCTTACCAAGGTTGCCCGTTATTGTCAACGTACCTTTTCCTTTGGACAAAATAGATTCTATGAACAGAATATCGCCACCTACGCTAGTCCAAGCCAAGCCTGTAACTACTCCTGCTACTTCATTGTTCTCGTACTTATCGCGCTCCATTTTTGGAGCACCCAAGACTTTAATGATA
The DNA here is from genome assembly GCA_047632415.1 of Maribacter sp. GTDB lineage: Bacteria > Bacteroidota > Bacteroidia > Flavobacteriales > Flavobacteriaceae > Maribacter. The sequence goes on from JBLICT010000220.1 coordinate 2,296, forward strand.
TCTGCATTACTTACTTTGATATCATATTCCTCCTCAATTGCAATAGACTTTGCAGCGTATCGTACCATTTTGGCGAGTTGCTTTTCTAAAGAACGTACACCAGATTCCCTTGTGTAACCCTCCACAATCTTCTCCAATTGTGGTTTGCCGATTTTTAAATGGCTAGCATCCAATCCATGCTCCTTCAATTGCTTTGGCAGTAAATGTTTCTTGGCAATTTCCACTTTTTCCTCAATGGTATAGCCACTTACGTTTATGATTTCCATACGGTCTCGCAAAGCGGGCTGTATGGTTCCCAAATTATTAGCCGTAGCAATGAACATCACTTTAGATAGGTCATAGCCCATTTCCAAGAAATTATCATAAAAATCGCTGTTCTGCTCCGGATCCAACACCTCCAACATGGCAGAAGATGGGTCGCCCTGATGACTGTTGGATAGCTTATCTATCTCATCCAATATAAAAACCGGATTTGAAGTTCCTGCTTTTTTTAGACTTTGAATAATTCTTCCTGGCATAGCACCTATATAGGTTTTACGATGGCCACGTATTTCGGCCTCATCTCGTAATCCCCCTAAAGAAATGCGAACGTATTCCCTACCCAATGCTTCAGCAACGGATTTACCTAATGATGTTTTTCCAACTCCCGGAGGGCCATAAAGGCAAAGTATGGGAGACTTCATATCGTTCCGCAGTTTTAATACGGCCAAATATTCTATTATTCTACGTTTCACATCTTCCAGACCGTAATGGTCGCGATCCAAGATGCGTTCGGCACGTTTTAAATCGAATTTATCCTTTGAAAATTCGTTCCATGGCAGCTCTATAAGAAGGTCTAGATAGTTGCGTTGTATAGAATATTCCGCTACTTGCGGATTCATGCGCTGCATTTTTGCCAATTCCTTCGTAAAATGTTCTTTTACTTTTTTGTCCCATTTCTTCTTCTTGGCCTTAGTGCGCATTTCATCCAACTCATCATCATGGGAAACACCGCCCAGCTCCTCTTGAATGGTCTTCATTTGTTGGTGCAAAAAGTATTCTCGCTGTTGCTGGTCCAAATCGCTGCGCACCTTGGACTGTATATCATTTTTCAACTCCAGCTTCTGCATCTCTACATTCATATATTTCAAGGTCGCCAAGGCACGATCTTGGAGATTACCAATCTCCAATAATTCCTGCTTTGCCTTCACGTCCAAGTTAAGATTGGAGGATACGAAATTGATTAAAAAAGAATCACTCTGAATATTTTTAATGGCAAAAGACGCCTCACTTGGAATGTTTGGGTTGTCTTTAATAATCTTTAAGGCCAAATCCTTAATAGATTCAATTATGGCCAAAAACTCTACATTGTTAGTATCGGGCCTAAGCTCTGCTGTTTCGCGAATGGTAGCTGTAAAATATGGTTTTTGCGTAAGCACCTCGGCAATTTCAAAGCGCTTTTTACCCTGGATAATTACCGTAGTATTACCATCAGGCATCTGTAGCACCCTCAAAATACGGGCAACGGTTCCTAGCGTGTTGATATCCTTTATCTCTGGATTTTCGGTCTCCTCATCTTTTTGCGAGACTACCCCAATTACTTTATTTCCGCTATTGGCGTCCTTTATCAATTGAATAGAGGAATCCCTGCCTGCCGTAATTGGTATTACAACGCCTGGAAACAACACCGTATTCCGCAAGGGAAGTATAGGTAAGGTTTCAGGTAATATTTCTCCATTCATTTGTTCTTCGTCCTCTGCCGTGAGCAAAGGAATCAACTCCGCTTCATCATCTATACCCTGTAAGGACATGTTGTCAAAGTTTGAAAATTTAGAATCTCCCATCTTTATATATCGGTCATTCTGTCACGTGTATGACAGAAAAATTAGTTTTACAATTCGTTTTAGACATCGTGCAAGTCCTTAAATACCGCATATGATACACATTAAGGATGCTGCCCTACCCCTTTAATTCAATTCTTATGCCAACATCGAACTAAAATCAAACCTATCCAAAGTCAATTATTAATACCTCAGTGCTTTTTGAATTAAATTAAATTCTTTTATCTCAAACTGTAACAATCCGTAACTTCCTTCATCTTTAAGACAAACCAATCACTTTTTTGAGCCAAAAAGAAGTACATATTGATGCATTATTGCAATCGTGCATAAACGGAAACCAAAGTGCACAGCTAGAAGTTTACAACAGGTACTACAAGGCCATGTATAACACGGCCGTACGTATTGTAAAAGATAGCGCGGAAGCAGAAGATGTGATGCAAGAATCGTTTTTAAACGCATTTACGAAATTGCACACATTTAAAGCAGAAGTAAGCTTTGGCGCCTGGTTAAAACGAATTGTAATAAACAACAGTATTTATCATTACAAAAAGCAACGGAAAAAAAATGAAGTTCCCTTGGATGATATAATTTATAAGGTCGAAGATAATGACGGAATTACTTCGGATCATGTGTTTGTAAATCAAAAGGCTCAAAAAGTGATGGAGACCATGAACCGCTTAAAAGATAATTACAGAGTTTCTTTGACCTTACATTTAATTGAAGGATTCGACTATGAAGAAATAAGTGAAATCATGAATATAAGTTACGCCAATTGCCGTACCACTATATCCAGAGCAAAGGAAAGTTTAAGAAAGAAAATAGAAATTACCCACTGATGGAGAAAGACAACATCGAACAGTTATTCGAAAACCTAAAAGGTTCTTTTGATACACAAGTACCTGAAAACGGACATGAAGACCGATTTTTTGAAAAATTGAATCTTGGAAACAAGGATGCTATATCACCTGTTAAAAAAATAACTTGGTGGAAAGGGGTATCCATTGCTGCTTCCGTAGCAGTCCTTATTGCCGTAAGCATTGGGTTCTTTAAACAAGGTTCTTCTATAGAAAATCAGGTAGCCAAGGTATCCCCCGAGGTTTCCAATACGCAGTTTTATTTTGCCAGTCTTATTGAAGACCAGGTAAAAGAACTACAGGCAGAAAGCAGTCCGGAAACTCAAAAAATTATTTTCGATACCATGTTACAGCTTAAAAATTTGGAAACTGATTATGGCCGTTTAGAAAAAGAATTACTGAGTGGTGGTAACAGCAAATTATTACTTAGCGCCATGATCACAAATTT
>JBLICT010000221.1:0-5345 GCA_047632415.1 Maribacter sp.
TAAAGCGAGAAGCGCATAGTACCATTTTTAATATAAAGGGGGATACAGCCCTTTTTAAGAAGTTGTTGGAGAATGATGTGCTTTGTGCCCAACGAGGAAACGGTATCCGCTTGGGTTTTCATTTCTATAATACATTGAATGAGATAGATGAGATTGTAAGAATAGTAAAAACAGTACGATAGAATTTACCGACTTATTATTTTTTAAAGTACTAATTTTCAGACAATTGTTAATTGTTGCTAAATTATTATCAAATTCACAAAAGTGATATGAATCATTGTAGAGGAGCATCTTAATATAGTAGTTTTGCCGTATATTTTAAAAAATACATATTATGGCAATTGCAAAACAATTTTTAAAAACTAAGCCCGTCTGTAAGGTAACATTTACTGTACCAGCAGAAGAGGCAAAAAAAGTGGCTGTAGTAGGCGATTTCAATAACTGGAACCCTAAAGGTAGCACCTTAAAGAAATTAAAGAATGGAACTTTTAAAGGGACGTTTGATCTTCCAAAAGAAAACAGCTACGAGTTTAAGTATATCGTAGATGGTGCATTTGTAAACGATGCAGAAGCTGATCGTTACCAGTGGAACGACTATGCAGGTTCTGAGAACGCTGTTCTAGAATTGTAGTCTAGTTGTAACTAGTTAAAAAAGAGGCACGGGAAATTCCTATGTCTCTTTTGTTTTATAACCACCACAGAGGATTTACTGCGCTACGGAAACACCTTTCCAAAAAGCGACTCGGCCTTTAATACCTTTTGCCAATTCGCTTACTTCCGGGTAATACCAAGCTGCATCGGGGTTTTGTTTGCCGTCTACTTCTAAGGTGTAGTAGGAGGCCATTCCTTTCCATGGACACGAAGTATGGGTATCACTCGTTTTAAAATATTCTTTTTTGATACTTTCTGCAGGAAAATAATGATTGTTTTCGACGACCAAAGTTTCATTACTTTCTGCGATTACGGTATTGTTCCAAACTGCCTTCATAGTTCTTTTTTTAAACTGATTTTGTAAAGAGATAATTCTTATAATAATTCTTTGTGTCACTAAAGGTTTCCAACACCTTTAAACCGGATTTTTCTGCAAGCCAATGGACGGTTTTATCGTCGTATTTTTGCGAAATTTCAGTATGTATGGTTTCCCAAGCGTTAAAAGTAAGATCCAGATTTAGCTTTTCTATACGCACTTCTTGTGGCGATTGTGCTACCAAATAACTTTTTGCTGTGCCACTTTCTGGATTGTACACTTCCCAATGCATAAAACTATCCATATCAAAATCAGCTTCTAATTCTCGATTAATTCGTACCAATAGGTTTTTATTGAACCTTGCTGTAATTCCCGTTGCATCGTTATAGGCATCCAATATAGTTTGAGGATTCTTTTTCTGGTCAAAGCCTATGAAAAGCAAGTCATTAGGTTGCATGTATTCCTGTATTTGCGAGAGAAATTCAATCGCTTGGTCATGTAATAGATTTCCAATATTGGAGCCAAGGAAGAGAATAACTTTTCGTTCATTCGTAGCGAAATTGAGCTTTTTTAGCGTTTCGAAATACGTGCCTTGCAGGGGTTTCGTGGATAATTCCGGAATTTCAACCTTTAGATCGGCTTGTAAGGAATCTAATGCATTCTGACTAATATCGATAGGGCTAAAGGTGAAATCGAGTTTTTTATTGGTAAAATGATGTAAAAGAATCTTCGTCTTTTTGCCATCTCCTGCTCCCATTTCTATTAAATGAAAAGGTTTTTTGTCATGAGAAAAATGATGGGCAAGTTGTTCTTTGTACGTTTCCAAAATACTAAATTCCGTATTGGTTAGATAGTATTCCGGCATATTCATAATATCCTGAAAAAGGGCATCTCCTTCCTTATCATAGATGTATTTGGAGGATAGGAACTTCGGATATGAAGTAAGACCTTGGTATACCTCTTGTTTAAATTGCGTATCTAGTTTATGTGCTAATTTTTTATGCATGTAGTATAGGTCGTAATTATTTGGCTAACCTTAATCCGGTAAATTGCCATCTTAAATTGGTTTGAAAAAAATTTCTGTAGGTGGGCCTAGTATGTTTACTAGATGTAGCCACGGAGCTGCCGCGAAGAACTTTCTGGTTCACCATAAATTTGCCATTGTATTCGCCTAAAGCACCATCTGCTTTTTTGTAATTAGGGTAGGGTAGGTAGGCACTTTCTGTCCACTCCCATCGTTGCCCCCAAGGGAAAAGATGTTGTGCGGCTTCCCATTCAAATTCTGTGGGCAAGCGGCATCCCTTCCATTGCGCATAGGCAAAAGCTTCAAAATAGGAGAGGTGTGTTACGGGTGTGTCCGCAGTAAGCTTTTGCAAACCGTTATAGGTGTAGTGGTGCCAGATTTCGTCTATATTATGCCAATACAAAGGAGCGGAAATTTGTTCTCTATTTACCCAATCCCAACCTTCGGCATGCCAAAGGTCAAATTTTGTATAACCACCGGCTTCTATAAAAGCCATATACTCAGCATTGGTTACCAGCGTATTGGAAATAGTATAGGAATGTAGATACACCTTATGTCTCCCTAGTTCATTGTCGTAGCAGAAATCGGTGGAATTATGCCCTATTTCGTAAATCCCTTCTCCTATGGTGACCCATTCTTGGACAGGGGCAATCCTGTTATGTTCCTTGAAATTCTTGGTGTACTTGGGAAGTAAGGGATTATTACCGAGGATGTACTTGATATCTGTTAATAATAATTCTTGATGTTGTTTCTCGTGATGAATCCCGATTTCTAAAATATCTAAAGCTTCTTTTGAAGCTTCCTTTTCCAAGAAACCTTTTAGAGCTTCCGTTACATAGTTTCGGTATGCATATACCTTTTCCACGGAAGGCCTGCTCATATTGCCACGGTCTGCCCTAACAACTCGTTTGCCAACAGTTTCGTAGTAGCTGTTGAATACGAAGGAGAAATCGGCATCAAAAATGGTATAGCCTTTTGCGTAAGGTTTTAAGATGAACTCCTCAAAAAACCATGTCGTATGGCCCAAATGCCACTTTGGAGGACTTACATCTACAATGGGTTGTACAACATAATCTTCAATTTCTAAGGGTTTACAAATGGTCTCGGTATGCTCACGGGTTTCTAAAAAGAAATCCAACAGCGAATCGGTAAGAATCATGAAAGAAGTTTTATTCTAAAGATAACGAAATATTATGGGGCCATTTACCTTTTACAATCTTTTAAGCCACATTATATATAGGTAAACTAAAAATAAAAGCGGTTCCTTCTGAGGTTGGATTTGATTCGCCTCTAACTTGGAGTATTCGAACAACTGGGATATGAGTTTAGAAAGCCGTTCACCACTGGAGTTGACAGTATTTAGATAGCAATTACGCTCCATTTATTTTTGTTAAAGGGGAGTGCCACTTCCATTTCTACTCCAAAACCGAAACCTTCTTTTTGGTCCATTGTTAAGTTTACGGATTCAAAAGGTGCACCCGTTGTCTTTGTTGAGGAGTAATTCACCCTCGGTCTCAAGCTAAGGTTAAAGTTTATCTTTTCTATAGTAACGGTAAAATCCGAGAATTCACTATCAACACAATTATTAACTTGCTTAAAAATTTTAGTTAAATCTTTTTTAGTATATTTTACATCTTAATGAAGCTTAATTTGTCACCCGTTAATTTTTCTAATAACTGTATTCTAAATTCATTATTTCCCCTAAGCTTATTTCTATCTATCAAATAGCGCTTGTGCACTAATTGTTCCGTTGCAGAATTTGGAGTTTTATAGAAAAATAATTCTTTGTTATCGTTTATATAAGAATATAAACTAGACTCGCCATCGATAAGTGATTTTAGGAAAACAGTTCTATTTTCATAATTAGGGGCTCTGTTCGTATCTAAGGCATTAATGCTCTGGCTAGACTGGTCAATATTAACTGTACTTCTTATGAATTTAGAAGTATAATAACTTCCTGAATTGACAAGTCCTCAATATAGCTATCTATATTATTTTTATAAAGTACTCTAGAGGGAATAGTCCTCTTGTCACTGTTCTTTATTAGGACCTCAAATCGATTATTACTATCCACATAATAACCATTTTCAAAATTGACCTGAGCAAAGGAAATAATGCTACAAAATAAAATGTTCAGAGCGCTTAGTAGTTTTTTTAGCATGTGGATTGGTAATTAAATTTATAGTCCAATTCTTAACACTAAACACTTTAATTTATTACTTAGACAGCTACGGCTCCCTTGATATGTGGGTGAGGATTATAGTCAACAAGGGTGAAATCTTCAAAATTGAAATTGAAGATATCCTTAACCTCTGGATTTATAATCATTTTTGGTAACTCCCTACATTCACGTGATAATTGAAGCTCTACTTGCTGCATATGATTATTGTAAATATGTGCATCGCCAAAGGTGTGTATAAAATCGCCTGCTTCATAACCACAAACCTGTGCCATCATCATAGTAAATAACGCATACGATGCTATATTGAAGGGAACTCCTAAAAAGATATCCGCGCTACGTTGGTATAATTGACAGCTCAATTTACCATCTGCCACGTAAAACTGAAAAAACGCATGACATGGTGGTAGGGCCGCTTTGTTGTTCGCTACATTTTCTGCAAAGGATTTGGAAGTGTCCGGTAAAACACTTGGGTTCCAAGCGGAGACTAACATCCTTCTACTGTTAGGATTGGTTTTTAAAGAAAGTACTACCTCTTTGATTTGATCTATTTCGTCGTCGTTCCAATTGCGCCACTGTTTTCCGTATACAGGACCTAGATTGCCTTTTTCATCCGCCCAGTCATTCCAGATACGTACACCATTTTCTTTTAGGTATGCTATATTCGTATCCCCTTTTAAAAACCAAAGCAGTTCATAAACGATGGACTTTAAATGTAGTTTTTTTGTGGTCACCATTGGAAAACCTTTACTAAGGTCAAATCGCATCTGATATCCAAAGACACTTTTGGTTCCCGTTCCCGTTCTGTCCCCTTTTTGGTTTCCTTCCGCTAAAACATGCGTTAATAAGTCGTGGTACTGTTTCATCTATATACTAATTCGCTAAACGGTTATTTTAAATTGAATACCCATTCTAGGTGTTCATAAGTAAGAGTTGATTCCAGAAAGTGGAATCAAAACAAAAATAGGATTTAAGAAGAAGTAAAGTTGTCGAATCTCTAAGCGGTTATAAAAATTTATTAACGAAGTTGCCGAATTACTGTTTGCTAATTTTCTGATACCCTAAAACCTTGTTTTCACTTTGAATCGCAAGAAAGTATATACCAGAAGCTAGTGAGTTGATATTTAAGCTAACAATGCGCGTATTGGTATACGATTCTTTTTTTATTAGTTGTC
>JBLICT010000222.1:0-5313 GCA_047632415.1 Maribacter sp.
GGACTAGACGATGCTTATGAAGCATCAGGCTTACAAGGTGTATTTCCTGTAGATACAGATGGAGATAGTCTGCCAGATTATTTGGATGAAGACAGTGATAATGATAGTATTTCAGATAACGTTGAAGCTCATGATTTTGATCAAGATGGTATAGCCGATACACTGTTCACCGATTCTGATGAAGATGGGGACGGATTAGATGATGGTTATGAAGGCAATAGCACTGTAGACTTAGATGTTAATGACGAAATAGACGACCCAATAAATGATTTACCGAATACGGATAATGATGAAGAATCCGATTATAGGGATACGGATGATGATGATGACGGAATAGCAACAATTGATGAAGACTTAAATACCGATGGTAATTACCTTAACGATGATAGTGATAACGATGGTATTCCAAACTATTTGGATTCTGATTTAGAAGCTCAAGGAGAACCTGTTGAAGTGTTCAACGTAATTACTCCAAATGGCGATAATGTCCACGATGTACTTCGTATAGACGGCTTGGAGAACTATCCCGAGAATACGGTTCGGATTTATAACAGATGGGGTGTTTCGGTATTTACGACCAAAGCTTATAATACCGATAGTAATGTGTTCGATGGTTCTTCTCAAGGAAGGGTAACCGTAAATCAGGATAATCAATTACCGGTCGGAACGTATTTCTATGTTATTGATTATAAAGAGCCGAGCGGAAATATGAAATCACTTTCAGGGTATTTATATATAAACAGATAAAAGCATGCTTAGTATACTATTACACATAAACCGAACGCTTAACATAAAGTACCTTTTTCTTGGTGTTTTGTTATTCGTAGGTGTTGCCGCTGTAGCGCAACAAGATGCTCAGTATACGCAGTACATGTATAATACCGTAAGTATAAATCCTGCATATGCAGGAACTAGAGGGCAGACGAGTATAGCTGCTTTACATAGATCTCAATGGGTTGGTTTAGATGGTGCTCCGGTAACCCAGACATTTAACATACACTCTCCAATTGGGTATAGAGGTTTGGGAATGGGTGTTTCTATTGTAAATGACCAGATAGGACCTACGTCCGAAACTAATTTTGATATGGATTTTTCTTATACCATTCAAATGGCAAAGGAAGCCCGTCTAAGTTTTGGTGTGAAAGGAAGTATCAATCTTTTGGATATTCGGTTTTCTGAACTGAATCAATTTACATCAGATCAAACCTTGCAACAGGATATTGATAACCGACTATCGCCTAATGTAGGTGCAGGAGTTTACTATCATACAAAGACCTTTTACGCAGGTCTCTCTGTTCCTAGATTTTTGGAGACTTCACATTTTGAGGAATCCTCCTTATCCACTGCAAAAGAGCAAATGAATTTCTATTTAATGACAGGCTACGTTTGGGATGTAAATCGTTTCCTAAAGTTCAAACCTACCATTTTAAGTAAGATTACCCAAGGTGCTCCCTTGCAGGTAGATATTTCTGCCAACTTCATGTTCAATGATAAGTTTATTCTAGGTGCAGCATACAGGTGGGACGCAGCGGTAAGTGGTATGGTGGGCTTTAACATATCTAATAATTTTCTTATTGGTATCGCTTACGACCGTGAAATAACCGAATTGGGTAGTGCCGCGTTCAACGATGGCTCTTTTGAGGTTATTTTCAGATATGATTTCATATCTATAAAGGGTAATATTAAGTCACCAAGATTTTTCTAATGCCCAGGCGTTAAATTATATACGACTATCTAATTATTTTGTGACCTTCCATTACCCTAGCTTACGTAAAGATGTTATTTTTGCGTAATGAAGGAAGAAAAGGTGATTTTAGTCAATGAAAATAATGAGCAAATAGGCACCATGCCTAAAATGGAAGCTCACGAAAAAGCTCTATTGCATAGAGCGTTCTCCGTTTTTGTCTTAAATAAAAAAGGAGAAACAATGCTCCAACAACGTGCAGGTCATAAATATCATTCTCCCTTGTTATGGACCAATACTTGTTGCAGTCACCAACGCGTAGGAGAAACCAATATCCAAGCTGGTAAAAGAAGATTACAGGAGGAAATGGGATTCTCGGTTGATCTTAAAGAACTTTTTTCATTTATTTACAAGGCTCCTTTTGACAACGGATTAACCGAACATGAGTTGGACCACGTTATGGTTGGATATTATGATGATGCCCCGGTAATAAATACTGACGAAGTTGCCAGTTGGAAATGGATGACACCTAAGGCTATAAAAAACGATATTAGTGTTAATCCGCATATCTACACCGCTTGGTTTAAAATAATATTCGAGAAATTCTACCAACATCTGTTGGATAATATTGAAAGAAAATGAAAGTAAAAGTTAGCAGAAGGGCTCATTTTAATGCCGCCCATAGGTTGTATAGGAAAGATTGGAGCGATACAAGGAATACCGAAATATTCGGGAAATGTAGTAACCCAAATTTTCATGGCCATAATTACGAGCTTATCGTAAGTGTAAACGGAAAGATAGATCCTGAAACAGGTTTTGTCATAGATGTAAAGGTGTTAAAGGATTTGATTAAAGCTGAGATTGAGGACGCCTTTGATCATAAAAATTTAAACAAAGAGGTGCCGGAATTTATGGAGCTGAATCCAACAGCGGAAAATATAGCTGTAGTTACTTGGCAAAAACTGAGACCACATATAGATGCCGAACACGACTTGGAAGTTATTTTGTACGAGACCCCTAGAAACTTTGTAACATTTAGTGGATAATGGGTTTAAAAGTAGGTGATAAAATACCTTTGTTTACATTACCTAATAGTGAAGGCAATCCTTTTGCGGTAAAGGACATCATTGGAAAGCAAGCCTTTGTTGTTTATTTCTATCCTAAAAACAACACGCCTAGTTGTACTAAGGAAGCCTGTGATTTTCGAGATAGTTACGAGGATTTTATAAAGTTAGGGGCAGAGGTGATTGGTATTAGTGCAGATTCTGCCAAGAGTCACTCCCGATTTGGTAAAAAGCACGACCTTCCGTTTATATTACTGTCCGATACTAACAATACGGTACGGAAACAGTTTAAAATAAAGAATAGTCTCTTGTTGCTTCCAGGTAGGGAAACTTATGTAGTGGACGAAACAGGAACTATAATGATGGTATTTAATAGTATTCATGCTTCCGAACACATGATAAGAGCATTAAAAGCGTTATTTGTATCTAAGAAGTAACCTTAAATAAAAGATATTCATGAACATACATCCTTTAAAATTCCAACCTATTCTAAAAGAAAGGCTTTGGGGTGGCACCAAATTGAAAGAAGTTTTAAACAAGCCTATTACTAGTGATATAACTGGCGAAAGTTGGGAGCTTTCAACGGTTTCTGGCGATGTTTCTGTTGTTTCTAACGGGGATTTGGCGAACACTTCTTTGAGTACTTTAATAGATAAATTTCCGGAAGCACTTTTAGGAAAAAGTGTCGTGGAGCGATTTGGTAAGGAATTTCCAATCCTAATTAAATTTATTGATGCAAAACAGGATCTGTCTATTCAATTACATCCTAATGATGAATTAGCACAAAAGCGCCACAATTCTTTTGGGAAGACTGAAATGTGGTACGTTATGGATGCAGATGCAGGATCTGAACTTATTGTTGGTTTCAACAAGAATGTAACCAAAGCTGAATATGCTAAGAGTTTGGCGGATGATGCCTTATTAGAACTTCTGAACTATGAACCAGTAAAAGAAGGGGATACTTTTTTTATCAATACTGGAAAAATACATGCGATAGGTGCAGGGGTGCTACTTGCAGAAATACAGCAAACCTCTGATGTTACCTACCGCGTATTTGATTTTAATAGAAAAGATAAGGACGGAAATCTTAGAGAACTCCATACGAAAATGGCTTTGGATGCCATGGATTACGAAAAGAAGGATGATTTTAAGGTGACTTACGAGACTATGGTAAATCAGGTTAACGATATGGTATCTTGTCCTTATTTCAGGACAAATTTCTTAACCCTCACAAAGGATTTTGAGCAAGATTTGGCTGCTAGGGATTCTTTTACGATTTATATGTGTGTGGCAGGTTCTGCCAGTATTAGCACGGATGACGGAGAGGTAGCTGTTAAGAAAGGAGAAACTGTTTTAATACCCGCAATGGCAAATTGTATTCGAATCAAAACGGATGACACAAAATTATTGGAAGTCACTATTTGATGGTAATCTTATTTTTGAAACGTTAAAGTTGTACTTTTGTAAAAAAATATAGTAAAATGGCAAGTGTTCGAGATTTAAAAAAAGATATCAATTATGTATTAGGCGATATCATTGAGGCGGTTTACATAGTTGAGGCTGCGAATGGTAAGCAAGATTCCAAAGAGGGTGTAAAAGTTATTGATGGTGCAATAGCCACTTTTGACGATTTAATTGCAAAAGTGAACCAAAAAGATGTTGATAATAGAAAAGCACACTTAACAGCTGTGCGCTCCGAATTAGAAACCAAAGCAAAAGGTTTGGTAGATGATTTGAATAAACTAAGTTAAACCCAATACTAAGGTTTATCCTAAAAAGCATCCGTAATCCGGATGTTTTTTTTATGATTTGTTTTTAGCTAGTAATACGGTAAGCTCTTTTCCATATTTAGAATTTGAAACGTTCTCAGGTAGCACAGAAGCTATAGAGTCTAAGTATATTATATTTGCTTCAGGAATTTCCTTAACGGCGATATATGGAGCTATGTAGGAGTCTTTATTATTTATGGCGAAATTTATAGCGTAGATATAATTTCGTTGTATTTTTCGAGTGTAGAGTAATTCTATGGAATCCAGTTCTTGCTGACTATATTCAGCATTTTGGTTAGCGGACATTTGCATCAACTCAAGACTTCTTACATTATTTCTGGACATTACTTTTTGATATTCTTGGAGTTTTTCGTGACTTTTGGACCCCGTAATTTTAGCTTTGGTATCAAAGGTATTCCAATTGGTTTTTATAGTAATAAGACCAGGTTCCGCAAAAAATGAAAGCCTGTCGTTTACATCGTTATTATCTTTTTTATTAAGGTAGAGATAGAAAAGCTCAGGACTTTCCAGTTCTGTTTGAAAGGTAAAACTTCCGTCTCCCTCAATTTCTAGAGAGTCTACCGTTACAAGCGCAGTATCCTTTACATGTTGCAGATACAGGGTGCCTTTTTTGAGCCCCTTTATATTGCCACTTACGGTCATTGTGTTTTCAGTGTCTCTGGCGCAGGAAACGACCAAACATAGAATACTTAGAGAATATAGGAATTGCTTCATGATATCTTATTAGGCCGCAAATATCAATAAAATTATTGTAAATAGACTTGCTCTAAATCGA
>JBLICT010000223.1:0-5245 GCA_047632415.1 Maribacter sp.
AACCGATGGAATGGTAAATTTTTTGCACACAAATCATTTAGTCCAGATGATAATGAGGGTAACATAGCAAGCGGAATGATTATGCGTTTCAATTCTAGAAATTGGAACTTTTACAACAAATCGGTTTACGTTAATGAAGATTTTTCCTCTGATTTAGGTTTTGTTCGAAGAACAGATATATTTAAGGAAATTTTAAGTGCAGAACGTGTATTTTGGCCCAAGAGCGGACCTATTCAAAATCATGCGTTTCAAGTATTACCTATATTTATATGGAGTCCTACAAACAACCTTCAAAATACCGATTACGATTTTAGAAGTAGATGGTCTGTAAATTTCAATAATCAATCGCAAGCCGAAATTGGAATTTCTAACAAATATACCTTCCTATTTGATGATTTTGACCCCACCAATACAGATGGAGCCATTGAAATACCTGGAGATAAAGGGTATCATTACAACAATGTAACTGCAAACTATCAATCTGACATGCGTAAAATTTTCTCTTATAGCGTCGAGTCTAACGTGGGTAGGTTTTTTAACGGAAAAAGATTTTCATTAGAAACTATGATGAACGTGCGTTTTCAGCCGAAGGCATTTTTATCAGTGTTACTCAATTATGATAAAATAACATTGCCCAATCCCTACCCAAGTGCAGATATTTGGCTCATAAGCCCTAAAATAGATATTACATTTAGTAAATCAATCTTCTGGTCTACCTTAGTGCAGTACAGTAATCAAAGGGATAACTTAGGGTTTAATTCTAGGCTGCAATGGCGCTTTGCTCCGTTATCCGACCTTTTCCTTGTGTACAATGATAATTACTCCGTAGACCAATTTGCTCCTAGATTTCGCTCTATAAACCTTAAACTTTCTTACTGGCTAAATATTTAGTAATAGAATGCATATCAGAGTTTTACCGTATCGTTTTCTATTTTAAACTCCACTATGAGATTATGAACAAAGCTTTTTTCTCCTTTATATATCTTTTCACTTTTATGGTTATTTTTGGTCAGGAAAAGCAAAAATCATTTACCGTAAAGTTTATTTCAGAAAATATTATTGCTGATGGTGTATTGGACGAGCCTATTTGGGAAATGGCCGGCAATGGCGCTGATGAATTCTGGGAATATTTTCCTTTAGATTCGATACAAGCAAGAAAGCAATCACAAATCAAAATACTTTATGACGACAAGAATCTATATGTAGGTATCAAGGCATACTCAAGCGGAAAAAATTATGCAACCCCATCGTTAAGGCGTGATTTTAGAGGTAGTGGAAGTGATAGTTTTTCCTTAGTTTTTGACACTTTTAATGATGGTACGAATGCTTTTTTATTTGGAATAAACCCCTATGGAGTTAGGCGTGAAGCACTCATTGCAAACGGAGGCACAGGCCAGAGTGATTTTAATCTATCCTGGGATGTTAAATGGAAAGGAGATGCAAAAATTTATGATGACTACTTTACTGCTGAAATGATAATACCTCTTACTTCCTTAAAATTTGAGGAGGGTGCTACCAAATGGCGTTTTAACAGCTATCGTATTGAAACACAATCGAACGAACGAAGTACATGGACAAGAATACCCCAGAATCAACTCATATATAATCTTGCTTTTATGGGAGATATGATGTTTGAAAAACCTTTAGGAAAGTCTCGAACACCATTGGCGCTTATCCCCTACGTAAACAGTCTTACGGCAAAAGACTTTGAAGGTAGCGAGAATCTCAATAATTTCAAGGTTGGTGCAGATGCCAAGATATCGATAGGAAATAGCTTAAACCTTGACCTTACCTTAAACCCAGATTTCTCTACAGTAGAGGTAGATAATTTCATTACCAATCTTACCCGCTTTGAAATTGCGTTACCAGAACGGCGTCAATTTTTCATAGATAATAATGATCTTTTTGCAAGTTTTGGAGATGGGTTTGATGTAAACCCTTTTTTCTCCAGACGTATAGGTATCGCCCAAGACACATTAGGCAACAGCATAGAAAACAATCTTATTGGCGGTGCTCGTCTTAGCGGTAAACTAACCAAAGACCTAAGGATAGGTTTCTTAAACATACAGACGGCCGAAGATTTGGAAAACGAAATTCCTTCCAATAACAACACCATGATAGCGCTACAGCAACGTGTGTTTTCCCGTTCGAACGTTGGCGTATTCTTTATTAACAAAGAATCCTTTACTGATTATGATTTCCAGGAACCTGAAGATGCATACAATAGAGTTCTAGGCATTGACTATAATCTGGCCTCTAAAGATAATACTTGGAACGGAAAATTTTTCACTCATAAATCATTTCAACCAGGTGATAATAATGGAAACATAGCTTCTGGCGCAACCATACGCTACAACACTAGAACGTTTAATTTATTTGCGAAAGGTACGTTTGTAGACGAAGATTTTCGTTCTGATCTGGGTTTTATTCGCAGAACAGATATCTTCAAAACAATTCTGAGTCTTGAGCGCGTGTTTTGGCCTAAAACAGGGATTGTTCAAAACCATTCGTTTCAATTTTTTCCTAATATTCGATGGAGCCCTAGCAGAGATTTTCAAAATACCGATTACGATTTTCAAACCAGATATGAGCTACAATTCAATAATCAATCCCAAGCTAGGTTTGAGCTGACCAATAGCTACACGTTTCTTTTCAATGATTTTGACCCCACAGGAAGCGACGATGCCATCCCAATACCCGGAAATGAGGGCTATCATTATAACAATGTAGAATTTGGGTATGAGTCCGATCAGCGAAAACTCTTTTCTTATGAAATACAATCATCTGTAGGGAGGTTTTTCAATGGAAATCGATTCTCGGTAGAAGGCGCTATGACCATGCGCTTTCAACCTAAAGCCTTTATATCCTTGCTATTCAATTATGATCAAATACAATTACCAAACCCATATCCAAGTGCAGATATTTGGTTGATAAGTCCGAAAGTAGATATTACCTTTAGCAAATCGATTTTCTGGTCTACCTTAGTACAGTATAGCAATCAAAGGGATAACTTAGGTATTAATTCCAGACTACAATGGCGTTTTGCTCCGCTATCGGATCTTTTCCTTGTGTACAATGACAATTACTCCGTAAACCAATTTGCTCCTAGATTTCGCTCCATTAACCTAAAACTATCGTACTGGTTAAATATTTAAAATGAACTACAAAATACTTTGTTCTGACTTGGATGGAACCTTACTCTCCACAAAGGACGATGTCTCCGACTTTACCATACAAGAGATAAAACGAATACGGAGTACAATTCGGATAATTCTAGTATCTGCCCGAATGCCCAGTGGCATGTACTACCTTCAACAACGATTGGATATTGAACAACAACCCATCATATGCTATAATGGCGCCCTTGTTCTGCATGGTGACAAAACACTTTTATCGGTAACCATTCCTTACTCAATTTTATTGCAAGTACATGAAATGACCAGCCTTTTAGAGATAGATTTAGGAGTGTATGCACATGATAACTGGTTTGTTCCCAAAACATCGAAACGCGTAGAAAAAGAGATTAAATACACTAAAACACAACCCACTTTTCAACAGACAAACTCTACACTGACCAATCTAAAGCATAGCGGCGCACATAAAGTCATGCTGATGTGTAGTAAGGAAAGTGCAGACCAAATTATGCCCCTATTAAAAAACAATTTCAGTAATAAGTTGAATATGTACCGTTCTAATGACACCTTAATCGAAATTGCGCCTAAATCAGTTTCCAAACGTTCTGCCATTGCACATATTCTAAAACCGTCGGAATCCTTAAAAGACATTATAGCATTTGGGGATAATTATAACGATATTGAAATGATTGAAGCAGCTGGTTGTGGTGTGGCCGTGGCAAATGCTAGAACCGAATTAAAAACAGTTGCCGATCATATTACATTAGCAAATACAGATCATGGCGTGGCCGACTTTATCCAGAGACATCTGGTTATTTGATTATATTTGAGAAACTTCGCTTTTTGACCATGGAAAATAGCCCCTTAGAACCTTTTATTACCAACGACTCCGTTGTATTTGGACTTTTAGCAATAGCCCTAGGCTTCATTTTTTATACCTCTAGTATTAAAACTGGTTTTTGGAAAAAATTCTATTCTATCATTCCTGCCGTTCTTATGTGTTATTTACTACCTGCTATTTTAGCAAGTAGTGGTCTCATTTCAGACAATACTTCCAACCTTTATTTTATGGCAAGTCGTTATTTATTGCCTGCTGCCCTTGTATTAATGACACTGAGTATCGATTTAAAGGCGATTGCTAACTTGGGCTCCAAAGCCTTGATCATGTTCCTTACCGGTACTACGGGGATTATCATTGGCGGCCCTATTGCCATTCTTTTGGTTTCAATTTTCTCTCCAGAAACGGTTGGAGGTAACGATTTTGATGCTACATGGCGGGGTCTTTCTACTATTGCCGGTAGCTGGATAGGTGGGGGTGCGAACCAAGCTGCAATGTTAGAGATATTTCAATATAACCCAGAAAAATACGGAGGAATGGTGTTAATAGACATTGTGGTAGCCAATATCTGGATGGCAATTATTTTGCTCGGTGTAGGGAAAACAGAACGGATAGATAGATGGTTAAAAGCCGATACCTCTAGCATAGAAAAACTAAAGCTCAAAGTAAGCGAATTCACCGATAAAATTACACGAGTCCCTACTCTTAACGATTATATGATTATGCTTTGCTTGGCTTTTGGTGCGGTGGGTATAGCACACTTTTTTGGAAATAATATTAGCGATTATTTAACTCAGAATTTTGACTCGGTAAGTGACAAAAAGAGTTTTCTCTCCTTTTTGGGGTCTAGTTTCTTTTGGATGGTTGTCTTAGCTACAACCATGGGAATACTGCTTTCATTTACGAAAGCAAAAAACTATGAAGGTGCCGGTGCCAGCAAGATTGGCAGTGTGTTTATCTACATCCTAGTAGCCACCATAGGCATGAAAATGGATTTAGGAAAGGTTTTGGATAATCCTGGTCTAATAGCCGTTGGTTTTATTTGGATTACGATACACGCCGGACTCATGATTTTAGTTGCAAAACTGATAAAGGCACCCTACTTTTTCTTGGCTGTAGGAAGTCAGGCTAATGTTGGCGGTGCCGCTTCCGCACCTGTGGTTGCAGCAGAATTTCATCCTTCGCTTACCTCAGTTGGGGTATTGTTAGCCGTT
Organism: Maribacter sp.; assembly: GCA_047632415.1. Classification (GTDB taxonomy): domain Bacteria; phylum Bacteroidota; class Bacteroidia; order Flavobacteriales; family Flavobacteriaceae; genus Maribacter. Next base: position 5,187 of record JBLICT010000223.1, read on the forward strand.
CTTGGATACGTAGTAGGTACCGGAGGAGCCTTATTTTGCGCCTATTTAATGGAGGTAGC
>JBLICT010000224.1:0-5206 GCA_047632415.1 Maribacter sp.
CCTCCTACAAGAATAAGTAATGCACTTATTAAGGTAGGTAAGTACCCAAAAAGAGAATAAATAGCATCAGAAATAGCTTTTAATCCTAAAAGTTGAGACAATACGACTGTAAAGAGTAAAATCAACAATACTTTTACCGTATTCAATATTAATTTTAACAGGTCTATTGACAATTGTTTATCCCCGAACAACTTGGAGTCGGCCACTTTTTGGGACAGCACATCTATTTTGGCCGCTTTTAGCATCCTTTTAAGTATAAAAAGCACGAGTTTTATCAACAACCACGCAATAAGCAAACCAATTAATCCAAGTATTATTTGGGGCACCATCTGGGTCGCGGATGCTAGTAACCCACCAAAACTCTCCATAAGGGTATCCTGTAATTCACTAAAAGTTTTCATCGTACAACTATTTATTTTTATTAGAGGTTTTTAAAAGTCCGGTAATAAGAGAGGCATAATCTATCGTAAACAAGGTGGCCATTTCCATGATGAGCTTTGCCATAGCCACATCGTTCATCACCTTTTGGCGTAACTCCGGCGGAACATCCTTTAAATCTCCCTGGATTCTCTTAAACGGATTTTTGTTGTTTTCTGACATTTAGGGTAATGAATTATAGGTTTCTATTACTCTAGCTTTCGCCCTTTTAAGTCTCATTTTAATAGCACTACTGCTTATTTCCATAAGAGATTCAAGTTCCCTTATTGAAACACCATCCTGGTACTTAAGCAGCAACAAGGTCTTCTCTTCAGGTTCAATGAGTTCCAAGGCGTTCTTTAATTTTTCAACCTGCAGTTCAAGTAGATTCTCATCCGTGACCTCGACGGAAAGCTTATATTCCGTGTCCTCTATAGTATTAGCCTTGTCACTTATCTTTCTACCTTTGTCCCTGTTTACATAGTTAACACAAAAATTATAGGTAAAAGAATATAACCATGTAGAAAATTTTGATTTGCCCTTGAAACTACCCAGTTTTACAAAGAGCATCAAAAAAATATCTTGGGTCAAATCTTCTGCTTCTTTTTGGGATTTAGCGAAACCGTAACATTTATTATACACCATTTTAGAATACCGATCATACAGCACCCCGAACATCATTGAATCCTTCTTTTCTACTATTTTCCGCACAAGTTCCTCATCCGAAATATCTTTATAAGGGTCATCGAAATCCAATTTAGTTTTGAATTGATTGCTTACGATGATAAGACACAGTTTTCTTAAGAAGGTCACTCTCAGCTTGTTTTAGACGCATACAAAAATAGGACAAAGAATCAGCAATCGATATCTTTACACAAAATTAGAGAGATTATGAAAAATACGTTAGTTGTTGGCCTAGTTACCTTGACCCTACTTTTTAGTTGCAAGGAGCAACAAAAACCAGTGGTAGAAGAAGTTGAAACCCCAGATAAAGAACTATCCATTCCAGAGCAAATTGCAGATGCCAATGGATTTGCAAATTGGAAAAATGTTAACAAAATTACCTTTTCATTTAACGTGGACCGAGACTCCTCACATTTTGAACGTACGTGGTCTTGGGCACCAAAAAGCAACGACGTTATTTTTACGACTCGGGAAGATACTATTTCATATAACAGAAAAGCGATAGATACCGTACTTGCTAAAACGGATGCTGGTTTTATCAACGATAAATTCTGGTTATTGGCTCCCTACCAATTGGTTTGGGATAAAAACAGCTATACCTATGAGCATCAAACTTCCGCAATGGCACCCATGTCACAAACAGCGATGCAAAAGCTGACCATCGTTTACGGAAATGAAGGAGGCTACACACCTGGTGATGCCTATGATTTTTACTTTGAAGACGATTTTGTGATAAAGGAATGGGCCTTTAGAAAAGGGAATCAAGCAGAACCCAATATGGTAACCAGTTGGGAAGATTATAAAAAATTCAACGGACTTAACATTGCTTCGATGCATAAAAGACTTGATGGTAATTTTAAACTCTATTTCACTGGAATAATGGTGGACTAAAACGTAATTGGGTTTGATATAAAAAGTACTAAAACAGAATAACGTTTAGAAAAATTTATAGTTAAACCTTTATGTATTATTTTAAATTTGGTGTGTGTGTAAACTGGGTATGACCAAAAATCTATTCTTTCTTTTAGTTTGCAGTGCAATTGGCTGTTACGGCCAACAATCACATTCGGGAATTGTGATGATCACTGATGGTATGGAACCGCTAGAATTCGTTTCCGTTTTCAACAGTAAAGACCACACCATGACCAATGCGGATGGTAGATTCCAATTTTCCTCCCAATTGGACTCGGTTTTCTTTTACAGTCCGGGATATGAAAAACTAAAAACTACGTATAGTGCTTTAAAGGATACGATGTATTTGCAAAAAAACACCGTTAATCTGGATGAAGTAGTCGTTACAAATGCAAAGACCATCCTCCAACGTATAAAAGACACCTTTACCAATAACTATGTTTTAACACCACATACAGAAACTTTTTTTTAAGGGCACTTCTTAAACGCAACGATACCATAGTGCGCTTACAGGACATGCAGGGAAGGGTAAAACGAAAAACACCCCTTTATACGGGCGGCTTAGAATTGGATAAAAAAGACTACCAAGTAGAACTACTACAAATGCGGCAGGTAGGAATTAAAAAAGACGAAAACAAGGTTTACTTTATACTCCCATCGTTCTTTAGGATTTTTAGCGAATTTATTAGAATAAATGCAATGACACCCGATTTTGAGGTTGTTGAAAAACCGCTAGAGAACACCGACGCGATAAAAGTGGAGTTCTCCTCTGGTGCCAATGATCATTCTGGGAAATCATATGGCTACTACATGATAAACGGCAAGGACAACGCCATCCTATCTTTTAATTCAACTACGCTCCCAATCTTTCCGGAATCATCTCAAAACCAAGTTGAGTATGACCGTACAACTCGGATGGAAAGTGCTACATTCTTTAAAAAAGACAACTCCTATCAGCGATATTATATACACTATGCTAAACAAAAAACTACGATTACTACCAAAAGAAAAGAACAACTAGTACCAACAGTATTTCAAATAGAAATTACCCTACATACTACAGCTCCTTTTAGTAGGGTTGACGTTAAGAGCAATGTAAACGAACAAAAGGATGTATTTAAATTAAAACCTCCATATATCGCGGCTTTTTGGCAATCTCAAAACCAACTGCTATTAACAGATGAAATGCTGGAGTTTCTTTCCAATCTAAAGGATGATAACACCGAATTTAAAGTCCGAAGTAATTTGGATTGAAAGTCTGCAACTCTATTTTTAAACCTTTGTTTATTTCTTCTTCAACACTAGGGTAATTCCCAAAATAAACACCGCACAGAATAACAGAACAACAAAACTGGCCTTTAGGGACGCCGTTTCCGCTAAAAAACCCAAAATAGGAGGGGCACATAGAAATCCGGCATAACCAGTACCGGCAATAAATGCGATGCCCTGAGATGAATCCACGCCTTTAACGTTACCGCCTATTCTAAAAACTTCAGGTATCATAACAGAAAATCCCAATCCGTTTAGGGCAAATCCGACAATAGCCAAATAAGTATCCTCCGAAAGCACCAGACTATAACCTCCTAGAGAAAGAATTGTTCCTAATGCAATCATCTTTACAGAACCTAGTCGTTCACTTACGGCATCACCCATAAAACGACCTAAGGTCATGGTAATTTGAAAGCCTAAAAAGCCGGCACCCCACAACGCTTCTGGTGCTATACTTACTTCTTTTAGATACAAGCCGCTCCAATCTACAATGGCACCTTCGCTTCCCATGGCAAGAAAAGAAATTAATCCCAGTAGCAATAAAGGTTTGAATAGTTTTAGACTAAAGCCTTCTGTTTCTACCAAAGCAGCAGTAATATTTAGATATTTCTTATAGAATATTAAATTTACAATGAATACTAAGGCCACCGCCAACCCCATATGCAGAACGGGATTTCCTATTGGACCGATAAGAAAACTACCCACACCTGCCAACACACCACCCAAACTAAAAAAGCCGTGCGAGGCGGACATAAATTTTACTTTATCTTTTTTTTCTACCTCTGTTACCAGAGTATTCATGGAAATGTCCGTAAACCCATTCGTAGCACCGAATAAAAATAGGGCACCCATTAAGGCGTAGTAGTTTGGAGCCAATAAAGGCAACATCGCTGCAGCACAACTCAATAATACCCCATAAAAAGTAGCTTTACCCACGCCTAGCCTATTTACTAGACTGGAAGCAAAAGGAAAAACAGTAAAAACGCCTAGCGATAAAAAAAAGATAGCAAAACCCAGTTCCGACTTGTCAATAGCCAAATATTCCTTCACCTGAGGAATATAGATAGCCCACGTACCAAAAAGAATATTAAGGCTCGCAAAGACCCAAGAGGGTCCAAAATAGTTAGCATTGGTTAGTATTAAGCGTAACGATTTCATTTTATAAAAAAGAGTATTAAAAATAGAATTTTGGCTTTAGCCATGTCGTGTTTCACTGCCAAATGCATAGAATAAACTATCTATTTAGACAGAATACCCTGCTTTAAAATCTGTCCAAACCGATACATATCTTCAAAGGAACAATAGAATGGTGCCGGAGCCAAACGAATAACATTTGGTTCGCGCCAATCAGTTATTACTCCATTTTCCATAAGGTAATTGAACAAGGCCTTTCCTTCGCCATGTAAGAAAACAGAAAGCTGGCATCCCCTATCTTTGGGTGTAATAATCTCAAAAGAACTATCTACCTCAGCAGCTATTTCTCCTAAGACAAACTCTAAATACGCCACTATCTTGTTACGTTTTTCTATCAAAGCGGGCATACCCACTTCTTCAAATAGTTCTAGCGAAGCTAAGTACGGGGCTACAGAAAGTATAGGGGCATTACTAATCTGCCAGGCGTCTGCGTTTTCCATAGGTTCGAATTCTGGCTTCATTAAAAAGCGGGTATCCTTTTTTGTACCCCACCAGCCCTCAAAACGAGGGATATCTTTTCTGTTTAAGTATTGTTCATGAACATAAATACCTGAGGCATTTCCTGGTCCGCTGTTCATATATTTATAACTACACCATGCTGCAAAATCAGCACCCCAATCGTGTAATTTTAGTGCTACATTACCTACGCCATGGGCCAAATCCCAGCCTACCTTAGCACCTACAGATGTACCTGCTTTTGTAATGGCTTCCATATCTAATACCTGTCCAT
>JBLICT010000225.1:0-5197 GCA_047632415.1 Maribacter sp.
AAAAATGTGAAGTAGAATGTTGGCTGTAAGATAAAAATGATATAAATTTGCACCCTGTTTAAAAGAAAAATTCGACACAATGTCTAAAGTTTGTGAGATTACCGGAAAGAGAGCAATGTTCGGAAACAACGTTTCCTTCTCTATCAATAAGACCAGAAGAAGATTTGATGTAAATCTTTCTAAAAAGAGATTCTACATTCCGGAAGAAGACCGTTGGGTTACTTTAAAAGTTTCTGCAAGAGCTTTAAAAAGTATCAACAAGAAAGGTATTTCAGCTGTATTGAAAGAAGCAAAAGCTAAAGGGTTAGTAAAATAATCCCGAAAATTATAGATTACGATGGCAAAAAGAGGCAACAGAATACAAGTGATTTTAGAATGTACCGAGCACAAAGAATCGGGACAAGCTGGAACGTCTAGGTATATTACTACCAAGAACAAGAAGAACACTCCCGAAAGGATGGAAATTAAAAAATTCAATCCTATTCTTAAGAGAATGACAGTTCATAAAGAAATTAAATAAATTGATTTCCGCCCTAGCGGAAGTGACAATAAAAGATAATTAGTCATGGCAAAGAAGACCGTAGCAAGTTTACAGACAAGCTCTAAAAGATTAACAAAAGCAATTAAGATGGTAAAGTCACCAAAAAGTGGTGCTTACGTATTTGTTGAGTCGGTTATGGCTCCAGATATGGTAGATGCCTGGATTGCAAAGAAATAATACTACTTTTTTAAAACGTTATTAAGCCTCTTTCTTACGAAAGGGGCTTTTTAAGTTTTATATTTGAGTAACTATTCGATACTAAAATGAGTTTATTTAAAAAGATTTTTTCTTCTGAGAAGAAGGAAAGTTTGGATAAAGGATTGGAAAAGACCAAAACAAGCTTCTTTTCTAAGCTTGGTAAGGCGGTTGCAGGAAAATCCAAGGTAGATGATGATGTGCTGGATAATCTGGAAGAAGTCCTTGTTTCATCTGATGTTGGTGTGGATACCACTTTAAAGATTATTGAGCGTATTGAAGCCCGAGTTGCCAAGGATAAATATATGGGTACGGACGAGCTTAATGGAATCTTACGGGAAGAAATAGCAGGTCTACTATCCGAAACCCATACCGGTGATGCTACAGAGATTCACATTCCAAAGGATAAAAAGCCGTATGTGATTATGGTTGTAGGCGTTAATGGTGCTGGTAAAACAACAACGATAGGTAAGTTGGCTTTTCAATTAAAAAAGCAAGGCTATAAGGTAGTTTTAGGAGCTGCAGATACCTTTAGGGCAGCTGCTATAGATCAGTTACAAGTTTGGGCGGATCGCGTTGGCGTACCTATAGTTAAACAACAAATGGGCAGTGATCCAGCTTCGGTCGCTTTTGATACTCTTAGTTCTGCTCTAACCCAAGATGCTGACGTGGTTATTATAGATACAGCCGGACGTTTACACAACAAAGTAAACTTGATGAACGAGCTTACTAAGGTAAAACGGGTAATGCAAAAGGTAGTAGAAGGTACGCCACATGAGGTATTGCTGGTATTGGATGGCTCTACGGGGCAAAATGCTTTTGAACAGGCAAAGCAATTTACGAAAGCTACCGAAGTGACTGCTTTAGCGGTTACAAAATTGGACGGGACTGCAAAAGGTGGGGTTGTTATAGGAATCTCCGATCAATTTCAGATTCCCGTAAAATACATTGGAGTAGGTGAAGGCATAGAAGATTTACAAGTATTTAATAAGTACGAATTTGTAGATTCTTTCTTTACACTAAAAGGTTGAAAACGATACAATTTTTTTTAATTTATTGTGTTTCCATTGGTTCTTGGGCGCAATTGGAATATCCCAAAGCGAGTCCTTTCGCTAGGGTAGAGCATGAAATAGGTCTATCAAAACTTAGTATTGAATATTCAAGACCAGCGGTCAAGGGACGGCTAATTTTCGGAAATGATTCCTATGGCTTTCCCGGTTTAGTGCCTTATGGTCGTATTTGGAGGGTTGGTGCCAATGAAGCTACCAAGATTACATTTGATACGGATGTCAGCGTTTTAGGAAATATGCTTCCAAAAGGAACCTATGCGCTCTATGCTTTTCCGACCGAGAAGGAATGGCAAATCGTTTTTCATAAAAATACGACACATTGGGGAGATGGAAGAACAGCATATGACCCTTCTGAAGATGCACTACGCGTAGCTGTCATACCATCTAAAGTCTTAAGTTTTCAAGAGAATTTTATGATCTTTTTTGACGGAATTACGCATAACGCTGCCAATATGAATTGGCAATGGGCCCACACTAAAATAACGGTACCTATAGTGGTGGATACCTATTTGGTCATGGAAAAGCAGATTCAGGAAAAGCTGGATAATGATCCTACACCGCAAACCTATTATGAAATAGCTCGCTATTATCAAGAACAGGGTATCAAAACTTCTGAAGCCCTGGAATACGTAAACAAAGCCTTGGAGCTAGGTGGAGAGACCTACTATTTTTACCGTATAAAATCTTTGTTGCAAGCTGAATTAGAGAGGTATACAGCCGCTGTTTTATCCGCCACAAAATCTAGGGATATTTCAGCATCCCTAGGAAAAGATGAGTTTGTAAGAATGAATCAGAGGAACATTAAGCTTTGGAAAAAAATGATAAATTCTAAAAAAGAATAGCAATGAGGAAGTTGTTGATAGTCCTATTTTGTGCTGTAATGGCATCTTGCAACCAAGGTTCAAAGGAAACGGTTGAGAAGCTTCGTATTTGGGAGCCGTATGACGATGTAGCAGATGTAGCCGCGAATGCCGATCATGAAACAAAACGCATGCGGTATCGTTTAATACAGTCCAAGGTTTTGGACAAGAATGATGTCTTTTTGCCCTTGTATGATGCCGTTTCAAAAATGACCGAGGAAACGTATCAGGCCTTAAAACCCTTGATTTTAGAGCAAAATATTTTTGTGCTTCAAAAAAGTATAAAGGATGGTTTGTTAACCTATGAGAATTTGGTGCTGTTTTATTTGTATCGCATCTATGAATACGAACTAAATAATAAAACAACCCTAAACACGATACTAGCGCTAAACAAGAATGTCCTTGAGGAAGCGAGGGTTTTGGACGTACTGATTAAAAATGGCACCGCACCGGAGTCTCGACATCCTGTTTACGGGATGCCTATTCTATTAAAGGATAACATCAATACTAAAGGGATGAATACCACGGCAGGGTCTGTTGCCTTACTCAATAACGAAGTGGAAGATGCCTTTATCGTAACGCAGTTAAAGGAAAAAGGAGCTTTGATACTTGGCAAGGTAAACTTAAGCGAATGGGCCTATTTTTTATGCTCTGGATGTCCTGTAGGTTATAGTGCAGTTGGTGGCCAGACCATGAATCCCTATGGTAGAGGTGTGTTTGAAACCGGTGGTTCCAGTTCTGGTAGTGGAACTTCGGTAGCGGCTAATTATGCAGTTGCAGCTGTAGGAACAGAAACTTCGGGTTCTATCTTATCGCCTAGTAGCCAAAATTCGGTGGTGGGCCTAAAACCTACTATTGGTTTGTTGAGTCGCTCCGGAATTGTCCCAATTTCTAGCACTTTGGATACACCCGGACCTATGACCAAAAATATAATAGACAATGCTATTTTGTTGTCTGCAATGATGGGTTATGATATGGAAGATGCTAAGTCGGTCAATGACCAATCCCCTGGCATATTGTCCGCTGGTCTTCACCCTATAGACTTCAAGGAAATGCGCCTTGGTGCTTTTTCCACATTACTAGAAAGTGACTCCATCTATAAGGCTACCATAGAACGTATGCGTTCCTTGGGAGCCAAAATTATCGAATTTACACCGCCAGAAGTTTCCATGGACGGATTTTCGAGCATTCTGAATATAGACATGCGGAATGATTTGGCTAATTATCTTAAAAAAAACACCGATTCAGGAGAGGTTAAGATTAGGGGTATTGCCGATGCCGTCACTTTTAATTCTACTGACTCGCTACTTCACATTCCATACGGACAAGCTTTGTTCCATGGTATTCTGGTAGATAGCACAAGTGTAAAAGGTTTGGAGGAGATAAAACAGCGGTTGGAAAATAGTGGGCGCACATTCTTTGGTACCGTACTGGACACAGAGGATTTGGATGCAGTGCTATCCATTAATAACTACTATGCTGCTTATGCTGCTGTCGCCAAATACCCAGCGTTGACCGTTCCAATGGGATATAAAAATTCTGGAGAACCTATAAGCCTTACCTTTATCGCGAAACAATTTAAAGAAGCCGAACTGCTGCGATTGGGAGCGGCTTATGAAAAGGCCTTTAAGAATAGGAAAATGCCTATGGGATATCAATAGAATAGCAAGAATCTACTTTTACGATATTAATTTGTTGCTTGCAAGCGCGTTAGGGTAATTTTCCTAATATCTAATAAATGATTGAATTTATCAATTCCCACAACTCATTATCAAAACTTGAAGGCCCCAAGGTGGTAACACCAGTATCTTCTCCCATTCTCACTATAACTAAGTTTTGACTAGGAACGATATATAGTTTCTGGTCGTTTTTTCCTAGTCCCGCATATAAGTCTTCAGGAGCATTAGGCATAAGTGTCGTCTCAAAAATAACCTGGGATTGCGGTATCATAGCACTTTCTTTGCCGTTTAACCACCACAGATAACCATAGGATTTATTTAAGGGTTGAGAAGTATTTTTCATACCTTTTAGAAAACTGGTATCTCCCAGTATCGTCGTTTCATCCCAGACTCCATTGTTCAGGTTTAAGAGTCCAAACCGCGCCATACTGCGCGCAGTACTCCAATACACATTATTGGATTCATTCGTAGAGAACCACTGGCCTGTCATTCCAATCCGGTCCCTTAATTTAGTATTAAAATAGGTCGGGAAATCGGTATTGGAAGCATTGGTAATCACATCTTGTAATAAAGTATAGGGCGCGTTATGGTAAGACCAGCGTGTTCCCGCATCTGTTATATATGTTAGGCAATCAGGTGTTTTGCAATCTCCTTGGGTATCATCCATCCCAGTAGTCATGCTCAATTGGTTCCAAACGGTAATCAAACCCTCTTTTTCTGTGGTGAGTGATGTCCAACCTTCACCCAGGTAATCGGAACTTTTATCTGTCAATGCTAAAAAGCCTTCCTCTTGAGCGATTCCTGTGGTAAACGAGGTCAATGTTTTTCCTGCCGATGCCCAATACCATGGGT
>JBLICT010000226.1:0-5149 GCA_047632415.1 Maribacter sp.
AAAGAGCGTATTTGCTAGATTAATATTTACTGTCTTGTTCATTTTTTGATGTTTTTATCCTGAACTTGTTTCAGGTTGTAGTTTTAAGGTTGTCGATAATGCTATTTGTTCTTTGTTACCAAATTGGTCGCTTTTCGCAACTCATCCCAAGTAGTGTCCAGTTCTTTTAAAAACAGTTTTCCTGTTTCTGTAAGGGTGTAGTACTTGCGTGGCGGTCCAGAAGTGGATTCCTCCCAACGGTAATTGAGAAGCCCCGCATTCTTTAACCGCGTTAATAGGGGATAAATGGTGCCTTCTACCACCAGCATTTTTGCGTCTTTTAACGTGCCAAGTATTTCGGAGGCATATTTGTCTTGTCCGTTAAGGATAGACAAAATGCAATATTCCAAAACACCTTTTCGCATTTGCGCTTTTGTGTTTTCTACATTCATAATTTGTTTTTGCTTTGTATGCAGTCCCTTTTTACTGGGGGATTTTTTCAATTTTTCTGTAATCGTCTGCATGGTTAACTGTTCGTTTTTTAATGATGAACTTGTTTTGGTATTTCTCTAATAACTACTAAAACAAGTTCAGGCAACGTTTATTGATGAATAAACTCCAAAGGATGTGATGAGTATCCTGTTTAACTATTATTTGTATTGATGATCGTAACTTAATTCTCGTTTTACTTTCCATACTAAATTTTCTTTGACCCATACGTGAGTGAATTTCGCAATATCCCCTCGTTGGTAGGAGTTGTCTTTATCTAATGATTCAAAGCGATGGATGCCGTGTTGAATAGCGCCGTAAAGCTCACCATTCTCATATAGTGGGTACACTGCTAAGCTGTTTGCAATTAAAATCCTTTTAGAAGGCTGCATTTCAGTTGTGATGCGTTGTGCACAATTTTCTTTCATCGGATTTAAAAAAGCATCTCTACCTTCCGTAAGACCGCCTTTATCATGGTAAAATTCAAAGTCTTCTGTAAAGATTTCTTCTAACACGTTGGTATTACAGGTGTTAAAAGCAGCATTAAATAGCAAGCTATCTTTTTGTGCCAATAACAGGTGCAATTCTGAATTTGCTTCCACCTGTCCAAAGGCCAAGCTGGCAAACAAAGCAACAATACTATATACTATGATTTTTAGTAGGGTTATCATTATTTAATAAATTTTATAGTTAATGGATATTCAAAAGTTTCTCCTTCGTTTGTTTTAATGGTAGCTAAAATGGTGTAGACGACATTTACCACAAATAAAGCTCCTTGTAATAGTCCTGATATTCCTAAAGGAAGTAACCAAGTTCCAAATTTGAAATCGTCACTATCAAAATGAATGTTCAAGTTGTTGTAATCATTTAGGCTATGAAGGCCAAAAAGGTTAAAGTCAAAGATGTTTGGAAAAAAACCGATAAAAAATGGGATGCTTATAATCCCTGCTATAATTGAATAAAGTAATAGGCTAATCTGAAAATTAAGTGCCTGCTTGCCATTATAGTCTACAAATTCATATTCTTTTTTATTGGCCGTCCATAAAACCAAAGGGATTATAAAATTTCCGAAAGGGAAAATGAATTTGGAGAAGGTGCTTGCATGGATAATAGCGGATAGGGTGCGCTCGTGTTTTGATAATGTTTCAGTCATGGCTCGTTTTGTGTTGATGAATGATGTGGGTTACTAGGTTTAGGCTATTTATATTGATTACCTAATAACTTACTATGCAAATATATGGTTAAAAGAAGGTACTATGCAAAACAAAGTACTAAACATTAACAATTAATTAACAATTGCAGATTCGATTATTTTGAATACTTTTATCGAAATATTAAGGGGAATGGCAGTAACTACGGGCAAATTAAACTTATTTACCTTCTTTAAATTACCTGCGGCGTGGTGGTGCGGAGTTCGGTTAAAATCTATTGATAAAACGAAAGCTGTCGTCACGGTATCCCATGGTTGGCGCAATCAGAACCCGTTCAAATCTATGTTTTGGGCCGTGCAAGGTATGGCAGCTGAGCTTTCTACTGGTGTTCTAATGATAGACCAAATAGAAAATAGCGGACGTAAAATATCCATGCTTGTAGCTAATAATAATGCTAATTTTTCTAAAAAAGCAACAGGCAGAATTATGTTTACGTGCGAGGATGGGCATGTAATAAAGAATGCGCTGGACAAAACTATTGAAACCGGCGAAGGCCAGACCATTTGGATGAAATCTATTGGGGTTAATGAAGATGGGGTAGTGGTGTCGACTTTTAATTTTGAGTGGACGCTTCGTTTAAAACAGTAGTTCAGGTCTCTTTTAAATGACTAGGTTTTGCTAGCAGAGTAAAAGCCTCACCAATAATACGTTACATTCAATAATTTTCCTAAGTATCAATTTTTGCTCTGGGTTTATCAAAAAAAATTTTACCAGTACCTAGTTAGTCATTAAATTGCACTCAAAAAATAATAGTTGCGTAAACACCCGTGTGTTTTGTATTCAAACCCGAAAAAGTTATGAGAAAAATTTTGATTCCCTTTATATTACTGCTTTTTGTTAATTGCGCTTCTGATGATAGTAAAACGGATTTTACGGAAGCAAACGAAAATGAAATCTTAGCGTATATAAGTGACGAAGGTTTGGTGGCACAAAAAAGTGTTTCTGGCTTGTATTATGTGATTAACAATGAAGGATCAGCCAATACACCGCTAGCTAGTTCTAATGTAACCGTTGCTTATAAGGGTTATTTCACCGATGGTGAGGTTTTTGACGAAAGTAACGATGCCGGTATTTCTTTTAATTTGAACCAGGTAATTCCTGGTTGGACCGAAGGGCTCACCTATTTTGGCGAAGGTGGAAGCGGTGTATTGTTGATTCCTTCTCGGTTGGGTTATGGTGATAGCGGACGAGGAAGTATCCCTGGTGGCGCCGTTTTAATATTTGACGTAGCACTTAGATCTATAAATTAATAGCTATTAGAACTGTCTCTTTTTGTTATTTTTACTTAAGCTTGATGGTTTAGCGCTTGTTTTATCAGGTGGAATTTGAAGTAATCTCACGCAGCATTTTGTAGTGGGGTTTTCCCTTTCTTGTTGTCTAGACTATTTGCTAGCGTCGTTAAACCCTAGTGTTATTATAGAATATGCTGTTTATGATTCCGGTCAAAAGTGTCGAACAATGATTTGGGATGTACAGGTTAGGCCTATTGAATTGACGCTAGCTGTAACAAAATTGATTTTTTGTCAACTAATCTATAGTAGTCAACTAAACACATTTCTGTCTTTACTGAAATCCCTGAATTCTCGGGGCATCACAAGCACGGAAATAACCTAAAACAGTTACTTATTATGAACGCACACGAAATAGATTATCAGATTTACGGAGAAGAAATGCAATATGTAGAAATAGAGCTAGACCCACAAGAGGCCGTTGTTGCCGAAGCTGGAAGCTTTATGATGATGGATACAGATATTAAAATGGACACTATTTTTGGTGATGGTTCTAACCAAGATAGTAGTGTATTGGGTAAAATATTTTCTGCTGGAAAGCGCATGCTTACTGGAGAAAGTTTGTTTATGACCGCATTTTTAAATATCGGTCAAAGAAAAAAGAAAGTTAGTTTTGCATCTCCTTATCCCGGTAAAATACTACCAATTGACCTATCAGAAAAGAATGGAAAATTTATCTGCCAGAAAGATGCTTTTCTCTGCGCTGCAAAAGGGGTGTCTATTGGTGTCGAATTTTCTAAAAAACTAGGAAGGGGACTTTTTGGAGGTGAAGGGTTTATCATGCAAAAACTAGAAGGAGATGGTATGGCATTTGTTCATGCAGGTGGTACCCTTGCCAAAAAGCAATTGGAAGTAGGAGAAGTACTAAAAGTAGATACCGGTTGTATCGTAGGTTTTTCGCAAACGGTTGATTATGATATCGAGTTTGTTGGAGGAATCAAGAATACAGTTTTTGGTGGTGAGGGACTGTTCTTTGCAACACTAAGAGGCCCAGGTACAGTATACGTACAATCCTTACCTTTTAGCAGGCTGGCAGGCCGTGTTCTAGCCTCTATTCCGCGTGGTGGAAAAGATAAAGGAGAAGGAAGTCTTTTAGGTGGTTTGGGAGATATTATTGGTGGAGATAATAGGTTTTAGGACCACGTAATTACGAGTGATTTCTAACTATAGAGAACAAAAAACGTAGCACTCTGTTTGTACAGACCAAATACGTTTCTAATTTAATTATTTTCTTTTTTTCAAAAGGTTTTGTAGTCGCTAAATGACTCCCCGCAAAGACTTTTTTTAAACATTTGTATTTCTTATTTTCACTTCATGAATTTCAAAAACCAAATCAATTTCCTTAAAGAACTGCAAAATAATAATAACAAGGAATGGATGGATACCAACCGAAAATGGTACATCGAAGTCCGTAATGATTTTATTGGATGGTTGGATGGGATGAATACGAAACTTGCTGATTTGGATGACGCATATTACGATACACCAGGTAAAAAAGGCATCAACCGAATCAATAACAATCTAATGTTTCACCCCAACAAACCCATTTATAAAGACCATTTTGGCGGGGGATTGGATAAGCGTCCCAATACAGGTGATTTTTATATCGAAATTGGTATCGAACGCTGCATGTTTGCTGGCGGACTTTGGCGACCGGACCCTAAGCGCTTACGCAGCATTCGCGATGCGATTGACTATGATGGTCAAGAATTGAAGAAAATCCTAGATAAAAAATCTTTTAAACAAACCTTTGGCGGATTATGGGAAGATGTAAAACTCACCAATTCCCCAAAAGGGTTTACAAATAATCATCCGCATATCAACTTGCTACGAAACAAAACTTTTGCCGTGGCTACCGAGTTTTCAACTAAAGAAATTTTTGCAACTGATTTTGAGAAAAAAGTCATAAAAGTCTATAAAGAAATGCTTCCTTTTAGACGCTATCTCAATCAGGCGGTTACAGTTTAGTTCTGGTAAACACTGCCATTAATGTTATGTTGCTATTTGACAGATTCTTTAGTGCTCTATACTGGGTATAGTGGTCATTTCATTTGCTTCTTTTGTATAATCCACAGTATCGACTTTAAATCCAAAGAGATTAAAAAATTCGGTTGTATACCCTTGTAAATCTCCTAGTTCGGGTAGCGTTTCCGTTGTTGCCTGTTGCCATAACTCAGCTAC
>JBLICT010000227.1:0-5084 GCA_047632415.1 Maribacter sp.
AGGTAATTTCCCGTAGGATAATTTACGCTTCATATACCGGTACATCTGTTGAAAATCTGTAGTAATCGCCCAATTGAAGGTTAATAATCCATAAAGAAGGACTGAATACCAATGTTGAAATTTATGGTGTTTTTTCCACTCGGTATGTTTGGAGAATCTTAGAATCCTACCGGCTTCCATATCCTCATCGTGCTCGTGAATATTTGTGTAGGTATGATGCAGAACATTGTGCTGTACTTGCCAATTGTAAACGTTTCCTGCTAGGATATATATACTGCCTCCCATGAATTTATTCACCCATTTTTTATTAGAATAAGCGCCATGGTTGCCATCATGCATTACGTTCATACCAACCCCAGCCATGCCTACACCCATCACTATTGTAAGAAATAAATTTGCCCAATTGGGAAGACCTAAGGTTAAGATTAGAAAGTACGGTGCCAAAAACAAGGAGAACATAACAATCGTTTTTAGATGCAGTTTCCAGTTACCGGTCTTTTTAATTTCATTTTTTTTAAAGTAATCGTTTACCCTTCCATTTAAGGTTTTAAAAAATTGTGCGGGGTCTTTTCTCGGAAATCGAATGGTCTTTTTTTCCATATATATTGAGCTTTTTCTATAAATATAACGTAAATGACTTCCGAATAGTTTGATACCTTGATTAAAAACGGAATCTTTGCGTAAGTAACGATATTTAATTAATTATTTTACAAAGATACGAATGACTCCGGAAAGATTATTTGAATATTTTCCCAATTTATCCCAAGAACAAAGAACTCAATTCCTTTTGTTGGAAGAATTATACAAGGATTGGAATCAAAAAATAAATGTAGTTTCCAGAAAGGATATCGATGAACTCTATCTGAGGCACGTTTTACATTCGCTGGGCATCGCTAAAATTCAGGAGTTCAAGGATGGGGCAGAGGTATTAGATGTAGGCACAGGTGGCGGATTTCCAGGGGTTCCACTAGCTATTTTGTTTCCAAACGTACATTTTACGCTGGTAGATTCTATTGGTAAAAAAATAAAGGTAGTCGATGAAGTGGTACTAGGTCTGGGACTAACAAATGTAACTACCATCAATGCAAGGGTAGAGGAGGTTTCTAAGCAGTTTGATTTTATCGTTAGCCGAGCCGTTGCGGCGATGCCCACCTTTGTACATTGGGTAAAAGGTAGAATCAAAAAAGAATCCGCTCATGATCGTAGAAACGGTATACTTTACCTAAAAGGTGGGAATTTAGAGGAAGAGCTAATGGGCTACAGAACCGCTGAAATTTTTGAGTTGTCTGATTATTTTAATGAAGAATTCTATGATACCAAACGGGTAGTTTATCTTCCTATGAAATTTAAAGGATAGGTAAGCTAATGGCTTGCCTTTGAATTCTTAGTTGATTTGACAAAGAAAATTATTCGGCTTAAAGATGACTTCTGAATTCGTTATTTCGTTCCCTGGAATATCGCTATTTAAAACACCTCACCACCACAATTTTTAACCAATCCAAATCCTCGATTGTATTATTTACATCGCACGTTGCGATAGTAGATATAATCAATTCATCACTAGCACAACATACCGAGCTCAGAAAGCTAATATAAGGAATACCGTTTTTTATCTTTGTTACTTTAATGTTTACATACGTGATTATCGAATAGGTTGCTTTGTTTATGGTTTTCTTGACATCAATTTTTTACATAAAAAAAGGTGCATAAAGCACCTTTTTAATATTTGTTAATCGTTGCTTATTCGCTCCATGGCGGCACAACACCGTTAGACCTAGCGTAAGCTATTAGCTGTCCTTTATGCTCGCCATTATGTTCCATCATTGCTAAAAGTCCTCCTAGTTTGTTCATTTTGGCAAAACCAAAGTCTACTTCTTCGTTTAGCTCCGTGCTCTCTACTTTCATAATGGTTTCCAGAACAAAGGCATTGCTTTTTTTAAGCGTAGCAATAATGTTTTCTTTTCCTGTAGTTTTTCCTAAGCCCATCATATCAACATCCGCAGGAGGAGCAAAACCCATTTTGGAGGCTAAAAAGTAATTTGCCCCTGCTACATGCAAGAGCGCTTCGCCAACGGAGCTTACGCCCTCGCTAGGTCTCCAGTCGTATTGGTCTTCGGAAAAAGCTTCCGCTAGTTGAATCACTTGCGCTTGATTACCTGTTAAGACGGACTGTATAGTGGATTGTGCAAGATTGTCTTGGCCGTAACTTATAGTCATCGCCAATAACATAAATGCCAGTATTGTTTTTTTCATTTTGTATGATTATTCATGTGAAAAGGTTCCGTTGAATTATCCAACGGAACCTTTAAATGTAGGTAAAAAAATCAACCTAATAGTCTATTGTAATTAATTTATTACCAATTAGTTAACCTAAAAATGGATACCTGTAGTCTTCTGGTGTAACAAAAGTTTCTTTGATAAGTCTTGGAGATACCCAACGCAATAGGTTTTGAGCAGAACCAGCTTTATCGTTTGTTCCGGAAGCCCTTGCTCCCCCAAAAGGTTGTTGGCCAACAACCGCTCCTGTTGGTTTGTCATTGATGTAGAAGTTACCAGCACAGTTTTGAAGCGCTTTCGTTGCTTCGTCTATGGCATATCTATCCTTTGACAAGACGGCTCCAGTTAAGGCGTACTCTGACGTTGCATCTACTAATTTAAGTGTTTTGCTCCAATCTTTATCTTCGTAAACGTATATGGTAACTACTGGTCCAAAAAGTTCTGTTTCCATAGTAGTATACTTAGGATCGGTGGTTAAGATAACGGTAGGTTCAATAAAGTATCCTTTAGATTTATCATAATTTCCTCCGGCAATTACCTCGGCGTTGCTATCCTTTTTGGCTTGATCGATATAGCTTGCCAATTTATCAAAAGACCCCTCATGGATCACCGCTGTAACGAAATTGGTCATATCCTCTGGTGAGCCCGGTGTATTGAACGAAGCGATATCTTTTTTAACTAGTTCCAGAATTTCACTGGATGTGGATTTTGGCAGATATACACGGGAAGCAGCAGAACATTTTTGTCCTTGAAACTCGAATGCTCCACGAACGATGGCTGTTGCAACTTGTGCAGGTTTAGCCGATGGATGGGCTATAATAAAATCCTTGCCACCTGTTTCTCCTACAATTTTAGGGTAGGTCTTATAGTTGTGTATGTTGGTTCCTATTTGCTTCCAAAGTTCCTTGAATACATGCGTAGAACCTGTAAAGTGGATTCCTGCAAAATCAGGACTGGCGAGTACGGTCTCTGTAACCATTACCGGATCTCCGTAAACTACGTTAATTACGCCATCAGGAAGGCCTGCTTCTTTGAATACATCTACAATTACTTTAGCGGAAAATATTTGGCTGTCGCTCGGCTTCCAAACAACAACATTTCCCATCATAGCGGCGCTCGCAGGAAGGTTTCCGGCAATAGCAGTAAAATTGAACGGTGTAATAGCGTACACAAAACCTTCTAAAGGTCTATACTCTACACGGTTCCAGATACCTTCGGCAGAATCTGGTTGTTCAGAGTAGATTTGTGTCATATATTCTACGTTAAAGCGCAGAAAATCTATAAACTCGCAAGCGGCATCTATCTCTGCTTGATGTATGGTCTTTGACTGCGCCATCATGGTTGCAGCATTGATTTTGGCACGGTAAGGCCCAGCAAGTAACTCTGCAGCTTTCATGAAGATGGCTGCGCGCTGTTCCCAAGTAAGGTTTGCCCAAGCGTCTCTAGAGTCTAAACAATTCGCTATAGCTTGACTCACATGTTTTTTATCGGCCACATGATAGGTCCCCACAATGTGTTTATGGTCATGTGGTGGAGACATTGGCTTTGTGTTTCCGGTACGTACTTCTTCTGCACCTATGTACATGGGTACATCAACGGTGCTATTGTAATATGCCTTGTATTGTTTTAAAACATCTTCGCGCTCGGGACTTCCTGGCACAAAGCTTTTTATTGGTTCGTTAAATGCAGTTGGAACTTGGAAAAAACCTTTACCCATTGTTATAATTTTAAAAATTAAAGTGATAACAAAGGTAAGCTTAGTAAGTGAGAATTAAAAAGGAAAAGGGGCGGAGCGTCCGCTGCTGAAAATCTAAATATTTAGAAAATAAGGCTTAGTAGCTAAGATGGTATAATTCGTTATAAAGACAAGGCGATTGGTTGGCAAGTTGTTCTTAATGGTTTGGTTCAGAAAAGCATACTTCCCTTGTTTAAAAGGCGCTGTTTTGTAAGATAAATAATTGAATTGTAGAAGGATTTTAATTCAGGGCAAATGGTGCGCTAAATTTAAATGTAGGAATGAGTACTCTAAATTTTTCATGAGAATTAAAATTAAACATATTGTAGTGTCCCCTCATAGCTCCGATAGGAGAGGTAAGTAAACATCCAGAATTGTACGTGTGTGATTCCCCAGGATTAATGACCGGTTTTTTTCCAATAACACCCTCGCCATCTAAGGTTTCCATATCGTTCAGAGAATCGTATATTCTCCAATGACGCGAAGTTAATTGCACAGCATCCTTACTTTGGTTTTCAATGGTGATAGTATACCCAAATGCATAGTGCATCTTGTAATTTTTGAAGAAGGTGCCTTCAAAATTAGTGTTTACCGATATTTTTATTCCTTTAGTTACTTGTGTTGTCATAAGCCTCTTTAAAACGTAATAATACTACCAGCCAAAAGTAAAACGACTTCTATTGTTAGCTAAAATAACGAAAACCATGTTAAGAATTTCATATTTAACAATAGTTTTAAATCTACCTTGATCATAAAAACTTCGTATTGCGATATTAAAAGATAGATAGTGAAACCAAAAGTAAAAACCCGTTACTTTCCGTGTTAAAAATACTATTAATTAAATAGCTAATAAGGAGCAAGATAAATAACAGGGACTGATTGTGAAAGCTAAAGATCAAATGATCGGTATACGTATGCTTTTTCCTGATATATATCAACCAAATAAATAGAACGAAGACCGGCAGGAAGTAAAATGTAGTAAAAGGACGTTTGGATATATCTAGATTGTTAAAAGAACCTGATTCCTTTTTTAATACTCCTAGGCCATTTGCTGTGGTAAAAGAAGCTTTGT
>JBLICT010000228.1:0-5038 GCA_047632415.1 Maribacter sp.
TTTATCGTTGTATATTTTTCATCTTGTTTACTTGTATTATTCCTCCTACGTGCATTTTATTATTGGACAAACAATTAATACACAGGTGTGCTTTTTAGC
Source organism: Maribacter sp. (assembly GCA_047632415.1). GTDB lineage: Bacteria > Bacteroidota > Bacteroidia > Flavobacteriales > Flavobacteriaceae > Maribacter. The sequence continues at coordinate 100 of JBLICT010000228.1, forward strand.
CCAAGGAAGAAAGTTAAAGAGAACTAGAAGTGTACTATTTCAAGTGTAACCTTATTGTTGCTTTTAACAATGAAACAAAAGTATACCTCTAAGTACGTTTATATAATGTTATCATGACGCATATTTGAAGGTATTTCTTGCAGATGGATGCTTTTATAAGACTGCGCTTCAACAAACTAATTTTAATATATTTCTATATCGTAAATGATTTGTATCGCATCCTTTTCTAATAGTTCACTAATACTATATTATGGTCTCTTACAAACAAGGTAAATAGTATTTACGATTATGATATTATTAATTTAATTTTGATTTTAAGAACTGCCCCAACTATAGGTGGGGTGACACAGTATCAAAACAATACAAACGGTGCGATCCGCTCTGATACAAATAAATTATATCTCAATTAATAGACTAATAGTTTTTTTAAAGATAGTAGCTTTTGCCAAATGACTAGAGATTAAGGTTTCCTTAGTAATATTTATTTAAAAGCACAATACTGCATAAATCCCAAGAAATAAAAGTAACATTAGTCATGTACTCGATTAACGAAAATAAATATGAAAACACATACGAAAGAAACACAATCCACTATTACCCCAGCAAAGTCATTACAATTCTTAAAAGAGGGAAACCAAAGATTCCAAGATAACTTAAAAGCGAATAGAAACCTACTAGAACAAGTTAACGATACGAGCGAAGGACAATTCCCGTTTGCGACGATTTTAAGTTGTATCGATTCAAGAGTTTCAGCAGAATTAGTTTTTGACCAAGGACTTGGTGACATCTTTAGTATTAGAATTGCAGGTAACTTTGTTAACGTAGATATTTTGGGTAGTATGGAATTTGCATGCAAACTTGCCGGAACGAAATTAGTCGTTGTTTTAGGCCATACCAGTTGTGGTGCAATTAAAGGTGCTTGCGATCATGCACGAATGGGTAACCTTACTGCGTTAATAAACAAGTTGGAACCTGCTGTTGCAGCGGTAAAAGAACCAAAGGATGAGAAGATTAGAAACTCTAAAAACCTTGAATTCGTAGATAGGGTATCCGAAGAAAACGTTCATCTAACTATCGAAAATATTAGGGAACGCAGTCGAATTTTGGTTGATATGGAGCAGAACGATGAAATAAAAATTATCGGAGCGATGTACGATCTCTCCACTGGGACTGTATCTTTTTATGAATAAAAAATTAAGTAGTCCTATATAAACAAAATCATGTGTTCTTTACTGTGGAGAAGGGTAACATTACTCTCACATTTACCTCACTGCTGAAAAGAATACTTAGAACATAAAAAAAAACAATTAAGAAGACTATCAAATAGCAAAAAAATCATTTTAAAAGACATGGTTCGAATACCATATAACACTGTATTCAATGATTAAAAACTTATTTTCAAACTTTAAAGGAGATCTCTTAGGCGGTATTACTGCTGGTATAGTTGCGTTGCCTTTGGCACTCGCCTTTGGTGTCAGCTCGGGTCTAGGCCCTACATCTGGACTTTACGGCGCTATTTTCATTAGTTTTTTCGCAGCGCTTTTTGGTGGTACCGATACGCAAATTTCGGGGCCCACGGCTCCAATGACGGCTGTAAGCATGGTTATCATTGCTGGTATTATCGCCACTTTTGACGGTAGTGTCGAAAAAGCACTACCTGCTATTTTAACGGTGTTTTTATTGGCAGGCCTAATGCAGGTAGCACTCGGAATCATTGGAATTGGTAAGTACATAAGGTATATCCCCTATCCTGTTGTATCAGGTTTTATGACTGCAATAGGTGTAATCATTCTTGTTACTCAGATACTCCCAGCTTTGGGCTATTACCCCAAAGAAGATATGTCTTGGGTAACCCCTTTCAAACCTCAGGCAGAGGAGTTGATATTGGAAAATATACTAAAAGAAGAGGCAAACGAGGGTATATTGGTTCTAGAAAATTTTGAACAGACCATTGCCCGTTCCGGAGAGATTACCGAAACCACTATCATAGAGGAGGCTGAAACCTTAGCAGCCAAAGAAGCCTCAGGTGTTTTAGGAGCCTTAAAAGTACTACCAAAAGCACTGGGCAATATCAACTGGTTGGAATTGGCTTTAGCATTAATCACTATCCTCATTATTTATGGTTTCAAGCGCATTACCACCACCGTACCAAGCACGTTGGTCGCCCTTTTATTAGTTTCCGGTTCAGCATACATCTTAGGGCTCGATTATCGTACCATAGAAAAAATACCACAAGGTTTTCCAATGCCTAATTTCGAGATCTTTACTGAATTTAAATTGTCTACGGTATCCCCATATATTTTTACTGCATTAACCCTAGCGTTGCTTGGCGCTATAGACTCGCTATTAACCTCTGTAGTAGCCGATAATATGACCAAAACAAAACACAAACCTAATAAAGAACTGATTGGTCAAGGTATCGGAAATAGTATCGCTGCTCTTTTCGGAGGTCTTCCTGGAGCTGGTGCTACCATACGCACCGTCGTCAATATCAATTCAGGAGGTAAGACGCGTTTATCAGGGATAATTGCTGGTCTATTGTTATTAGTTATTCTATTGGCATTGGGACCGATTGCCTCCCAAATTCCGGCAGCAGTATTGGCTGGTATCCTTATAACAGTTGGTATTTCAGTTATGGATTATAAGGGACTTAAGGCAATTCCCAATCTACCAAAAGATATCAAAATTGGACCTTTAAAGTTAAGTTCTGAAGTCCTCATAATGATTGTCGTATTGATACTCTCTACATTTTGGAATCTCGTATATGCGGTGGGAATAGGTCTTATAATCGCCTCATTAATGTTTATGAAAAAAATGGGGGATCTGATGGCCGTAAGATCTGACGTCAAATCTTTAAGCGAAGAAATAGCTTGGGCAGATGAAGCAGACTTTCCTTCGACCTTAAAGGAAGAAGTATTCATAAAGCATGTGAAAGGACCCTTATTTTTTGGTACAACCGGCGATTTTCAAATCTTGACCGAACAAATTCCGAAAACGGCTTCCTATGCTGTCATACGTTTAGGCCGAATGCAATACATGGACCAATCGGGCCTATATGCGATGGAGGACGCGCTTCAAGAATTGAATAAAAATACTATTACAGTTCTTTTTGTGGAACTTTTACCACAGCCAAGATATATGATGGAGCGTATCGATATTATTCCTGATTTTATTCCCGAAGCTCATATTTTTGACACTTTCGAGAGCTGTACCACTTGGATTAAGAACCACGTAAAAAACACCATCTAACCTATATTACATAAATAGCTTAGCAAAACTAAGAGCGTTCCCTTTTGAGGTATTAATAATAAAGGCCCCGTATTTAATTCGGGGCCTTTATCAGTGACAAATGTTGTAAGCAAACAAAATAGAGGTTCAGTAAAATGTATTAAATTTGTCACATTAAAGAAATCCATGATTAATACATTAAAAGAGCATATTGCAGAAGTAGAAAAGTTCTCTGCGGATACGAAAGAGGCTATTGAAACCTTTCGCATAAAATACCTAGGTAAAAAAGGATTGTTGAACGACTTTTTTGCTGAGTTCAAAAATGTGCCGAACGCACAAAAAAAAGAATTCGGCCAAACCATAAATGAATTAAAACAAACCGCTACAGACAAGGTAAACGAACTTAAGAATGCCTTGGAAACCACATCCGAAGAAAAGGGGAACTATGGCGATCTTACAAGACCTGGAAATCCTATTGAATTAGGCGCTAGGCATCCTATATCAATCGTAAAGAACCAAATCATTGAAATTTTTTCGCGCATAGGTTTTAATGTTTCAGAAGGTCCGGAAATCGAGGACGATTGGCATAATTTTACTGCCTTAAATTTACCGGAATACCATCCAGCTCGCGACATGCAGGATACTTTTTTCGTACAGACTGATCCAGACATTCTGTTGCGTACACATACCTCATCCGTTCAAGTGCGTTACATGGAAAATAACAAACCTCCCATTCGTACGATATCTCCGGGTAGAGTATATAGAAACGAGGCCATATCAGCACGCTCCCATTGCTTTTTTCATCAAGTAGAAGGATTATATATTGATAAGGATGTGTCCTTTGCAGATTTAAAACAAACCTTACAATACTTTACCACTGAGCTTTTTGGAAAGTCCAAGATTCGCCTAAGACCCTCCTATTTCCCATTTACCGAGCCTAGTGCAGAAGTAGATGTGTACTGGGGCCTTGAAACAGAAACGGACTATAAAATGACCAAAGGTACTGGCTGGCTAGAAATTATGGGCTGCGGTATGGTAGATCCTAATGTACTGAAAAATTGTGGTATAGATTCAGAGGAATATTCTGGGTTTGCTTTTGGAATGGGAATAGATCGTATTGCATTGCTACTACATCAAATTTCCGATATACGTTTACTGAGCGAAAACGACATTAGATTCCTAGAACAATTTAAAAGTGCACTATAAAATTTACGCCAAACCTCTCGCATAGCTTAACACCCGCATTATTTTTATGAAAAAGGATATCGAAATACCTATTGCAAAAGATGTACATGTGGCTTTGATACATGAATGGAACGAGGAGTTTTTGTCCAAAGACTGGAATGCTTATGTGCTAAACGATTCAGATTCACCCATAGAGATGGTTATGGTAGTTTCCAAAGGTTTTGATGACGAAAGAAAAACATCAACCATGCGACACGCTATTGGCGTTGTAGCGGCAAAATCATCTAAAAAAATAGAAGTAGTTCAAGAAGATGTCCTTGCCCTTAACAACGAGTTTTTTGTTACATATTATATGGACAATAAACTATATGAAAAACGCTTTCTCTTTGGTCCTGGTAGTGTAACCGTTGACGCTTTAAAAACCATACCCCTTATTGAAAAGGATGGTATTATGGCAAAATAGACATTATCTCATATGTTCTATTAAACCTTTTGCGTAGCATACCTAAAAGTACAGGCCAATACT
>JBLICT010000229.1:0-5016 GCA_047632415.1 Maribacter sp.
CTTTAAACGTAGAATGATATTCCCCACCAAAAATATGGTCGGAAAGACGTCTCGTCTTTATCTCTATTTTACGTACTTTTTTGAGTAATTCCTTAGTATCCATTTGGTTTTAGTAAACAGTTTAGAGTGAACAGTATTTAATAGCAGAAATAAAGTATTTGCTAGTTCTATCTGTAATCTGCTGCTCCTAGGGTACTTCGATCTCGTTTACAATCTTGTTAATAATTTCTTCTGAGGTAATATTTTCTGCCTCCGCTTCGTAGGTAATGCCCACCCTGTGTCTAAGCACATCAAGCACTACGGCCCTAACGTCTTCTGGCACCACATATCCTCTTCGTTTTATAAAAGCATAACATTTAGCAGCAATACCAAGGTTAATGCTTCCCCTTGGTGACGCCCCAAAACTTATTAGTGGTTTTAGATTTTCCAGATTATATTTTTCTGGATACCTGGTTGCAAAGACAATATCCAATATATATTTTTCAATCTTCTCGTCCATATACACTTCGCGAACCGCTTTTTGTGCACTTAGGATTTGTTTTACGGAGACTACCGGATTAACAGTTTCATATTCGCCAAGAAGATTTTGGCGCATGATCATTTGCTCCTCGTTCATCTTTGGGTAATCTATTACCGTTTTCAACATAAAACGGTCAACTTGGGCTTCCGGTAAGGGATAGGTGCCTTCCTGTTCTACCGGGTTTTGTGTAGCCATAACCAAGAAGGGCTTGTCAAGAATAAACGTAGTGTCCCCAATAGTGACTTGTTTTTCCTGCATCGCCTCTAAAAGAGCAGATTGCACCTTTGCTGGAGCACGGTTAATTTCATCGGCTAGCACAAAGTTGGCAAAAATCGGTCCCTTCTTAATAGAGAAGTCATTCTCCTTCATGTTGTAAATCATGGTACCCACAACATCCGCAGGTAAAAGATCTGGTGTAAACTGTATCCTGCTAAAACTTCCTTTTACAGCTTTAGAAAGCGTGTTGATTGCCAAGGTCTTTGCCAATCCCGGAACACCTTCCAACAAAATATGACCCTGCCCTAAAAGTCCAATAAGCAACCTTTCGATCATATGTTTTTGACCCACAATCACTTTGTTCATTTCGGGAATTAGTAAATCTATGAAAGCGCTTTCCTGAGCTATTTTCTCATTTACAGCACTAATATCCACTGGTGTATTTTCTTCCATTTATTAAAATATATATTAAGTAATGATAGGCTATTCATTTAACAGTTATGCAAATTGAAAATTTATTCATTGAGTAGCTGTTAACGATTGGTTAAAAAAAAGGAAAAGCCCCTATTTTTATGAAGTATTTAAGGGATTCTTTTTAATTTCACTTGGCTATGAAAACCTACAAACAGCAATTAGGCGTACATTGATGATTTCAATCAGTTTAAATGAATAATTATTAATTATAAAGTGAATCTCAAATAGATGACCAAAACTACTACTTATTCTAGAATAATCGCGGGAACTATGACTTGGGGTGACTGGGGAAAACAACTTTCGGAGCAGCGAATGGAACAGTTGATACACCATTGTCTAGAGCAGTATATTAGTACTTTTGATCATGCAGATATCTATGGGGGTTATACAAACGAGGAGCAGTTTGGAAAAGCATTTGCAACAAGCGATATTAACCGCGAGGATATACAACTGATAAGTAAATGTGGTATCCAATTCGATGCTAAAAGTAGAAGCAACAACGTAAAACATTATGCTTATGGCAAGGATTATATTATTTGGTCTGCCGAGCGTTCTTTAAAAGCGTTACGAACAGAGTATTTGGATATGCTCTTGCTGCACAGGCCCAGTCCGCTTATGCATCCTAGTGAAATCGCGGAGGCAATCACCAAATTAAAAAAAGAAGGTAAGATAAGACAGTTTGGGGTGTCCAATTTTAATCCCTCTCAAATTGCCCTAATCGAAACGGTTATGCCCATAGAGGGAAATCAACTGGAATTTTCCCTTACTTCCAATAATGTCATGGATGATGGCTCCTTGGACGATTGTATGATTAATAAACGTTTGGCCATGTCTTGGAGTCCCTTGGGAAGTTATTTTAAGGAAGATTCGCTTAAGACTACGCGCATTAAAAAAGTATTGAAAAGTCTTTGTAATAAGTACAATGCTACTGAAGACCAGTTGTTGTTGAGCTGGGTATTGAAACATCCAGCTGAGGTCTACCCAGTGGTAGGCACTGCAACACAGGACAGATTGGCAATGGCCACGAAAGCGTTGGAGATTGAAATGGAATTACAGGATTGGTTTCTGTTATTGGAAGCCAGTAACGGATATGAAGTAGCATAAAAATAATTATATGAACCAAACAGTATTTATAACAGGCGCAACAAGCGGAATTGGAAAGGCAACGGCCGAGCTTTTTGCGAAACACAACTATAAATTGGTGCTTTGTGGTAGGCGTCAAGAACGGCTAGACCAATTGAAACAGGAATTAGGCGCCCAGACTAGCGTGCACCTTTTAAATTTTGATGTTAGGGAGAAAGCTGCCGTGAAAAGTGCAATCGATTCCTTGCCAGAAGCATTTTCAGATATTTCTATACTTGTGAATAATGCGGGTAATGCGCACGGGATGGACACCATCCAAGAGGGTAGCCTCGAAGACTGGGACGCCATGCTGGATATCAATGTAAAAGGACTCTTATATGTATCGAGAGCCATTTTGCCCAAGATGATTTCTAAAAAAGAAGGACATATCATCAATATAGGCTCTACGGCAGGTAAGGAAGTGTACCCCAAAGGCAATGTGTACTGCGCAAGTAAACATGCGGTTGATGCCATAAACCAAGGAATGCGGATGGACCTTAATGAACATGGCATTCGGGTTGGAGCCGTAAATCCAGGACTAGTGGAGACAGAGTTTAGTAATGTCCGTTTTAAGGGCGATGAATCACGCGCCAAAAATGCGTACAAAGGCTATGAGGCATTGAAACCGGAAGATATTGCAGACATCATTCATTTTGTTGTTACTCGACCATATCATGTAAATATCGCAGATCTTGTGGTGATGCCCACAGCTCAGGCTTCATCCACCCTCATCAATAAAAATTTATGATTAATAAACGCTTATTGGTCAAAAACTTACTCGCCCATAATGACGAGAACAGTTTCTACGACAAAAAGCGTTTTATTGGCATAACTCATAAAGAAGGAAAGGCAAAGTTCTTAAAGCATGTTTGTGCCCTTGCGAACAGCAATCCCAAGAATAATTCCTTTATCGTTGTTGGGGTCGAGGATGAGGACAATAAAATCGTTGGGGTCGATTTTTTTGACGACAGTAAAATTCAAAACCTGGTAAATGCCTATTTGGATAACCCTCCCTTAATCTCCTATGAGAACATTCCTTTTCCGCACTTGGAAGAAGGAAAGGTGGTAGGACTCGTTACGATAAAGTCCAATGAGAAGGTGTGCTCCTTGCGCAAGAATATATGGAAATACTATGGAGGTTCCGTTTTCTTTAGAGAGGGCAGCATAAGTATGCCCAAGGCTTATGATGTTGAGTTAAAGGATCAAAATTCCCAAGCGGTCACCACTATTCAACAACACGCTCGAAACAATATAGAATTAACCTTAGATGGGGTTATCGATTTCATCAATAACCGACATAAAGACCTTGAAAGTGACTACAAGGTGTTCAAGGAGCAGTTTGTGGTGTGTTGGGCAGGGAACAAGAGGGAGGTAAAAGGGCAAACGTATTTTAGTCGAGTAGATATAGAACTAATCAATGAGCAGGTAAAACTATTCTATTCCAATTTAGATGAGGTTACTATAACGTATAACGAGAATTCCTTTACTACAATGGAGTATGTACGTTTAGGACTTGAGGGGAAACAGCGTTATTATCCGTTGGAAGAATTGATAATTACTTTTCAGGAAAACGGGACGTATCAGATACAAACCGACCTTGTTTTTATGCCGCCGCTTTATGATAAAAAAGTTTTGCACCATACCTACAACACCAATAACAGTATACTTGCAAAAATTAAAAATGGTATTGACCTGAACCCCTCTGAAGTCGAAGATTTGGCCTACTTGCCTGACACCTATTTAATCTGCTATCTAAACGGATTTGAAGAAGCACGTGACCAAATGGAACTGGCGAGAAGTCTTCTTAAAGATAATTTTACAGCGGTGTACACTTCTTTAAAGGCTGCACTGCGAATCCTGAGGAAGGTGGATTATAATTGAGTACTACCGACCCACAAATGCGTATAAGCTTCTAATTCTAAAAGATTGTTTTTAATACCTACTTTTTCCCCACTGATAAGGTTTACTAGGGAATCCTCAGGAGACATTCCAATAGAATACAACCAAGATACATGTAGGAATTGTGTATGCTCGTCAAAATTGGATATGACCCAAACTTTACTCTTCCCATCGGTACGTTCAAATAGGAAAACATGCTCATTCGGACTCGGATGAATGATGGCTGGTTGCTTATCTGCAAAAACGGATAGTTTTTTTCTGAGCTGTATCATCTTCTTGAGCCCTTTAAAAATTTGACTCGTATGATTTTCAGTAGTAGGGAGCTTTTCAATAGTCTTCCAATCTTGCATGGGCCTGTTTACCCAGCGACTATCATTTTTGTGGTCAGAATCCTTGCTAAATGAATAGTCGTTCAAGGTGCCGATTTCATCTCCGGCATAAATCAATGGTATTCCGCCATAGCTGAGTATAATGCCGTGTAGCATTAGGATTTTGGATATCGCTTGGTCAATTTTTCTTATGTCTTTTTGTTCCAGCGCTTCTTCCAGACCCAATAAAGAGGCTGCACTTCCTGTAATTCTGCCATCTCCATTCTTTGGATTATACATGAACATTAGACCCTTGGCAGGGGACCATTCCAAACCTCTGGAATAGTAGTCTAGCAAAAAACTTCGATGTTCGCTAGGGGACCATCCAATCGCTCTGATAAAATCATCATCATACCCTAGACCTATATCATCATGGCACCGTATATAGTTTATCCATGAGCCATCTACTGGTTTAGA
>JBLICT010000230.1:0-4894 GCA_047632415.1 Maribacter sp.
ATTTCCTATGGGGTACTTAAAAAGGTGGCTTCCGGTGGGGAATTGTCACGTATTATGCTGGTTATAAAAGCGATTTTGGCTAAGTACGAAAAGTTACCGACCATCATGTTTGACGAAATTGATACTGGAGTGTCTGGAGAGATTTCGAATCGTATGGCAGATATTATGCGAGATATGAGTGCAGAAATGCAGGTTTTTTCCATTACCCACCTTCCGCAAGTGGCATCAAAAGGGCATCATCATTTTAAGGTGTATAAAACTGAAGAAAACCTAGGAACACGCACCAATATGAAAAAATTGGTCCATGACCAGCGCGTGGTAGAAATTGCCGAAATGCTCGGAGGCAAAGAGCTGTCAGACTCCGCAATGGCCCATGCAAAGGAGCTTTTGAATTAAATAAACATATTTTAAATATCTTTGAATCATAAATGTAAAATTTTAGTAGTACCGATATGGCATATAATTTATTAAAGGGTAAAAAAGGAATTATATTTGGCGCATTGGATGAAAACTCAATTGCTTGGAAAACTGCAATGAGTGTGCATGCAGAAGGTGGTACTTTTGTATTAACCAATGCACCTATTGCTATGAGAATGGGACAGATAAACCAGCTTGCAGAAAAAACAGGTTCTCAAATTATTCCTGCGGATGCTACCAGTGTTGAAGATTTAGATAATTTGGTGGCTCAGGCTCAGGAGATCCTTGGTGGTAAGTTAGATTTCGTATTGCATTCTATTGGAATGTCTGTAAACGTAAGAAAAGGAAGGGCGTATACCGATGAGAAATATGATTTCACTGCAAAAGGTTGGGATGTTTCAGCTTTGTCTTTCCATAAGGTAATGCAATCGCTATACAAGGCAGATGCCATGAACGAGTGGGGTAGTATTGTAGCACTTACGTATATGGCGGCACAACGTGTATTTCCTGATTACAATGACATGGCGGATAATAAGGCGTATCTAGAGTCGGTAGCGCGTAGTTTTGGGTATTTCTTTGGAAAAGAAAAAAGTGTTCGGGTGAACACCATTTCGCAATCCCCAACCGCTACCACAGCGGGACAAGGTGTAAAAGGTTTTGATGGGTTTATCAGCTACGCTGAAAAAATGGCTCCTCTTGGGAATGCCTCTGCGCAGGATTGCGCAAACTACACGATTACCTTATTTTCTGACTTAACACGTAAAGTAACCATGCAAAACCTTTTTCATGATGGTGGTTTTTCCAATACAGGGGTAAGTCAAGAAGTGATAGAGAAATTTTCATAGTTTCCAGTACGCAAAACATAAGAATTAAGGGCTTCAATAATTGATTTAAAAGTAAAAATGAAACTATCTTTTTCTTTTATCATACCCGTTTATAATAGGCCTAACGAAATAAGGGAACTATTAGAGAGCCTTACGAATCAAAGCTATGCAAGACATTTCGAGGTGGTTGTCGTAGAGGACGGCTCTACGATTTCATCGTTGGATGTGATTGCCGAATTCAAAGACACTTTGGATATTTCTTATTTTGAAAAACCCAATTCCGGTCCTGGAGATTCCAGGAATTATGGTATGCGTTTGGCAAAAGGCAATTATTTTGTCATCTTGGATTCCGACTGTATTCTACCTCCGGAATATTTAGAAAAGGCAGAGAAAAGTCTAGAAAACGGTTTTGTGCATTGTTATGGAGGCCCGGATGCAGCCCACGATTCTTTCTCCGATATTCAAAAGGCTATTAACCATGCTATGACTTCCTTTTTAACAACAGGGGGAATACGTGGAGGAAAAAAAGCGGTGGATAAATTTCAGCCCAGAAGTTTTAATATGGGTATATCCAAAGAAGCTTTTGACACGGTTGGCGGGTACGGGAATATTCATCCAGGGGAAGATCCGGATTTAACCATTCGTTTATGGAACAAAGGGTATAATACCAAATTAATTCCCGAAGCCTTTGTATATCACAAAAGACGTATCAATTGGCACAAGTTTTATGTGCAAGTGAATAAATTTGGGATGGTACGGCCCATTTTGAACAAATGGCATCCGGAGACGGCAAAGCTTAGCTATTGGTTTCCTAGTATTTTTTGCATCGGCCTAATGATAGCTATTGTACTTTCTATTTTCGGTGTCTTCTGGCCTATTGCTTGCTACGCCTTTTATTGTCTACTGCTTTTTGTAGATGCGTTTTTGAAAACTAAAAGCCTTAAGGTTGCGCTACTGGCATTATTTGCTACGGGAGTTCAGTTTGTGGGTTATGGTTATGGTTTTTTAAAATCGACCATATTCACTACATTTAAAAAGAGTGCACCTCAAGACATATTTCCTAACTTATTTTTTAAAACTAATTCTTGATTTTGATTATAGAGCGCATAAAAACCGGGTTAAAGAAGCGAAAAGTAAAGGTCTTTTTGCTTTTTCTGGTTTTTGCGAGCCTTGCTTGGCTCATCAATAATTTATCACAATCATTTATAAGTAATACAACATTTATGTTGGAGTATGTGAATACACCACAAGATCTTTTGCTGAATAAAAAACCCAAGGGGACAATAAATGTTAGACTAAAAGCGATCGGCTTTCAATTCGTAGGTTTTGAAATTCGAAAACGCAAGGTGCAAATAGATCTTTCTAAGGTTAACGTAAAGGACAATAGGTATTATATCTTACCAAAGGTATACCGAAGGCAAATTGAAAACCAACTGCCTAATAGTATGGAGGTATTGGAACTGGAGAATGATACCCTGTTTATAGATTTTATAAGGCTGATGGTGAAAAAAGTTCCTGTTATTCCAAGAACCACAATAGATTTGGCTAAAAACTATATGTTAGATGGCCCAATAACGGTTGTCCCATCAATGGTTACGATTAGAGGCCCCAAAAGTGAAGTGGATAGTATTACGGCTATTAGGACCTCTTTTTTGGATATAGAAAATATCACGGATGACTTTTCTCAAGAACATGCTTTGGTATTGCATAGGGAATTGACAAAGTCAACGTTGACGCCTTCTTTGGTTACAATTTCGGGAAAGGTGTTTCGTTTTTCCGAAAAGGTAGTTTCGGTACCTATAACAATGATTAATGTTCCAGATAACATTAAGGTGCGTATGTTTCCTGATCATGTAAAAGTACTGTGCCAAGGCACTATTAAGGCTTTGAAATCCTTGGACACATCGGATTTTAAGATTATTGCCGATTATGGACAAATAGAAAAAATAGCAAACAACAGATTACCATTGCGTATGGATGATTTTCCTGAAAACCTTAGCAAAGCTACTTTGTTGGTAAAAGAAGTGGAATTTATATTGAGAAGGGAATGATGATTGTAGGACTTACAGGGGGTATAGGTAGCGGTAAATCAACAGTAGGAAAACTACTGGAAAATTTGGGTGTACCGGTCTATAATTCAGACATAGAGGCGAAACGGTTAATACATACTTCTAAAGTGTTGCGAAGAAAAATAGTGCAATTGTTGGGAGAGGAATCTTTTTTGGATGGCACACTTAATAGGGTTTTTATTGCTGAGAAAGTATTTACCGATAAAAAGCTTTTGCAAAAGCTTAATGCTATTGTGCATCCCGCGGTTAGGAAGCATTTTTTAAAATGGGCGAAAAAACAGGACCATCCTTTTGTAGTCCAGGAGACAGCTTTGTTGTTCGAGAATATCATGCAGGAGTTTTACGATAAAATAATTTTGGTTACTGCACCTAAGGATATTCGTGTAGAACGGATAACTGCAAGAGATGGGAGTACCAAACAACAAGTTTTAGAACGAATGGGTAATCAGTTGGACGATGATATTAAAATACCTTTGGCCGACTACGTGGTAGCGAATGTAGATTTGGATGAAACTACAATAAAAGTTACCGAAATCAACATGGCCCTCCTTGAATATTGCTAGCTTCCCAATGATTTTAACATTTATGTTAAGCTTAGGTTAAACTCGCTATTTCCCTTATACTAAATCTGTAATTTTAACATCTAATGAATAAGAGGTTATTTGTGCTCTTGGTTATCCTGATGAGCTCATCGCTGATAGGACTGATAGTTGTCCAAAGTTTTTGGATCAACAAATCGGTTGAAGACAAGGAAGAACAGTTTTCGAATATGGTGTCTGAGGCACTAAACAGTGTTACTGATAAAATTAGCGAAAGAGAGACCAAGAATTATTTTGACAGGTATCTTCATGCCAGGGATAGTATTGGAGAATTGGTAGATACACAGTTCACCAACTTCTTTTTCATAGACAGGGATGTAAATTCGAATGAGATATTACTTTACGAGCATGGCATACTAGAGGAGGACTACAGTATTTCCTCAACGTTCTTTGATAATCCGGATGGTAGCGATACCATAATAAGAAATTACACAAGTAAGCGTAGAACTTCAATTTTTAAGGAGGACTTCTCCTTAGATGGTAAAGGATTTAGGTTGACGCCACAACAACGTGTTGAAAAAATTGGTGGGCTATCCGAATTTGATAAATTGGCGCTAAAAGAATTATTTAGCTCCAAAGCGAAAAGTGTTCCCATTCATGTAAGGGTTTCTACCCAAGAGATAGAACTGCTCATGCAACGAGAGCTTGAAAATAGGGGTATTGAAATTAGTTTTGAGTACGGTGTGTATAGCAATGGTTTGCCTACCAAAGTGAAGTCCAAAAAATTTAAATACTCGGAAAAGAATATTTATAAGGCACATATGTTTACGGATATGGAAGGGAGTTCTAATTTTGACCTTTTGGTTTCTTTTCCAGAAAAAAAGCGGTTTTTAGTTAGTTCAATTCTAGGGATGGCATTGTTGAGCTTGTTGTTTACCCTAATTATAGTGATTGCTTATTCAGGTGCCATATATCAGTTGATAAAACAAAAGCAGATATCCGAAATAAAAACGGATTTCATAAACAATATGACGCATGAGTTCAA
>JBLICT010000231.1:0-4879 GCA_047632415.1 Maribacter sp.
TGAGTATAAGGGAAATAAATCTGGGCTTGCAACGTATTTGAAGGTTACTATGAGTACTGAATATGGTAGTTCTAATCAAAAAGATAAGATAGAAATTTTTAGAATGGATGTTAAGAACATAAAAAGAGAACTAGTTCAACGTTTTAACTGAACAATAATTCTAAAGTAATACCGACCAAAGCCACTTAATAAGGAGTAAATTGGTTTTTGAAACAGAGAGAGGGCCTATTAAATTCGGGAGTAGTAAACAGGATTGTGGTTAATCCGCTTGGTAATGTACTTCTAGGATAATTAGTAAAACTTCTGTAAATAATTGTTAAACTACTACAGGCCTTGATTTTTATGAAGTAACTTACTACTAAAAGAAAACTTAGCTATGAAAGTAAGACTATCATTTTATCTGTTATTTATAGGTTGTTATCTGCTTAGTGCACAAGACACTTCTCGCATTGTTAAAGGTACAATTACCGACGGAAGCTTACCCTTGGCGAATGTTCAAGTAAGTGTTAATGATAAAGGTCAAGGTACCTATTCCGATTCCTCTGGAAAATACGCCATTGAAGCAAAACAAAGGCAGCGTCTGACTTTTTCGTTTAATGGAATGAGAACTCATGAAATTGTTGTAGAGGACGTTACACGAATAATGAATATTACCATGTATCCCGAGTTTGAACAGCTTGAAGAGGTAGTTGTGAATCAAAAGCGTGCAAATAGCCAACGTGAGCTGGAAATGGAATACTTTGAGAACAAAGATCTCATCAAAACTGTATTCGGAATTATTGATACAAAAAGGTCGAATTTTACCCTCCGTGTATTACAAGCGGAAAATTTGAACAAAGCCGCCTTTTTTATTCATGATGCAATGCAGAGTCTGATACCTGGATTGAGAATAAAAAGGGATTCCACCAATCCATCTATAAAAAATGCTTTTTTAAGAGGCTCAATTTATCCAGCGGTTTACGAGGTTAACGGAATGCTGTTCGAAAATATAGACTGGTTGGCAATTGATGAAATTTATCGGATAGGGGTGATTTTGCCAGGTATTGGTACTCAGAAGTATGGCCTTAGAGCAAGTGGTGGCGTAATCGTAGTTAATACTAAAGGAGGAGCAAATATACTGGCGCAAAGTATAAAGGAAAAAAGCTGGAATAAAGGCTCATCATTTGACAACGCTTTAACTGATGTAGACATACGAAATAATTGGCCAACTTATTTAAAAGAACTTTATGCCTCAAATTCTGTGGAGCAAGCGAAAGAAGTTTATGAGGGTGGAAAAAAAATACACAATGCCAATCCGTATTATTTTATCGATGCCCACCAATACTTTCTTGCCAAATGGAAGAATACAATTATTGCGCAAAAGGTATTTTCAGATGCTTATGTACTGTTTGAGAAAAACGCAGAACTATTAAAGGCGATTGCTTATATAAACGATGTTTACGGTAGTACAAAAACATCTAACGAACTGTATCAAGAAGTTTATAAACTGCGACCTAATTATAGTCAGTCATTCCGAGACTTGGCCAATAGTTACCGTAAAAATGGTAATTATTCAAAGGCAGTCAATATATATTCTAGATACAATCATGTTTTAGAAAAAGGCATGTTAGTAGACTCTATCTCGGAGTTTAAAAAGCTAGCTAATAAAGAAATGTATAACCTTCTGGATTTGGAATTCGATAGGGAAGTAAAAGCAGCGAAAATAGGAAAAAGTCAAAGTCTTGAAGATAATTTTTCGGGAACGCGTCTTGTTTTCGAATGGAACAACAGTAATGCAGAATTTGAAATAGAGTTTTTAGGAAAAGAAAATTTAGCACACGTCTGGAAACATACCGAGAAAGACAATCCAGAACTATTAAAAGAGGAGCGAATATTGGGGTACTCCTCTATAGCTTACCTTTTTGATGATAATCTTGATACTGAATTAAAGGTTAATTTGAATTACTTGGGAAACATGCAACTGACTCCAACCTACATGAAGGTAACCGTTTTTAAAGACTATGGTTTACCTTCTCAAAGTTCAGAATCAAAGTTGTATCGTTTACAACTGGTGAACGCTGCTCAGCAGATGGTGGTGTTGAATGATATTTAACTAGTTATATAAAGTGTGCCTGCAAGCATGTTAAAATCTAAAAACACTTTTTACGCATTATCCGTTTTGTTGAAAATAATCAAGTCAATTCAAGAATTCTCGATTATAATAACGAAAAAGGAATAATTTATGCAACTTTTTTATTGTTAATTCGAAACTCCTTGTGAAATGAAAACTTACCTCTTATTTTTAGTTTTAGCTTGTTCTACAAGCCTTGTTTACGCGAAGTCCTAGGTGATTAAAGGAAAGTTAACACATGGCGATGCCCCGTTGGTGAATGCTGAAATGAACATTAAAAATGCAGAAAATAGTGTAAGTTCCATCTTAGACTAGACCTATACAGTTACAAAGGAAATTAGGGATGTCATCCAATATAATTATCCCAGTTTAGAAACTGCTGAGATTATTGTTGAAGATGTTACTACATTCCTGAATGTTGATTTAAAACAGAATACCATTGACCTTGTTGAGGTGGTCGTAAAGAAATTTAAGGTTAAAAGCCAGCATGATTTAGCTGTTGAATATTTCGAAAATACCGATTTTATAAAAACAGGCTTTCAATTTATGGATACTCGAGGTGCGAATTATACAATGTGAATTTTGGGAGAAGAAGAACCGATAAACGGTTCCCTGCTCGGTACCTGGCAGGTAAACGTAAAATATGTAGGGAACAAGAGCTTAACGCCTACCTATTTAAGAGCGTCGATATATTACAACTATGGTCAAATCGCGCAACGCAAAGAGGTAAAACTGTTTAAGTTGAGTTTAAAGAATGTGATTCAAGAATTGTTCAAATTAGTAAATAGTGCTGCTTTAGTATCTAATTAATTATTTATGCGCCAAGGTCTATCTCTTATATTGTTTTTAAGTTTTTATGCTTTGTTTGGACAACGAAATTTTAATGGACAAATTGTAGATGCTAATACCCAAGAGCCACTGCCTTATGTAAACATTGGTGTCGTAGGTAAGGGTGTTGGTACGGTTACAGACGAAGAAGGGCTTTTTTATTTGGCTATTGATACGTCAAAATTTAAAAAAGAAGATGTGATTCAAATATCCTCTTTAAGCTACGAAACTATTGAGATTCCGATTGGCCAAATTAATGTCGTACATACAGATTTCCCTAGAATGTTAATGCACCCCTCGGATATTCAATTGGATGAGGTCGTTCTCTCCAGCGATGCCTTGATCCCCATTTCAGAATTTTTGGGCTATCGTAATTATGGGGAACAAAATTATGGTTATTGGAATAAGAACATAGCTTTAGGCGGTGAACTGGCAACCAAAGTGAAAGCACGCCAAGGTCGAAGACAGCTGAATAGCTTAGAATTTGAGGTTTGGGAAAACCCATCTGATAGTGTCTTAATTCGTGTCAATATATATATGATACTGGGGGTTCCCTTGGCAGGCCAGGGTTGAATTTAAATTCAAGTAAAAACAATATACTTCACACTTTACCAACCGGTAGAAACATCATTACGGTCGATTTAAATCCTTATGAACTTTATGTAAACAATGATTTTTTTGTTTCCTTAGAATTACTAAAGGTATACGGAGATAAACAACTAGGCTTGGTCCTTGCAGCTTCCGGCAGTGAAGGAGTTTCATTTAGAAAATATGCGAGCCAAAGTGAATGGGAATTTCTTAGTGACCTCCACATGGCCTACTATTTGGAAACGTCCCCTTATGTCACACAAAAAAATGCGAATAGATATGAGGCTAAGGTAGATCGGGTACGTTTAAAGAGACAAACACTTTCTGGGTTTGCCATTTTCAGTGGTAAGATTATATCAGATGTTACGGTGCATAATGAGCGTACAAAAGAAACGGTACAGACCGATGTTACCGGAAGATACATTATAGAAGCAGAGAAAAAAGACATCCTTTTGTTTTCTAAAAAAGGGTGCAAAAAGATGTTTTTAGAAGTCCAAGACGAGAAATTTGCAAATGCTATTTTGAGCCTGGAAACTTCTGGTAGATAGTATGTGTGCTATACCTGTAATATACCCATGTTAAAAGGTTTCTCTATCGGTGCATGGTCTGCAGCTTCAATGCCCATCGAAATCCATTTACGCGTATCTAAGGGGTCTATTACACCGTCCGTCCACAACCTAGATGCAGCATAGTAGGGAGAGACCTGATTATCGTAACGTTGCTTTATTTTATCATACAGTTCTTTCTCTTTTTCTTCTGTAATCGTTTCACCTCGTTTTTTTAAGGAAGCGGTTTCTATCTGAAGCAAGACTTTAGCAGCAGAATTCCCACTCATAACGGCGAGTTCCGCACTTGGCCAAGCCACAATCAGTCTAGGGTCATAGGCTTTCCCACACATGGCATAATTACCAGCACCATAACTATTGCCGATTACGATAGTAAACTTAGGCACAACGGAGTTACTTACTGCGTTCACCATCTTGGCGCCATCTTTTATAATACCACCATGCTCGCTTTTACTACCCACCATAAACCCAGTAACATCCTGTAAAAAGACCAAGGGAATTTTTTTCTGATTGCAATTGGCAATAAATCGGGTAGCCTTGTCGGCTGAATCCGAATAAATAACCCCACCGAACTGCATTTCTCCTTTTTTGGTTTTCACTACTTTACGCTGATTGGCTATAATACCCACGGCCCAACCATCTATGCGCGCATAACCGGTAAGGATACTTTGTCCGTAACCGTCTTTGTACGCTTCAAATTCTGAGTTGTCCACAAGTCGGTAAATGATTTCCATCATATCATATTGCTCTGTTCTTGAGCCAGGTAATATGCCATAAATATCCTCAG
>JBLICT010000232.1:0-4867 GCA_047632415.1 Maribacter sp.
CAAAAAAGCAGCAGGGATAGCGTTCACACTATACATTTTTGCAATTTCATCATTAAAATAAGCAATATTGGATATGTGATTCCAACCCAGTCCGTCGTCTACTATAGCCTTTTTCCAAGCGTCGGCGGTACGATCCAAAGACACGCCTATAACGTTAAGTCCCTTGTCATGGTATTTTTCGTAGACAGCAACTATATTTGGGTTTTCGGCTCTGCAGGGTTTGCACCAAGCGGCCCAAAAATCTATCAGGGTAACTTTACCCATAACATCACTTAGAGCTATTACTTCTCCATCTGGGTTAGGACCTGAAAACTCGGGAGCTTTTGCGCCTACGGCGGTATTCTTGCTAGCTTCTTCAGAAATCTTTTTTTTCGCTAACAGTTCAACCACCTTTTTACCCGGAGTCGTATCCTTTATTTCTTGGGAAAGTCTGTCATACATTGCCTGTATTTCGTCAATTTCTAAGGTGTTCATAGAAATTATCCTATCTAAAAGCAGTGCAGATATCAAAGCGTTTGGATTATTTTTGATAAAATCGATTTCGTAGGTCTTGTATTCTTCTTGTAGCTCTTGCATTTCATCATTCAATGCCGCAAGGGTTGCTTCTCCGCCAGCAACAGTGCTCGCCTTTTGCATATCCTCTTGTATAGACCTTGCTTGTTTTGAAAGATCTCTAGATTTTTCTAAATAATCGAAGAAAATTTCATTTTGTATAGTTCCATCTACGGTAGCAAAGCCTAAACTATCTTTTTGAGCGCTAAAGTTAATAGTCCCATTTTCTAATACAATAGCAGTATAACCTGGTAATTCTTCAACAAAAATATAATGCAAGTCTGGCGCATTGCTAGTTCCTTTGAACTGGAACTTTCCGTTGGTGAGTAGGGTAGTGTCTAATTCAATTGGCTGACCATTATCTCCTGTTTTTTTTAGAAAGACTTGAGTGCCCGTTTCAAATTCTCCTCTCAATTCTCCGTTAATTGTGTAACCTTCTGGATTTTGATTACAACTTAATGTAATAATCAGAACCGCTAATAGTAGTAAACTATTTCTCATAAAATTATTAATTTAAGCGCCAAAAGTAGGTATATAAATGCATAAAAAAAAGCTACCTGCCCTTGGGTGGTAGCTTTTTAAATCTATGTTGTATTGCGTTTAAAACTGGTAACGTATACCTAGACCAATATCAAAATCAAATGTATCGGAAAAACCGTCATAACCTACCAAACCAATTTCTGGTCTAAAATCGAGAGAAATGACTAACGGAATATCAAAATCATACTCTACACCGATATTACCCGCTCCGAAAATAAACAGCCCCCCGTTATCATTGTCAGGAATATTCGGAAAATCTGCACTTCCAAGTCCACCACCAACTCCATAATACCAATTGAAATCACCTTCTATTGGTCTTACCCATTGGTAAAGACCAGCTAATTTAAAGGCGCTAAAGTTTCTACTGTCCCGCCAGCCCAAATCAACTTCGATTCTATTCGTGTTGCTAATGGATTTTTGGTAGGAGATTTCAGCCCCAAATCCATCGCTATCACCCAATCGCAAACCCAATGCGTGATCTGAAATGCTTTGCGCACTTAGCGAAATTCCGGTCAATAAAAGAATAAACGTAAACGATTTTAACATTTTCATATGTTCCTGTTTAAATTAATGAATAAAAATGAGCCGTTCTCATTGATAGCTCAAACAATAAAACTTAATTTCGTTACCAAAATTGTGCCAGTTTGAATAATAGTATACTTTCCCCATTGTCCAAAGAGTTAGAAGGAACGTTACAGGTAGATACACTATCAAAAACCTTATACGCTACCGATGCCTCGGTATATCGTAAAATGCCAATGGCGGTGGCCTTTCCAAAAACTGTTGGTGATATTCAAAAGCTCCTTGCGTTTGCTAATACCCATAAGATTGGTTTAATTCCTAGAACCGCGGGAACTTCGTTAGCCGGCCAATGTGTAGGAGAAGGTATTGTTGTAGATGTTTCCAAGCACTTTACAAAAATCCTTCAATTGGATGAAGAAAAAAAGCAAGTAACCGTTCAGCCAGGGGTAATAAGGGATGAACTAAATCAATATCTAAAACCATTTGGACTCTTTTTCGGCCCCAACACATCTACCTCCAATAGATGCATGATGGGCGGAATGGTAGGTAATAATTCTTCTGGTACCACTTCTATACAATATGGGGTTACTAGAGATAAAGTGGTCGCAATGAATACCGTACTTTCGGACGGAAGTATCGCATACTTCGAATCACTTTCTGAGGTATCATATTCCAATAAACTGAAAGAAGATTCAGTTGAAGCATCAATTTATAAAAACATACATAAAGAGTTATCAGATGATACGATAGCACAGGAAATAATTGCTGAATTTCCAAAGCCTGAAATCCATCGTAGAAATACAGGTTATGCGGTAGACGAACTATTGAAATCTGTACATTTTGGCGGTAAAGAGCAAACTATAAATCTTGCAAAATTACTGTGCGGGAGCGAAGGGACTTTAGCCTTTACCACGGAAATCACGCTTCAATTAGACGATTTGCCACCTCCGCTTTCCGCAATGATTGTTACCCACTATAAGTCGCTAGAGGATTGCCTCTTGGATGTGGCGCCCGTAATGAAACATCCCTTGCAATTATGCGAGATGATGGATAAGGTGATTTTAGACTGCACTAAAAATAATAGGGCGCAAATGGCAAACCGTTTTTTCGTGGACGGAGATCCTGAGGCGCTTCTGATGTTGCAAATCAGTGCGCATACTGAGGTGGAGTTGAAAGATAGTATTTCAAAAGTCATGATGACGATTGAAAATTCCGGACTCAGCTACGCACAGCCGGTACTTTTTGGTGCGGATATTGCTAAGGCCATAGAACTAAGAAAAGCAGGGTTGGGTTTACTGGGGAACATCGTAGGCGATATGAAAGCAGTTGCCTGTATTGAAGATACTGCAGTAGCATTAGAAGACTTAAAGGAATTTATAGACGAGTTTACTCAAATAATGAAGGGTTACGACCAAAAAGCGGTCTATTATGCCCACGCAGGAGCAGGGGAGCTTCACTTAAGGCCTATTTTAAATCTAAAAAAATCTAATGATGTAGCCCTTTTTAGGAACATCACTACCGACGTTGCCAAGTTAACCAAGAAATACAAAGGCTCTTTTAGTGGGGAGCACGGAGATGGAATTGTGCGTGCTGAGTTTATTCCCCTTATGATTGGGGATAAAAATTATCAACTATTACGACGGATTAAATCCTATTTTGACCCAAACAATATCCTTAACCCAGGAAAAATAGTGGATGCCTACCCAATGGACGAATCCTTTAGGTATGCTATTGATAGAAAGGAGCCAGATATTAAAACCTTGATGGACTTCTCCGATAGCGAAGGCATCCTTAAAGCAGCAGAGAAATGCAACGGGAGTGGAGACTGCAGAAAAAC
Organism: Maribacter sp.; assembly: GCA_047632415.1. GTDB lineage: Bacteria > Bacteroidota > Bacteroidia > Flavobacteriales > Flavobacteriaceae > Maribacter. The sequence goes on from JBLICT010000232.1 coordinate 3,452, forward strand.
ACATAACATGCCCGGTGGTATGTGTCCTAGTTACCATGCAACCAAAAACGAAAAGGATACCACCAGGGGCAGGGCCAATGCACTACGCGAATTCCTGACCAATCCTCAAAAGTCTACCAATGGTTTTGATAGCGAGGAACTAAAAGAGGTTTTTGATCTCTGCCTTAGCTGTAAAGCCTGCGCTAGCGAGTGTCCGAGTAATGTGGATATTGCGACGCTAAAAGCTGAGTTTCTATATCAATACCAAGAGCAAAATGGGTATCCGTTACGTAGCAAACTCTTTGCTTATAATACCAAACTAAACCGTTTGGGAAGTACCGTTTCCGGACTAACCAATGCGGTTTACGCTTCTGAGTTCTTGAGTGGCCTAATTAAGAAAATAAGTGGAGTTGCTCAAGAAAGAAGCCTTCCAAAAGTTTATAGTTTTAATTTCAATAAAGAGCTCCAAAAATCTAGAATTCAATATACTGCATCTAAATCAAAAGTCATTTTATATATCGATGAATTTACCCGTTACTTAGATGTGGAAGTGGGGAAGGACGCGATAGGTTTATTAGTACGTTTGGGATATGATGTAGAACTGTATTATGCAGAAAGTGGTAGAACTTACCTTTCTAAGGGCTTTTTAAAGCAAGCTAAATCACTAGCAGAAAAGAACAGTAAAGAATTGATGGTATTTGCTAAAAAAGGCTTACCAATATTAGGTCTGGAACCTTCTGCAATCCTTTCTTTTAGGGATGAATATAAACGACTAACAACAGATAGTGATTCAGCGCAACGTATCGCAGATCACGCGTTTTTGATAGAGGAGTTTTTAGCAAAAGAGTTAGAAAAGGGTCATCTGGATGCAGCTATGTTTACAGAAACTGCAAAAGAGATAAAAATTCATAATCACTGTCACCAAAAGGCCTTGAGCAATCAAAAAGTAACTTTTGATGTGCTAAACCTACCCAAAAATTATAAGGTTACTATCATTCCATCAGGGTGCTGTGGTATGGCCGGTTCCTTTGGGTACGAAAAAGAACACTACGAAATCAGTATGAAAATCGGAGGCTTAAAACTGTTCCCGGCAGTGAAAAAGTCCAGTCCAGATACAATTATCGCTGCTAATGGCACTAGTTGTAGGCACCAAATATTCGACGGAACGAAGAGAATTGCCAAACATCCCGTAAGTATATTACGAGAAGCCTTAAAAGCCGAATAGATTTTTATTGGTTGAGAAAAGTACACTATACCTCTTTTAAAGGTACTAGTTTTTTTGAATTGATGGATGCAACTAACTCGTTGATGTCCATCTGGTTTAATGTAGTTTCTTCAAAAAATGGCCTCAATTTGTCCTTTTCATTCTGGTATAATTTCCATCGTTTAAAGGAATACTCCAAAGCGGTACGATTTTCTACCCAATCCCCGGAATTT
>JBLICT010000233.1:0-4851 GCA_047632415.1 Maribacter sp.
GTTCTTTGAGAAAGACGATTATCAAGAAAATGTGTTTGTGGAACTTGCCTTAGACTGGTTAATGGATGGAGTAGATACCTATATCCTACCCGAACAAAAATAAGTTCATATGTGTAATGCTAACAGAAGGTCGGAACAAAAGTTAAGAGATGAATTTAGTTCCTTTTAAAGATTTTTTTGATTCCTTTATAAAGGAGCAGCATCAAAACCCCCGCTACAAGTCCTACTAAAAATTCAACGATCATTCCTGGAATCGCAGGGAGAAGATCGTGAAGGAAATCCAAGTTGTGTACAAATATTCCTCCCGAAACTAGGAGCAAAGCAATGGTGCCGATAACGGATAGTGATTTAATCACCATAGGTAATGCGTTAACAAAAAACCGCCCTATTTTGTCGGAAATACTGTTATCGCTTTCATTAAGGTTGATGAGTCTAAGTCCAAATTCATCCATACGAACGATTAGTGCAACAATTCCGTAAACTCCTACTGTAGCTAATAGTGCAACGATAGATACCACAACTATTTGAGTGGAAAGTGGTTCGTTTAGAACGGTACCCAAGGCGATGATAACAATTTCAATGGACAAAATAAAATCCGTTACAATGGCCGACTTAATCTTTGTTTTTTCCATCTCTAGGATATCATTTTCACTAGGAGCTTCCAATTCTGATGGAATATGTGTTTTATCGTGTGGTACAAAGAATTCATATATTTTTTCTACACCTTCAAAGGCGAGGTAAAGTCCACCAAGAACTAGTACTAGTGTTACGGCCCAGGGTAAAAAGCCACTCAGCAGAAAAGCAATAGGTAGAATGATAATCTTGTTAAGGAGCGATCCTTTGCTAATGGCCCAAAGAACAGGTAATTCGCGTTTGGAAACAAAACCGGAAGCTTTCTCTGCATTTACAGCTAAGTCATCTCCTAGAATTCCCGCTGTTTTTTGAGTGGCGATTTTACTCATTGCTGCAACATCGTCTAATAGCGCTGCTACATCGTCTAGAATTGCAAAAAATCCGGAAGCCATAGTGTGTTTTTATGTATTCAAAGATAAATCAGCTTATCGGAATAGCGGAATTCATTCGTAACAAATACAAACTCAAAGCGAATTTTGTGGTTTCATATCACCCTGTTTCGAATAAAGTGTCTTTGTTTTATGCGTTTTGAAAGTCTTAATTGTTTCCGTTTTAGATTTCCCTCGATTCTTCTTTTTTAAAAGGGAACAAAAAAATTTCATCTAGTAAGCTTTTGCATAACTCATCCAAATAATGGAGTAAAGGGGGTAAACATACAAATGGTAAATTATCCCATCAAAACACTAGGATTTTGTGAAAGTTTTAAAAATCATTAGGTTTTTAAAAATTTCTGACTTTAATTTGTTCTTTCAAAGTTCAAACATTTATTGAATAGTTATCAAGAAAGGTGGAGGGATTAGACCCTTTGAAACCTTAGCAACCCTTTGTTCCATACAAAGAAGGTGCTACATTCTATCTTCACACTGAACTCGTTTCAGTGCCTACGTAGTGGGGAGCTGAAGTATAGATAACGAAAAACCAATTGCCTTAGGCATTTTTTTCACTTTCTTATAACTTTTTGATTTTACCTAACGACAATGTCGGCTGGCTGGGGTTTGGCTTTTAAATAATTTATTTAACTATTTAAAAAACAAAATCATGAGTACACACAAATTAGCAACGAACGCTTTACATGCAGGTCACGACACCAAGCAAAACGGAGGTGCCAGAGCGGTGCCTATTTATCAGACATCATCTTATGTTTTTAATGATACGGATCATGCTGCAAAGCTTTTCTCCTTGGGAGAATTGGGCTTCATCTACACTAGATTGAACAATCCGACCAACCAGATTTTACAGGACAGGCTTGCCGCCGTGGAAGGTGGTGTAGGTGCGGTAGTTTTTGCCTCTGGTACAGCAGCCATTTCTACTGGATTATTAACACTATTAAAAGCGGGAGACCATATTGTAGCTTCCAGTAGTTTGTATGGGGGAACTTTTAATTTATTGAATGTTACCCTTCCACGCTTGGGGATTACTACCACCTTTGTAGATGCATCGGAACCAGAAAAATTTAAGGATGCCGTGCAGGAAAACACTAGGGCATTTTTTGTGGAATCCTTAGGGAATCCAAAATTGGACGTGTTGGATTTAAAAGCGATATCAAAGCAAGCTAAAGTAGCAAAAGTGCCATTTATAGTGGATAACACGGTTGCTACCCCAAGTTTATTGAATCCTATTGAGCACGGGGCAAATCTTGTAATTCATTCCCTGACAAAATATATTGGTGGACAAGGAACATCCTTAGGTGGTGCCATAATCGATGCCGGTACTTTTGATTGGACCAACGGAAAATTTCCTGAGTTTACGGAACCATCCGCAGGCTACCATGGATTGGTGTATAGCGAAGCCCTCGGAGCTGCTGCATTTACCTTCAAACTAATTTTGGAGGGTTTACGAGATTTTGGAGGAGCTTTGAGTCCCTTCAATGCGTTCCAAATCATACAGGGACTAGAAACCTTGCCGGTGAGAATTAAGCAACATAGTGCCAACGCATTGGAATTGGCAACTTGGTTAGAAGCTAGGGACGAGGTTGTTTGGGTAAATTACCCAGGTTTGAAAAGCAATACATACTACGATTTGGCACAGGAATACTTACCTAAAGGTCAGAGTGGCTTGGTAACCTTTGGCGTAAAAGGTGGATTTGAAGCAGCAAAACAGTTTACAGATGCTACCGAGATATTCTCTTTGTTGGCAAATATTGGGGATACAAAATCCTTGATTATTCACCCGGCAAGTACTACGCACCAGCAATTAACGGCGGAGCAGCAGGAGAGTGCTGGTGTAGGTCAGGATTTAATTCGTTTGTCGGTAGGATTGGAGGACATTGAAGATCTAAAGACCGATTTGGACAATGCTTTTGCCAAAGTAGATAAAGCCATCTTGGTTTAAAGATGTAAGTACTGCCATATCGAGCGCAGTCGTGATGTCTTTTTATCTCGACTGATTTTTAAATTTTAGATATATTTTTTAAGATTATAATGCTACACCAGTTACAGATAAAGGACTTCCGCACCATAAGCGGCGTAACACAAGATATTCAACTTTCGTATCAGGTTTTTGGTGTGGAGTTGCACACGGCACCCATCGTTATGGTGAATCATGCCTTAACGGGCAATTCCAATATTACCGGTCCAGAAGGATGGTGGTCTACCCTGATTGGGGATAAGAAATGTATCGATACCCAGAAATATACCATACTTGCTTTTAATATTCCTGGCAACGGACATGATAAATTTGTTATAGAAAACTACAAGGATTTTGTAGCGGGAGATATGGCATCTATTTTCTTGTTAGGATTGGAGCAATTGGGTGTAAACAAACTGTTCGCTATTATCGGTGGTTCTTTAGGTGGTGGTATCGCATGGGAAATGGCCGTCTTGCACCCTAATCTAACAGAGCATTTGATTCCTGTAGCTTCTGATTGGAAATCTACCGATTGGTTGATTGGCAACTGCCAGATACAGGAGCAGTTCTTGGTGAATTCCAAACAACCGGTGCATGATGCCCGTATGCATGCTATGTTGTGCTACCGTACGCCAGAATCTTTTAAGGAACGGTTTAAGCGCAGTACCAATGAGGAACTAAAAGTTTTTAACGTGGAGAGCTGGTTAACGCATCACGGTAAAAAATTACAGGAACGGTTTCAATTATCAGCCTATAAGTTGATGAACCAATTGCTGAAAACGATTGATGTGACACGGGACGGAGAAGAACAGTTTATTGCCTTGCAAAATAGTGACACCAACATTCATATTGTGGGCGTGGATTCTGATTTATTCTTTACTGCGAAGGAAAACAAGGATACGTTTAAGCAAATTGCGCAGGCCAATAGCAATGTAACCTACGGGGAAATTCAGTCCTTGCACGGTCACGATGCCTTTTTGATAGAGTTTCAACAATTGGAAAAATTGCTGGATACTATTTTCAATACGAATGGGAAAACAGGAAAGCTAAAGGTGCTAAAATTTGGAGGAAAATCCTTGAGTAACGGAGAAGGCTTGGAACATGTTTTGGAGCTCATTAGTACTAAGGTTTCGGACGGGGAGCATATTGCCGTTGTGGTATCCGCTAGGGAAAAAGCGACCGACCAATTAGAAGCTATGTTAGAGAATACGGCCAAGGGAAAGGACTATATTGCCGATTTTGAGGCCTTTGAAAAATACCAACGACATACCTATAAAAACATAGACCTTTCAGCAGAATTTAAAGGTTTGGCTAAATTGTTCGAGGGTGTGTTCCTCTTGGGTGATTATAGTGCAAAAATCAAGGATGAGGTGCTCGCTTATGGAGAGTTGATTTCGGGGAAACTGATCACTAAGTTATTAATAGGAAAAGGTGTAAAGGCTAGTTTTATGGATTCGCGTACTTTTTTAACTACGGATGCAAGCTTTGGGGATGCCAAAGTGTTGGAAAAGCCATCCAGAGAAAATCTGGTCAAGATAATTGCAGGGTTGCCAGGAGATACCGTTCCCATAATTACAGGATTTATAGCGGCTACAGTCAATGGTCAAACAACCACCTTGGGAAGAAACGGAAGTAATTATTCTGCGGCGCTATTGGCTAACTTTTTAGATGCCGAAGAATTGCAAAATTACACCCATGTTGATGGTATTTTTACGGCGAATCCGGATTATGTGAAAGAGGCAAAACGCTTATCCCATCTGTCCTATGCCGAAGCTAATGAGCTTGCCAATTTTGGTGCAACCATACTACATGCCAAGACCATTATCCCGCTTATCGAAAAAAACATTCCCTTACGTATCCTAAATACCTACA
>JBLICT010000234.1:0-4842 GCA_047632415.1 Maribacter sp.
ATTGCAGATGATAAAAAAGGGTTATTGCGACTTTTTGGAGAGAATTTAATGCGAAGAAAGGTTTAAAAAATTCTCTGTAACAACGCTTTAATAAAGGGAATAATTGGACTTCCCATCATATTCCCTATGTCTTCAGCGAAACTGGTTTCTTCGTCTAAAAATTTAAAGACTTGCTGTGGTTTTCTGTTTTTGAACAAGGTTTCAAAAACGTTGTATCCTTTGGCATTATCTTTATAGAGTACATCTAAAAACAAGAGGTCATAAAACCAAAACTTGGTTTTATAGCTTAGGGTATCTAAAGGTTTCCCAGATTTTATATGTGCAACGAGCTTGGGGATCTTTTTTGCCGTACTTCTAAAGGTATATCCTGTACTAGGTTTGGCCCAGCCGCCAGCAGTACCTATATAACGCATGTTTTTTGAATGATGTTCCTGAAAATCATAAGCCGTCATAGGTATACTTCCCATCTCGGTATCCGTGATTGCATAGTCGGGACAATCGAGATCATTTGCCAGATAGTCTTTGATGGCCGTCTCATATTCCGCTTTAGGCAGTAAATGTTCAGAAAACAAGGTGTATTCTATAAGTGCTTCGTTTTCGGAAGTAGGCAGCACATACATAAACCGCGTATTCCCTTTTTGTGGTATAGAGAAATCCATATAGGTAGCCTGATCGGCATCAAAAATAGGTTTGCTAGTTTTTACGAACCACCCTATAAAATGTTGTTGTAGCACGGGATAAGTTGTTTGATGTATTGTCATATCATAGCTAAAGAGGCTATTAAATACGTTCTGCCCCGTGTAGTTTTCTTCCGTCGTTTTTACGGATACGAGGGTGCCGTTATCTAGTAGGTCTGTAACTTCGGCTTGTTTGAAAACAATTCCTGGGTGTTCTTTAATTCGGTCTAGAACGGAATTATAAAAATCAATACCGCGAATCATTTTATAGGTATACGGGTTGATATTAAATCGTTTTGCAAATTTTTTTCCTGCGAAGTAGACGTGGTTCCATGTTTTATCAACTATGGAGTCAAATTCTCCTTCTCCTTTTTCCCAAAAGCACCAGGTGCGGTCATTGGTTGTTTTGGTGTCCTTGTCTAGAATTAATATGGACTTATCCTTAAAAAAAGTGTCCTTGACCATAGCATCGGCCAACATGAGTCCGGCTGCACCAGCTCCAACAATAATATAATCGTAATGTAAAACGGCCATCTATCAAAAATAGGAATTAATAGTCGGTTTAATGGTGGTGAGATAATTTTCTAATGTCAGATAAGTAATGATATATAGGTTTTAGTTTGTATTTCTGAATTTAGGTTTGAACCTTCGTATGTTTTGTACATAATCTTGGTTAGGGTATTATTTTTGGTAAACTTTTAAGGAGTACTGTCTTACCTAAGAAAAGTAATTTACTCCTTTAAAACTACGGTTTGGTTCTGTACACCAGCCCGTATTTCCAGCTTAAGGGTAGCTTCTTTCTCGGCAGTATCAAAATCACAGTTTAGGGTAATGGAATTCTCGCCCTTTTTGATTTTAAATTCAGAAAAATCTAGTGCTACTTTGCTGCTAATTTCCCAATTGACATTGTATAAAATCAGTTCGTTTGCACCAGTATATTTGAGCGTTTGTCCTTCTTTAATACTAACAGGAATCTGAATTTTCTTATAATTATTAAGCTCTATCGCTATGCCACTTATATCAGCGTTAGTTGCAGACAAGCTAAAGCTTCCGATCTGTTCTGCTGCTGGATTATTGAACGTAAACATAGAATGTACCGGTTCTCCGGGTTGCCGTACCTTTTTTTCGTGGATAAAAATTTCTGAATAGAGCTCTTGCCAGTTCCATTCGCTATCGTTAATTCTTTCAATGGAAAATTCTTTCGTATTATCCCGCATAAGTTCTTTTTGTGCTTCGGTAAATGAATTTGAAAGCCTTAATTTTTCCCAGTCGCCTATCAATTCCAATATGTCGTCGGAGTTGCCATTTTCGGAAACAATCTCCAAATCTGCCACTAGGGCATAACCAGCATCGTAACCAGCAGACCTGGCTAACATCCACTCCATATCTTCCATACTGGTTTCAGGGGTCATTTTAAACCAACCCAGCATGCCCGGCATAAAATTCCGTTTAAAATAAGCCTGATTGTTAAACCGATATTCTGTTTGACTTTCACGAAAACCTGCATACCAAGGTTCTCCCCAGTTCATGCGGCTGTAGATATGCCAGAAAAAATGTGTGGTGCGACTCGCATCTATGATCAGATGATTTTTTAATTCATCCGAAAGACTGTTATACCAAGTATAGGGCATTAAAGATTCACCGTAGGTACCCAATCCGGTAGAACGGTTTCCTTCAAGACCATCAAAGGATATTTGTCGCAGTCCGGTTTGGTTATAGATATCGGCCAATGTTTCAGACATTTCCTTCGTAAGGTCGGCATCAGTTAAAAAGACCTTGTAGGCATGGTCTAATAGCTTAGAAATCGTGTCGCCAGCTTTATGATTCAGTATCTTGGTTTCAAATGCCCCTCGCTGGCAATCCAATAATTTCCAAGGTGCTGCTTCAGATACACTACCATAGCGTATCAGTTCTTCACCTAGCATCACGGTTTTTAAACTATTGTTCTTCATTTGGTTGAAGTAGTCAGGGGATTGTATCGTTATTTCGGTAGTATTGGCATCAATATCACCTACAAGAATGGAACTTCCTACTTTAGCAAGTCTTTTGTCCGGCACAGGCGTAACGTAAGGGTCATCTGTTGCGATAAAATTTGATAAACAATGGGTGCCTAGTTTTATGCCTTGTGCAGCTGCTTTTTCTACACATTCTTTTAAACCTGCTATCCCATTTGGAAACTCCCCTTTGTATAACTCAAAATGGCCCCAACTTTCAAAGGTTTTGCCGTAATGGTACAGATAATTTAAACCTGCTTTTTTGGTTAATGCAAGCGCATCATCGATGGTCGTTTCCGTAAAAGAAGTAATGAGATATGCGGCTGCGGCATTTCGGTTTGTTTTAGCCCATTCGCCATCAATCATAGGATGGGGCAGTCCCTCCGCTATTTCAATAGCTCCTATAGTTTCTAAGGTTGCAGCTTCAGCACTTCCAAATAGTGCTATTTTAGAACCAACAACACCGCCGTCATTATAGGGTGGGGCAACAATTTTATCGTGATCAAAATCTGAAAATATCCTTTCGGTAGTTCTATTTCTGCTATATGCTTGTAAGCTACTGCCATTGGCAATGGGCATTGCAGCTTCAACTCGATACAAGACGCTACCATCCGATTTGGGATGCATGCCGTTTAGCTCCTCTTCTTTAAATATATCGAATGCGGGCATTCGATCGCTTTCGTTCCAAGGAAACCCTCCAAGCGTTTTAATATTCAAGGATTGTATGCCTATAGCAAAATCATCATTACGCACCACACCCACAGTTTCACTTATGATTTTTTGTATGGATGTAGGATAGGGCCCCCAAATAATTAATTCAACAGCATCATTGTTTGTTATGGATAGTAGTTCAAAAGTAAAATGCGTGTTCTTTTCTTCTACCTTAATGGAGGCGACGATATTATTTTCAAATATTAATGTAATAGCACTATCGGTAGCCGTTGCAGCTTTTGGATGGATAATTTTATTGTCAACTCTTACGGATAGTAAGGGAGCCACCGAGTCTTTTAGAATATAGTCTTTGCCGGTGCTTACATCAATAAAATGCACAAACGACCCTGTATCATTCAGCGCTATTTTTAATGATGGGGTTTCTAGGTGCATGATTGTTGCGTCTGATTGTTTAGAGCAGGAGGCAAACGCTAAAGTGAATAGAAAAAGAACTCCGTATATTTTTTTCATTGTTTCATTTTATTTGATGGTTGCCTTTTTGTTTGCAGCTTTGTTTCGGATGTAAGCGCTGACTAAGGTGTCAATCTACGAAAAATTAAATTTCAATCCTTTTGCAGAAATTCATCTGTACTGCGTAATCTGATTTTTATTTCAATCCAACTTCGATAAGAAGCTTGTATTTTAGCATAAAATCTAAGGTATTATGACTCCTGCAGAGGAAGACTATATTAAGGCTATTTATCATTTGAGGAAGGATGGGCAGGCTACGATTAGCACGAATGCGATTGCTGCTAAAATGGATACCAAGCCTTCATCAGTGACGGATATGGTCAAAAAACTAGCCGACAAGCAATTGATATCCTACAAGAAATACAAAGGAGTCTCTTTGACTGAAATGGGTAGTTTATGCGCACTTTCGGTAATTAGAAGGCAACGCTTATGGGAAGTCTTTCTTGCTGAAAAATTGGATGTTTCCGAGGATGAGGTAACCTTGTTGGCGGATCAACTGGAACATGTAAAGAGTGAGCAGTTAATAGCTAAACTAGATGCTTATTTGGGGAGTCCTAGCATAGGGTTTTTAGGAGCATCTATACCGTACAAGGATGGGAAGTTTAAGAAAACGGTCAAGAAGTTATTGAATGAACTTTCGCTTGGTGCGGAAGGTATATGCGTGGGTTTAAATGATACGTCAGCCGGATTTTTAAAGTTTTTGGAAAAGAAACGTATCGCCCTTGGGGATACTATTAGGGTATTGGAACGGGAGGAGTTCGACGGTTCTATGAGGATCGAAATCAAGCAAAAGGAAATTCAGATATCGAATCAGATTGCATCAAATCTGTTCTTGGAAGTTACAGAAAATGAATAATGGGCAGAATCACTTTGGTACGCTGATTAATCTAAAATTTATGATTATTAGCGTACTTCGCAGGAATCTCTTGAGTTCTGAGTACTATTTTGGATCGAAACAAGTTATTAGAAATGAGTGTTAGAGGGTTGAG
>JBLICT010000235.1:0-4776 GCA_047632415.1 Maribacter sp.
CCAGTATCAATTTCGTCAAACATGATGGTCGGTAACTTTTCGTACTTAGCCAAAATCGCTTTTATAACCAGCATAATACGTGACAATTCCCCACCGGAAGCCACCTTTTTAAGTACCCCATAGGAACTGCCTTTGTTTGCTGTAAACAAAAAAGAGAGTTCATCCATCCCGTTCCCCTTAAAGCTATCCGTAGGGTTTAAGGATATTTGAAAAGAAGCACTTGGCATTCCCAAAAGAGACAGATCAGCTTCCAATTGTTTTCTTAATTGCGGTATCACCCCGTTTCGTTTTTCGCGCAGTAGCACGCCTTGTTCTTCTAACGAAGATTCCAACTCTTGCAGTTCCTTAGTCTTCAAGGCTATTTTCTGGTCCACATTCGCAGTTTCAAAAAGACTATCCGAAAGTTGGTTCTTAATCGCAATCAACTCGGAAATTTCTGAAACACCATGCTTTTTTTGTAAATTATGAAGCAGTTGTAATTTTGTATTTACCTCTTCCAATAATGCAGGATCAGACTCAACAGCCTCCTGGAAAGCCTGTAATTCTGTATTTACATCATCTAATTCTATAAAAACCGATTGTATTCTTTCATACAGACCTGCATACTCGATTCCAAAACCTGCTAATTTTGAAAGTGCCGATCGCGCTTCAGTCAGTAAGGAGAGTACCCCAATCTCGTCATCATTCAAAAGCTGATCCCCTTTGGATAGTTCCTCCTTGATCAACTCTACGTTATTCAATTGCTCGTACTGCGTTTCCAGTGCTTCCAGAATTCCTTCCTTTAGCGGAGCAGCTTCCAATTCTGTCAACAAAAAAGTATTATAATCTTGTTCTTTGGTAGCGTTATGCTGAAATTCTGTTAAGTCGTTCAACTCTCTTTGTACGGCAGAATAGGATTTTAGGGTATTTGCGTAGTTAGAAAGTCTAGCTTTATTATTTGCGAGGGCATCAATCAATTTAAACTGGAAATCGTTCTCTGTCAATTGCATTGTCTGGTGCTGCGAGTGCACATCTATCAATTGATCTCCCAACCGAGTAAGAATATCTAGCTTTACAGGTGTATCGTTAATAAAAGCTCTCGATTTACCACTAGGCAAGATTTCCCTACGTATTATGGTCGTTTCTTCATAATCCAGATCATTAGCATCAAAGAAAGGTTGAAGACCGTAATCCTTTATTAAAAAGTACGCTTCTACGATACATTTTTGTGCCTTATTACGCAGGGAAGAAAGATCTGCACGCTTACCAAGCACCAAAGAAAGTCCGCCTAGCAAGATAGATTTCCCTGCTCCGGTTTCTCCGGTAATTACCGTAAAACCAGAAGCTAAATCAACTTCCAAGCTGTCTATTAGCGCGTAATTTTCAATCGAAAGGTTAGATAGCACACTTTAATACTTTAGTGGCACAAAGGTACTCTATATTCTGAAGTGAAAAAAGGGGCTAGTAACTAATATCGTTCCAGGTACCAGAGTAAAAAGGCGCTACCTTATTCAAGGTTTCCTTTAACTTAACGATATCTACTTTAGGCCCATCTGAAAATATATTCTGAATTTCCTCTGATTTAGCATCAAAAAACGTCTGAACCAAAAAGGCATTTGGCCTTCTATTGGCCATAATCTGAAAGAGATTGATTGTACCTGCAATTACCTGTTTTCCAGTACTATTATTATCCCCTAAGATATCCAAGCCTTTGCGATGGTAATTGTACATGGCTACACGATATTCCTTGTAGGTGTTGGATAATATATCGCTTATAAAATCGAATCGAGTTCTATTGTCTGAAGTAGACTGATTCCAACCTGCAAAATTACTTCCCTGTGCTTGCGTTGTTATCTGTTGTGCTTTTCTGAACTGATCCGTACCACCTTCCAAGGCGAAGGTATCTGCATCCAATCCTAAAATAATATAAGCATAATACGCAATCACTGCCACAAGGTTAGATTCAAAAACATTCTCATTGAACACCAAGGGTTGAAATTCTATATATTGAAAATTGAATTGGTTATCCTTATAGTTAAACACCGTACTTTCATACGAGGTATTAAAAACCGGCCTAGAAGACTGAATTTGGATGGTACCGCTAAAGCGATCAGACTCGTACTCCGTTATAGTAATGAACATTTGGGTGTTTACCCGCTCATTCTCCTTATACACCCTATTCGTCCATTTTGTTTTGTTTACAAAATCGGTCAAGGAACGTTCTAAGGTTTTAAAAATCTGTTGGTTTGTTTGGGAAACCTGATCTGCATTTACAGTTATGGATGCATTCAATTCCTGACCATTCAAGGCAGTACAAACAACACAAAGGCCAAAGAAAAATAGAAGCTTACGCATAGCGTCTTTTGATGATTTCATTAAAAATATCCTCGGCAACGGCTGCCTTGGTTTTTAATTCAAACGTTTGTATTGTAGAATTGGTATCTAAAAAACTTATTTTATTGGTGGTTCCGCCAAAACCTGCTCCTTTATCGTTTAGCGAATTAAGTACAATGGCGTCCAAGTTCTTCCTTTTGAGCTTTCCTTTCGCATTTTCCACTTCATTTTCGGTCTCCAAAGCAAAACCAACAAGATATTGGTCTTTCTTGGCCTGCCCTAGGGAGTAGAGGATATCTTTTGTCTTCACTAAATCAATTTGTAAATTACCTTCGGACTTTTTTATTTTTTGGGATGCGATAACTTTTGGTGTATAATCGGCAACCGCTGCAGCACAGATTACTATTTCGGCAGCTGCATAATGCTCATGCGTACTTTTGTACATTTCTTGGGCAGAAACTATGCTTATCAAGGTAATGTTTTCGTGCTCAATAGTGTATTTGGTCGGTCCAGAAACAAGAACCACATTAGCTCCCAATCGTGCGGCACATTTGGCAAGCTCGAAACCCATAAGTCCCGAAGAATGATTTCCAATAAATCGCACAGGGTCTATGGCTTCATAGGTTGGTCCAGCGGTAATCAATACTTTTATATCCTGTAGTGGAAGTCCAACCCTCAGTTGCTGTTTTATAAAAACAAGTATATCCTCCGGTTCTGCCATACGGCCTTCACCATGCAAACCACTTGCCAATTCCCCCGTGGTTGCTGGAATCATATGATTACCATAAGACGCTAAGGTTTTTAAGGTAGATACGGTACTTGGATGTTTGTACATATCCAAATCCATTGCTGGGGCAAAAAAAATAGGACACTTGGCAGAAAGATAGGTAGCCAATAATAGATTATCACAATTTCCAGTTACCATTTTGGACATCGTATTGGCTGTTGCAGGAGCAATAACCATAAGGTCTGCCCATAACCCCAAAGCTACATGATTGTTCCAGTCCGTGCTGTTTGCGTCGGACTTTACAAAATCGGAGATTACCGGATTCTTAGAAAGTGTTGCTAAGGTTAGGGGAGAAACAAAAGAGCTGGCGCTATCCGTAAGAACAATCTTAACATTAGCGCCAGCTTTTATCAGTAAACGTACAAGGAATGTGGTTTTATATGCGGCAATCCCTCCGGTAATGCCTAAAAGGATGTTTTTACCGCCTAACATAACCCTTATGCGTCTTTCTCTGTATTTCTGTGGTATATTCTATCCATCAACCATTCCTCTACCGCCATGGCATGAGGTTTTGGTAATTTTTCGTAAAATTTAGAAACCTCAATCTGCTCCTTATTCTCAAAAACTTCTTCAAGACTGTCGCTGTACGTTGCGAATTCTTCTAACTTCTCCAACAACTCTTTTTTGATTTCCGAATTGATCTGCACGGCACGTTTTGCGGTAATGGAGATTGCTTCGTAAATATTGTTGGTTTTACTATCGAACTCGTTTTTATTAATAGTTACCGTAGATACGGCAGCTTTCGAGTTTTTTAAATCGTTCATGTTCATATTGGAAACTATTTATTTTGATTCTGCTGTGTATTGTCCTAATCCGTTTTCTACTTTCTCCGTCAACTTGGTTATTTCTTTCTCGAAGTTAGTATTCGGATACTGCTTCTTAAACGCCATAATAGCCTCATTAGCGCTCTCTAGTCGTTCTTTTTGTAAACTTAGAAAACTGTTCATTGCCATATGAGTAAGCGCATCTGCTTTCACAAACAAGGCTTCCTCACGATAAATCGAACCCGGAAAGTCGGAAACAAAGTTATTACTTGCGGCTACGGCCGATTTTATCATATCATAGTTGAACTCCCCTAGCTTGTTGTACTGCTTTAGAATTTCATAGGCCTTACGTTCTTTTTTTGTAGTCAATTCCTGAGCCATAGCATTTGATTCTGCAAAATACTCCGAATCCGAATAGGCATTGATAAAGTTCTGAAGTTTGAGTAAAGCTTTATCAGTATCTGACTGATCTAAGGTATAATTTGGAGATAACTCGTAATAACTTTTTGCGCCTAAATAAGCTGCTTCGGTACTTTTATCGCTCTTTGGATAGGATTTTATAAAACGCTCAAACTGATATCCCGCAGTATTGTAGTCTTCCAACTTAAAGTAACTGTTCGCCAAAAAGAACATCACCCGCTCCCCTTGTGGTTTACCAATATACTTTGGAGCAATCTGTTCCAACAATCTATTCGCATGCTTAAAATCACCCTCCTCATATAATTTTTCGGCCATATCATACTTTGGCTTCACCTCATCGTTTTTAAGTACCTTCTGGTACTCACTACAGGATTGAAAGGCGGCTACTAAAACCAGAAAAATAAAAAATCGCTTCATTTTAAAAAACATTGTGCAAAATTAGTGATTCTTAACGGATTTAAAAAACATTTTTAATCCATCAAAAATAACTTC
>JBLICT010000236.1:0-4728 GCA_047632415.1 Maribacter sp.
TAACGTATCAACTTTTGTTCCAGAGCATTTTTCTGAACATCAGATAGTAGATTTATATAGTCATAAACACTGGTTTCTTTTTCTGGTTTTTCGGGTATTTCAAACTGTCCCAAAATAGGGAGAAAGCACATTAACAATAAAAAGCTAAGACTAGCCTTTAGATACCTCATTGCTTAATTCGTTAGTGTCGCCATGTTTCCAAGGAAAATGCTTTTCCAATTCGGTACCTGCTTTTAGCACTCCTTCTAAAATGCCATCTTTAAAGTTTCCCTTTTTAAAGTGGGACTGAATGATATCTTTGGTAGACTCCCAAAAATCTTCTGGAACCACTTTATCTATGCCCTTATCGCCACAAATAGAGAATTTCCGGTCGTTTACAGCAACATATAAAAGCACACCATTCTCTTGCTTTGTATTGTCCATTTTAAGAAGATGAAACACTTCTCTAGCTCGCTTATAATGATCCAGTCGGGTATGGGATTCTATATGTACCCTAATTTCTCCGGATGTGTTTGTTTCGGCTTTCAGAATCGCTTCCACGATTTCCTGTTCGTCCGTAACACTTAAAAAATCCTCGACTTTGGACATAGGGTTCTATTCAAAATCAAAATTAACATCAGGTGCTTGTTCCGAACCGGCTTCGGATTTAAAATAAGCTAATTCATCAAAATTGAAGATACCGGCCAAAACGGAATTCGGGAATTTTTTGATATGTAGATTGTAGGGTTCTACCGAGGCATTAAAACGGTCACGAGCTACGTTTATTCTATTTTCCGTTCCTTCCAACTGTGATTGCAGTTCTAGGAAATTCTGATTGGCTTTTAAGTCTGGATAGCGCTCTACTGTAACCAGAAGTTTACTTAAAGCTCCACTTAAGCCGCTTTGGACTTGATTAAACTGTGCCAGCTGTTCTGGTGTAATGTTGGTAGGGTCTATGCTTACAGATGTTGCTTTTGCCCGGGCTTCTATGACATCGGTTAGTGTTCCTCTTTCAAAATCTGCTGCACCTTGTACGGTTTTAACCAAGTTTCCGATTAGATCGTTTCTACGTTGGTAGGAGCTTTCTACATTGGCCCATGTTTTGGTAGAAGTTTCTTTCAATGCAATTGCGGTATTATTAAAACCAACACCCCATTGGTATAGTCCAAAAGCGATGACGCCCAGTACAATTAGTGCAATAATTCCTTTTTTCATGATTAGTGTTGTTTAGCTAGTTCCTTTTAGGAACAAGTGGTTTAATGTTTATAGTTGATTCTTAATTTTGATAAGTTCTGCTTTTACACCTTCCAATTTTTGTATGATATCAAAGTTGGATAATGTTTTTTGTTTTTCCTCCTTTAAGTGCGTCTTTGCACCATCCAACGTAAAGCCACGTTCTTTTACCAAATGATAGATGAGTTGGAGATTCTTTATATCCTGCGGGGTAAATTTTCGGTTTCCCTTAGCATTTTTTTTGGGTTGTAATACATCAAATTCCTTTTCCCAAAAACGTATAAGGCTGGTGTTTACATTAAAAGCACGGGCAACTTCTCCAATGCCATAATATCTTTTTTCAGGGAGTTCTATTTGCATTAGTCCAGGGATTGATTTTCTTGGTTTGCGTATTTCAACATATTCTCAAATTCCTCTGGGGATAAACTACCATAGTAGAAATTTAAAGGGTTTATACGGTCTTTGTCTTTCCATACCTCATAGTGTAAATGTGGCGCTTCTGAACGTCCTGTACTACCCACAAAACCGATGAGATCCCCTCTTTTAACCTTTTTGCCCTTCTTAACGTTGTATTGACTAAGATGGGCGTAGAGGCTCAAATATCCGTAGCCGTGATCAATACGAATGTGTTTTCCATATCCAGATGAATTATTATCAGCTCTGGTTATTTTACCATCTCCAGTTGCGTAAATTGGAGTACCTTTTGGTGCCGTAAAATCCATTCCGTAATGCATTTTTCTTGCCTTTGTAAAAGGATCTGAACGCCACCCGTAACCAGATGCCATTCTTTTTAAATCCTCGTTGTTAATAGGCTGTATGGCAGGAATAGCCACTAAAAGCTTTTCTTTTTCCTCTGCCAACTTAGTAATCTCATCCAAGGATTTGGATTGTATGGTCATTTGTTTCTTAATAATATCCAACCGTTGGGTGGTAGCGATGACCATATCGGAATTATTGAAGCCCTCTAGCGATTTATAACGGTTAATACCTCCAAAACCTGCACGCCTTTGTTCTTCCGGAATGGGATTGGCTTCAAAATAAAGACGGTATATGTTGTTGTCTCGGTCTTCTATATTTACCAGAACATCTTCAATATGTTCCATTTTTTTATTCAGAAGCTCAAATTGAAGTTCGTAATTTTTAACTTCTCGTGCCAAGGAAAGTTCCCTTGGGGTGTTGATTAAGTTGGTGTTTAAAAGTAATATCAGTCCTAAAAAACCAAAGAGAAATGCTCCCAAAAAGAAAAAGACAATATTGCGGTAGCGTCTAGATTTTTCAGGTTCTATCTTTCGATACGATAGCGTGTCTGGGTCGTAATAGTATTTTACCTTAGACATGAATAGATTTTATACTATTTTTGTGGTTTATTTTTAACATAACAAACAAATATAAAAATTGTTTTCTACAAACAGTTAAAATTTGTAAAAGCTTAGCATTTTAGATGAATTCCAAGGATATACGAAAGCAATTTTTACAATTTTTTGAAGGTAAAAAGCACAAAATCGTGCCTTCTGCCCCTATGGTCATTAAAGATGACCCCACCTTGCTTTTTACAAACGCGGGTATGAATCAGTTTAAGGAGTATTTTTTGGGAATCTCTGAACCTAAGGCAACGAGGGTGTCGGATTCGCAAAAATGCCTTAGGGTAAGTGGCAA
Organism: Maribacter sp.; assembly: GCA_047632415.1. Taxonomy (GTDB): domain Bacteria; phylum Bacteroidota; class Bacteroidia; order Flavobacteriales; family Flavobacteriaceae; genus Maribacter. The sequence goes on from JBLICT010000236.1 coordinate 2,869, forward strand.
ACATAATGATTTGGAAGAGGTAGGCAAGGACACCTACCATCATACGATGTTCGAGATGTTAGGTAACTGGAGCTTTGGAGATTACTTTAAAGAAGAGGCTATTACTTGGGCATGGGAATTGTTGACCGATGTTTTAAAGATTGACAAAGAGAGTCTATATGTTTCCGTTTTTGAAGGAAGTAATGATGCTGATAAGCTAGGAAAAGACAATGAAGCTTACGAGCTATGGCGTAAGATTGTGCCGGAAAACCGAATTATTCTAGGTAATAAAAAAGATAATTTTTGGGAAATGGGAGACCAAGGCCCTTGTGGCCCCTGTTCGGAAATCCACGTAGATATACGCTCAAAGGAAGAAAAGGAAAAGGTGTCTGGTGCAAGTTTGGTAAATGCGGACCATCCTTTAGTAGTAGAGATTTGGAACTTGGTTTTTATGCAGTACAACCGTAAAGCAGATGGTAGTTTAGAGCCTTTGCCTGCGATGCATGTAGATACGGGAATGGGTTTTGAAAGGTTGTGTATGGTAATGCAGAACGTTAAATCAAATTATGATACTGATGTCTTTACACCTCTGATACGTGAAATTGAAACTATTGCTAATGCCGATTATGGAAAGGATAAAGAAGTTGATATTGCTATACGTGTAATTGCCGATCATATTAGGGCAGTGGCGTTTTCTATTGCGGACGGACAGTTGCCGAGCAATACGGGAGCAGGGTATGTAATCCGCAGAATACTGCGCCGTGCGGTGCGGTATGGCTTTACGTTTCTAAATACCAAGGAACCTTTTATGTTTCGTTTGGTGAATGTCCTTGCCCAGACAATGGGAGATGCATTCCCTGAATTAAAAGAACAGAAGCAGCTGATACAGAACGTTATTAAGGAGGAGGAACATTCCTTCTTAAAAACCCTGGATCAAGGTTTGGTGCTGCTGGATGTCATAATTTCCAACGCCAAGACCAATACAATAGACGGTGGCAAGGCTTTTGAGTTGTACGATACCTTCGGGTTTCCTATCGATTTAACTGCACTCATCCTAAGCGAAAAAGGATATGCCTTGGATGAAGCCGGATTTGATGCGGCCATGCAAGCGCAGAAAAAACGCTCCAAATCGGCGTCTGAGATGTCCAAACAGGATTGGGAAGTTTTGGCCTATGATAACGAACAGGAATTTATAGGATATGATACGTTACAGACCGATGTGAAAATTGTAAAATATAGAAAAATCACATCCAAGAAAGAAGGCGTACAGTATCAATTGGTGTTCAATTTTACCCCGTTTTATGCCGAAGGAGGAGGACAAACAGGCGACAAAGGCTATCTGGAATCTTCAGATGGCGATGTGGTATACATCATCGACACGAAAAAAGAAAACAACGAAATCGTACATTTTGCTAAGAACCTTCCCAAAAAACTGGAGGGCACTTTTAAGGCCGTGGCAGATACCAAACACAGACAGCTTACAGAGGCCAACCACACGGCAACGCATTTATTACACCAAGCGTTGCGCGAAGTATTGGGAACGCATGTAGAACAAAAGGGTTCCTCCGTGCATTCCAAATCGCTACGGTTCGATTTTTCCCACTTCTCCAAAATGACAGATGACGAGTTGGCACAAGTTGAGGGTTTTGTAAACGCACGCATAGAAGGGCAATTAGCCTTAGAGGAAAAACGTAATATACCCATGGAAGAAGCCTTGGCATCTGGAGCTATGGCATTGTTCGGTGAAAAATATGGGGATACGGTGCGCACGATAAAGTTTGGAAAATCGGTAGAATTATGCGGTGGTACACATGTGAAAAACACTGGAGATATTTGGCATTTTAAATTGAAGTCGGAAGGCGCAGTTGCTGCTGGAATCCG
>JBLICT010000237.1:0-4727 GCA_047632415.1 Maribacter sp.
AAGGCAATCCTCTCTCATCCAGAGAAATATGGTTTCCATTTAGAAAAGGACGATATGTATAATGCAGTTCCTTCTTTTACCGTAGAGGTGGATGAACCGGTATCCAGTTTTGCGAATTTCTCTGAGAAATATGAGATAAACTACAAAATATTAAAAAGGCATAACCCTTGGCTAAGGGAGCCTCATTTGAACAATAATTCTAAGAAAAAATACACTATTGAGATTCCGAACAAAGGATATTACAGGGACTCTAAATAAGCACGTAGTTGTTGTCTTCTGTTAAACGTAGGTAATTGAATATAAAATCCCGTATTCTAAGTTAAACAACTTAGAATACGGGATTTTCCTCGTTTGAAAGGATGAACACTTTTCTTTTTTATTGAATATCGCTGCTTGATTACAGCTGTGGTGAGTTTGGAGTTTAAATCTTTTTCATTTGCTGTTGCATCATACGTATCTGTTCGGCTAGCATGTTGTTCTTATCTAATTTCTTGGCTTCTTTTAGTAACATGGTAGCTTCTCTTTTACGCCTTTTCTGCATAGCGATACCCGCTAGACTTAACTTTGCCATTGCCACATCATAATCCATACTTAACCCAAGTTTAAGTGCTTTTTTAAAGTATTTTTCAGCTTGGGTCAGGTTTGTCTGAGAAAATATAATTCCGTGAAGGTAATTGTAGTACCCTTGTTGTTTTGGTGTCAAGGCGCCTTCTGGGTTTTTGATTTTTTTTAACCAATTTTGCGTGCCGGTTAAGTCCTGCTTTCGCATCCGTAGAAAGGCCAACAAAATAATCTCATTCCTAAAATATAGAAAGATAAAAATAGATGAGATTAGCAATAAAAATATACCATTCCCTATCTCTCCTTCTACAAACTGATAAACAGCGTAGGCGATGATTAATCCTGCAATAACTAGTTTAATGTTTTTATTGAACATGAAGATGTGCTTTGATACTATTGGTTTACTTGTTTTTTGTCTAATTCTAAAGTATGCTGTTTAACGATAACAGAAAGAAAACATCAAAATTAAAGTCGCACAAAATTAGGCAAAACCTAGGTTTTGTACTGTAAAGAATTCTAAAAATATTTTTTTTGATAAGGCTTGTTAAAGAAAAAAGTCTTTGTATATTTGCGCCCAGTTTACAGGTACTTCTGTAAATTATCAAACAATAGAAAAGGTTTTAAGAGATGCCCGGACAAAAAAGAACATACCAGCCCTCAAAGAGGAAGAGAAAAAATAAACATGGGTTCAGAGAGCGTATGTCTTCCGTTAACGGAAGAAAAGTTATTGCTAGAAGAAGAGCAAAAGGAAGAAAGAAGTTAACTGTTTCCTCAGAGCCAAGACATAAAAAATAAATGATTTTATTTTTTTAAAAATATTGAAGGTGTTACTTTTTTAAAAGTAGCACCTTTTTTTTGCCCTTATCGGACTGAAAGTTATAACTTTCAGTAATTTAATTCATTCAAAATAGTAAACAAGAACATGCCGAAAAGAAAAGATTTAAACTCGATTTTAATTATTGGTTCTGGTCCTATTGTTATAGGCCAGGCTTGTGAATTTGATTATGCTGGATCCCAGTCTTTGCGTTCTTTACGTGAAGATGGTATAGAGACTATTTTAATCAATAGTAATCCGGCAACTATTATGACGGACCCCTCCATGGCAGATCATATTTACCTAAAGCCTTTAAACACAAAATCGATTATAGAAATTTTAAAGGAACATCCGCAGATTGATGCGGTTTTACCTACTATGGGTGGTCAAACTGCTTTGAACTTATGTATTGAAGCTGATGAAAAAGGGATTTGGAAAGATTTTGATGTAGATATGATTGGTGTTGATATTGATGCAATTAATATCACAGAAGATCGTGAGAAGTTTCGTAAGTTAATGCTTGAAATTGGCGTAGGCATGGCTCCACAGGCAACGGCTACCTCTTTTTTGAAAGGAAAGGAAATTGCGCAAGAATTTGGATTTCCATTAGTGATTAGAGCTTCTTATACGCTAGGTGGAGCTGGAGCTTCTATTGTTTATGATCCAAAAGATTTCGATGAATTGTTAAGTATAGGATTAGAAATCTCTCCTATTCATGAAGTCATGATTGATAAAGCCATGATGGGCTGGAAAGAATATGAATTAGAGTTGTTGCGTGATTGTAATGACAATGTCGTGATTATTTGTGCCATTGAAAACATGGATCCTATGGGAATCCATACTGGGGATTCTATTACTGTTGCACCAGCAATGACCTTGTCTGATAAAACCTATCAGAGAATGCGTGATATGGCCATACATATGATGCGTAGCATTGGTGATTTTGAAGGCGGTTGTAATGTGCAGTTTGCTGTTAGCCCAGATGAAAAAGAAGATATTATTGCTATCGAGATAAACCCAAGGGTTTCTAGGTCGTCAGCATTAGCGTCTAAAGCTACTGGTTATCCTATCGCAAAAATAGCTACAAAATTGGCTATTGGTTATTCTTTGGACGAGTTACAGAACCAGATTACAAAATCTACTTCGGCACTTTTTGAACCTACTTTAGATTATGTTATCGTAAAAATTCCGCGATGGAATTTTGATAAGTTTGAAGGTTCCGATAGGACTTTAGGACTTCAAATGAAATCTGTAGGAGAAGTGATGGGAATAGGCCGTTCTTTTCAGGAAGCTTTACACAAAGCAACACAATCCTTAGAAATTAGCAGGAATGGCTTAGGCGCAGATGGCAAAGGATACAAGGATTATGACCAAATCATTAGTAAATTAACGATTCCTAGTTGGGATAGGGTCTTCGTTATTTATGATGCTATACAAATGGGTATTCCATTGAGTAGAATTCATGAGATTACTAAGATAGATATGTGGTTCTTAAAGCAATATGAAGAGCTATATCAACTTGAAAAAGAGATTTCAAAATACACTATCTCAAGTCTTTCTAAGGAATTATTACTAGAAGCCAAGCAGAAAGGTTTTGCCGATAGGCAAATTGCCCATATGTTAGATTGTTATGAGAGCGAAGTATATAACAAACGTACAGAACTTAATATTAATAGGGTTTATAAATTAGTAGATACCTGTGCGGCTGAGTTTAAGGCAATGACGCCTTATTATTATTCTACTTTTGAGGCAGAAATAGAAAAACCAGATGGTACCCGCTACGTAGAGAACGATAGTATCGTTTCTGATAAGAAAAAGATTGTAGTTTTAGGTTCTGGTCCTAACAGAATAGGGCAGGGGATAGAGTTTGACTATTGTTGTGTACATGGTGTTTTGGCAGCTGCTGAATGTGGTTACGAAACTATAATGATTAATTGTAATCCTGAAACTGTTTCTACAGATTTTGATACCGCTGATAAGTTGTACTTTGAGCCTGTGTTCTGGGAACATATTTATGATATTATCCGTCATGAAAAACCAGAAGGGGTTATTGTACAACTAGGTGGACAGACCGCTTTGAAATTGGCAGAAAAGCTATCGAAATACGGTATTAAAATTATCGGAACTAGTTTCGAATCTTTGGATTTGGCCGAAGACAGAGGAAATTTCTCAGAATTATTGCTTGAGAATAATATCCCTTTTCCAGAATTTGGCGTAGCAGAAACTGCTGAAGAAGCACTGATACTTTCGGATAAGCTAAATTTTCCCCTATTAGTTCGGCCTTCATATGTACTGGGTGGCCAAGGAATGAAAATTGTTATCAATAAGGAAGAGTTGGAAGAGCATGTGGTAGATTTACTTCATAAAATCCCAAATAACAAACTCTTACTAGATCATTATCTAGATGGTGCAATTGAAGCAGAAGCAGATGCTATTTGTGATGGTAAAGATGTTTATATTATAGGAATTATGGAACACATAGAGCCATGCGGAATTCACTCTGGTGACTCTAACGCTACTTTACCGCCTTTCAATTTGGGTGAGTTTGTAATGCAGCAAATAAAAGATCACACAAAGAAGATTGCACTAGCACTTAATACCGTTGGTCTCATCAATATTCAATTCGCCATAAAGGATGATATGGTGTATATTATAGAAGCGAATCCAAGAGCTTCACGCACGGTTCCCTTTATTGCCAAAGCCTATAAGGAACCTTATGTAAACTATGCAACCAAGGTAATGTTAGGGGAGAAGAAAGTGAAGGATTTTAATTTCAATCCACAGTTAGAAGGTTTTGCCATCAAGCAGCCGGTTTTCTCTTTTAATAAATTTCCGAATGTAAATAAGAATTTAGGTCCAGAAATGAAAAGTACGGGTGAAAGTATACTCTTTATTGATAGCTTAAAGGATGATGAATTTTATAACCTTTATGCTCGTAGGAAGATGTATTTGAGTAAATAAGTTGCAGCATAAATATTTGTAAATCCTCAATAGTCTGTTGCTAAATCAGTGCTATTGAGGATTTCGTATTTTTAATAAATAATCAAATTCATTAAACTATTGGATTTTAAAATAAACTTATACAACTTACTCATCTTGGCCTCTGTATTTATTGGCCTTACGTTTTGCTTATTATTAATTTTTTCTAAACGTATCAACCAAAAAGCAAATCGCTTTTTAGGATTGGCAGCTTTGGTTATCGTATTATGGAATATTTGGGTATTGAGCCACGATTTGGACTTTTTTAGATATGCTCCGAGATTTTTTCTAGTTCCTTTAAATTTTTCTCTTGCCTTAGGCCCATTACTATATTTCTATACCAAAAGTATTTCTGATATCAGTTTTATTTTTT
>JBLICT010000238.1:0-4723 GCA_047632415.1 Maribacter sp.
AGCCTTCAGTTTGACACACAACAAAAGATTACCGAAACAGAAAATAAGATCAACTTTTTGATAGGTAGGTTACCACAACCCATCGAACGAAATTCCAAAATATTTAATGACTTGGTACCTGAAACCATCTATGCGGGACTTCCCTCCCAATTGTTACAAAACCGGCCCGACATACGGCAGGCCGAATTGGAACTGGCAGCATCTAAACTCGATGTGAAGGTCGCCAAGGCACGATTTTATCCTTCATTTGGCATTTCTGCGGGGATAGGATTGCAAGCATTTAATCCATCGTATTTGACCAAAACACCAGAATCATTGGTGTATAACTTGGTCGGTGATTTAACCGCACCATTGATAAATCGAAACGCTATAAAAGCTACGTATTATAGCGCCAATGCGAAACAGCTACAAGCGGTTTACGAGTACGAACGAAGCATTTTGAATGCCTACGTAGAAGTTGCGAATCAATTATCCAACTTGGGGAACCTTGAAAAAAGTTACGGTTTGAAGGCACAGGAAGTGGAAGCACTTACAGAGTCCATCGCTATTTCCAACACCCTGTTCCGTTCGGCACGGGCAGATTATATGGAAGTACTCCTGACCCAACGAGATGCCCTAGAAGCGAAATTTGAACTTGTAGAGACCAAAGTGAAACAGATGAACGCTTTTGTGAATATGTACAGAGCCCTGGGCGGCGGATGGAACTAATGAGCCTGCTATTCCAAGGAACAGGTACCGTTTTATCCACCCCGTTCAAAGCAACCCTATTCGGCATACCCATAGATGTCCTTCAATACGCGTTCCACACCCAAGGAATCGGTGACCTTTAGGTCATACCGAATCCTAATTTTTGTACCTATGGGCGCATGGTAATAGATAATCCAGGCATCCGATTCCCTAGTCCCGATACAGCCATTGGAATAGGCTTTCCCTAGTGACTTGGGGTTGGTGGTGGGGTGTATGAGTTGTCCGTAGCGGATGCCATTGATCTGGGTCTCTATCCAAGGAATCTGCGGCATCAAGGTGGTTCTTTGATCGTCCCGCTTTGTTAGGTAAAATCGATTGCCATCCACAGGATTATAGAAGGCAGGATCGCGACGATAATCCACGATCTCCCCCGTGCCGGTTTTGGTGCGCAAATCGGTTATTCGATCCCCCATTTTCAAGTAGCGCTGGCGGTTTTGTCCTACCCGTATCGGAATCGTGTACAACACGCTATCCGCTTCATAGATGCGCAATTTGAATTCGGGGATGTTCACGTCTATATGGGTGGTGTTGATTTTTTCAAGAAGCTGGCCAGCGGTGGTCACATCGGGTATAAAAATGGAATCGCCCGGTCGCAACACGATAGCCTGTTTTTGGTCGTAGACGAAGGAACCCCGCGCCATTAAACGGTAATAATCCGTGTTGGCCAAGGTATCTATAATCCACCGATTGGCGCGTACCAAGAAATGTTCCGTTAGCCCATAGTCGGTTACCGAATCGTAGGCCACCACAAGGGAATCGATATATCTGAAATAGTCGTGTATGTGAACGGTATCCCTATTCCGTATCCCTTTGGGTACCGTTTGTTTTTCTACCGAGTGCGGAAGGGTGTTCGGAAGCTCGGAACTACCGCTGTCCGGCGGCAATAGCAAGTATCCTGTAAAGAGTAGGGCCAACAGCAGCAGGAAATACACGAGAATGGTGGTGAATTTGGTTTTCATGGTTGCTGTGTATCAGATCGGTTTTTGAGGACTATCGAAGCGCTGCGTGTCATTGATGATGCGGAAACCGAGTTCCTGCAGTTCTCGTCGTACCGCTTGTAAATCGGCCCAGGTCATATAGTCAAAGGACACACTCGCCGAATCGATGGCGATATTCCAAATTTGCTCTAGGGTAGCCAGGTTTTCCAAGATGCGTTTTTTCTTAGGTCCCGATATGTTGGGTTGGACTTCAAAGGTGGTTTTCATCTATTGTCTTCTAGGATCCTTAAAACTAAGAAGTCTTTACATCCTGTAAAATGAGCTATGTCATCTAACGCAACATATTTTTGGCCCTAAATACCTTACAGCACCCCTTCGATATACTCGAACACGCCTGTCTTATAAATGTTGAAGTTGGTGTAAAATTCCTCGAAACGCTTTTTTAAATCCTAGTGGTTTTCTAGGTAATAGCTATCACAAGAAATATCTTGGCATTCTAAAGTACTCCGCAAGGCATCTTCATATAATTCCAGTTCTTTTTTCAGATTTTTTGTCTCCGTACGTCTGGTCTTTATTTCCTGCTTAAACTCTTGCAACCGCTCAAAAGATTGAGCGTGTTTTCTTTTTATCGTTTAGCTCCAAGCAATTGATCTATGAAGTGAATTTCAGTTTCAATATAGCCAATGGTCGTTCTCCACCATTGCGCGTCTTTATGGAAAGCGGTCACTAGTTCTTCCTTTGTGTTTCGTTCGCCCAACATATGCTCAGGTTTTGAAATTGATTAAAAAGGTAGGCTTTGTGATGTCATATTCAAATGATGGTGTTCAGTTCTGTGGATTATTTTACTACGGGATTCGCAACACTTTCGCTCCCCTGATAGGGTGTTCTTTAATTCCAACAGGGTCGAAGCCCAGAAATAATTAAACACAAAAAAGCGGTATCATTTCTGATACCGCTTTTGATGCTCCCCCTCTTGTTCTTGCTGTTAAATAAATTCTGTCCGTTTTCTTGCTTTTAACGGCTTCTGCTCCTCCTTGAACCACTAGTGAGTGAAATTCTGACCCATCTTCTCTGAGATAGGTCCTGTAATCTACAATCGTAACCATAGTTTTTAAATTTTAAAGATTAAACAATATGAGGGGGTATCCCCAAAACCCAAAAAGAGTGGGGGCTGACTTCTATGTTAGGTCGCTTTCAAGATTTGGAACTCGAAAAAAATTTTGGAAAAAATTAAAAATTTGTTTCTGATTCAATTTCTCCAATGACTTACCTTTAAGGGTAAACAGCTTAAAATGTTACATTTATTATTGGTTCAAAAAATAGTGCGTCAAATCAGATTTATTGTTGTACTTCTTACATTGTCCATTTTCAATTACACCGCTTTGTTTTCTCAAGAGCAAAAGCCCTTTAATAAAGAGAAAACTAAAATTGATACGTTTTCACAAGACTTGAATTCTTTAGATACTATAGAAGACTCTAAGGGTGTTTTGAAAAAAACTATTCAAGTATTTAAATTCAGAGAAAATAAGGAGCGAAAAAAAGAGGAAAGAGTTCAAAGTTTTATTGAAGAGTTAATCCAAAATAATCCCGCCCCAATACTGAATTCATCTAACGATAGTATTCTATTTTGCCGTTATTCAAATTTTAATCCTTCTTCTAATGCGTTGGATAGCATTATCCAAAATGACACTATCTATTATTTCAGGAAATGCCTACAACCAAAAATAAAGATAATTGGAAACTATGATTTTTATCGAGGTGGCAATTCACAAGACTATAACTTCAATTATTTGTCTGGTCTGAACTACGAAGGATATGAGCTCACCCCCTCAGGGGACAGTAAAACACCAGAAATTCTAAACGATTTTTGCACCTCCAGTATCTTAAATGACGCAAAAATAACAGGATGCGATATCTATATTACTGTTCAAAACAATAACGCATCAGAAATTTCCAAATTCTTACATGATTCAAGCGCACAAAAGAAATTTCATGCACAAATAAAAAACCTATTACCCCAAAAGAAATTACAAGGTATTAATATCAATTTTCAAGGTATTTCAACTACTGCCAGAGAACCATTCGTTAATTTCATAAGTAATCTTTATGAACTTTTATCATCTAGTGAATCACCCGTTGAAATTATTATTACCATCCCTTCAATAGAAAATAAGGTTAATATTGAAAGAATAAATGCCTATGATTTCCAAAACCTAAATAATTTGGTAGCTTATTATTTGGTTTCAACGGAAAATATGACACTATACAATGATTCCAATACTACAGAAGCATTTGAAACTATAGAATCGACTATAAATTATTATTTAAATAGTAAAATACCTGCTAAAAAACTTATCGCAACCGTTTCGTGGTCAAGTAACGACGGTCCAAACGATTTAGTAGAGAAATATAATTGGATACTAGAAAACAAACTTGCTGCAATATATATAAGGGATATTGATGGCTCTTCAAACAATTTGTGCTTATGGGAGAAGGTCAGAACGGAGCTAATGGAAATTGGTGCTATACTAGTTAAAAAGAAAGCTATTGAACTTGAAAAAAAACCAAGTATGTTATTCATAATCTCAATAGTATTTTTAATTATTGGATTTATATTTTTCCTTTGGCAATATTTCAAGCGAAGATAAAAATGGAAAACTTAAAATTTGAAGATTGATCAACCTTCGCATGCTGACCTAGGTCATTTTCAGTGTTTTTCCAGTATCCTATATTTGTTCGAATAGATGCTTAGCGTCTACAACACATACGAACGTAAAACAACAACATCATCATGAACACTAAAAACAAAAGGGTCTGGAACCTATCCACCTACCTACAGGTATCCCTCCTCCTATGTGGAGGCGTACTGCTACTCAGTTGTAATGAAAAAGAACGGGGCTTTGCCTTACCCGAAGGCGATATAGCAAAAGGAAAAGCCGCCTATTCGCGCTTATCCTGTACTGAATGCCATAGCATTGCCGAGATTGCCTGGAAGGGCGGACCCGATAATCTGAACATACAACTTGGGGGTGAAATAC
>JBLICT010000239.1:0-4714 GCA_047632415.1 Maribacter sp.
CGTCCCAAAAGGCAATATTATTTGCACTTATTCCACCAATTTGTGTAAAATTGCCGCCAACATAAACATACCCGTTACTAGCAATGGCAATCGCGGTGACAGGGCCGTTCGTCCCAGAACCAAATGCTTGCCATTGTTCTTCAGCGGTAACTATTGCTAAATTGGAAGCCGTAATTCCTCCGGCACTGGAAAAGCTTCCACCCACGTAGCGGGTGTTGTCTAGGGTCTGTGCTATTGTTGCTACAGCTCCGTTTGTGCCGCTTGTGATCCCTTTCCAATCGCCAACGCCATTCACAGCGATTGTAACCGGGCCGGTAACCGTCTCCGTTAATTTATATAATTTGGCATTGTTTCCATAATCGGAAAAGTAGAGATCTCCGGATTCGTCTTCACCAAAAGAGGAAATCGCTTGCCCGTTTGCTCGAAATAATAATTCTGAATTGGTAGCTCCGTTATCGGAGTTGTAGGTTAAAGCCCAAACCCTTCCAGTGGTAAAGTCACCGTAGATATATTTGTTCTGTAAAGAGGCAGAAGTTAGGCTTCCGCGGTACATATATCCGCCCGTAATAGATTTATCCCCAGCACTATGGTCGTAGGCAAAGATAGGTTTAGTGTCTGGGTTTGTCACCAACGCCGTGCTGGTAAAATAATCGGAATTTCCTTCAAATCTGTTCCAACCAAAATTTCCGCCATTGGTTATGATATTAATTTCTTCAAAGGCATTTTGACCTACATCTGCTCCCCATAGCCTGCCGGTAGCGTCAAAGGAAAATTTCCAAGTATTCCGAATACCCCAAGCGTAAATTTCGTCTAGACCGTTTTGCCCAACCCTAGGATTAGTGGAAGGTATTTCATAATTTCCGTTTGGTAAATCCGGATTGCTTTCAACTGGGTTGTCCCCGTTTATATCAATATCTAAACGAAGTATACTCCCAAATACAGTATTTAAATTTTGTCCATTTCCTTGCGGGTCGCCACCACCGCCGCCGTCTCCGACAGAAATGTAAAGAAATCCGTCCGGTCCAAATGCTATTTTTCCGCCATTATGGTTAGATTCGCCTTGGTTTTTGATGTATTGAGCAATAACGGTGGCTGTGCTTGGGTCAATCAAATTGGAGTTCGATGCGCTAACCTGATAACGAACAATGTTTATTCTATAATTACTCGGTCTGTCTATGTAGTAGATAAACACGTACCTATTAGAAACAAATTGTGGGTGAAAAGCTAAGCCCAGTAAGCCAATCTCTTGACCAGAACTATAAGATACCTTTTGGGACACATCAAGAAAAGTACTTACTTGACTGCCTGTTACTTCTCCATTATTTGGAAAAACCTTAATAGTACCAGACTGTTCTACAACGAACATACGGTTTGAGCCGTCTGTAGCGTTTTGAATTTCTACCGGTACATTAAAACTAATATTAGGAAAGGCTTCTTCATAAGAAACCTGTGCTAATGCCAGTATGGGGGAAAAGACCAGTATTAAAATGTTTAATAATACATTAGTCTTAAAATACTTCATTATCATGTTACATGCGTTGTGGGCCTAGCAAATATACGTTGGATACCATTTTTTGGATTATATATTTTAAAAAAAACACGTTTATCATTTAGATTTTTAAAAAACTGATAAATTTTCACACAAAACGATGAGATTACTCTAGTAATCAGCGTATATTTTTCAACACAATGGTAAGCAACTTGTCATTTTCAGCCCTTAATTGCATTTACTATTGGGGTGATATATTAACGTTCTACTACGATGTTTTCCATTACAAGAACATCCATAGCTGTTCTATCAAAACATGCATAGGCTTCCTGTGGGGTATTTACTATAGGCTCATTTTCATTAAAGGACGTGTTTAACAATATAGGTACATTTGTTTTTTTTCTAAAAGCTTCAATAAGACCGTAGTATCTAGGAGAAACTTCTTTATCGACACTTTGTAGTCTTCCTGTACCATCTACATGGGTAACCGCTGGGATTTCGCTTTGTTTTTCCTTTTTTATAGGAAATACTTTTTCCATAAAGGGTACATTTTGATCATACTCAAAATAAGTTCCTACATATTCTTTTAAGATAGATGGAGCAAATGGTCTAAAACTCTCTCTCCTTTTAATTTTTAGGTTTAAAAGCTCTTTCGCCTTTTCGTTCCTTGGATCGGCAATTATAGAACGGTTACCAAGTGCTCTAGGTCCAAATTCTGCTCTACCTTGAAACCAGCCTACTACACATGGTACGATTAACTTGTCTGATATATAATCAAAAAGCGCTTCATCCTCCATTTTTTTATAGGAAACATCTTTCGATTTAAGAAATTCCTCTATTTCTTCATTAGTAAATTGAGATCCAGTTGAAGCAGATTTTATTTCCGCACTTCTCTGGTTTTTTAGGTTGTCATGATAATGAAATAGGGCGGAACCCATGGAAATGCCGGCATCATGCCCTGCTGATGGAATGTACAAATTATCAAAAGTAGTGTTCGCAATAATTTTGCCATTTGCAACAGAATTTTGCGCTACACCTCCTGCAATACATAGGTTTTTACTATCTGTTCTTTTTTGAAGATGATTTGCCATATGAAAAATAACTTCTTCAGTTACTACCTGTATTGATTTTGCTAAATCTTTATGAAACTGTGTCAGTTCATCAGATTGCTTTCTAGGGGTTCCAAATAGTTCTGCAAATTTCTCTGTAAAAAAAGAAGGAACAATGGGTTGATTGTTTTTATAAAGTGCTTTTATCTCTCCAAAATAGCCTTTCTTCCATGTCCATAAACCGTTCTCTTTTAAAACGAATAATTCTCTTACTTTATCTACATGCACTGGGTTACCATAAGGAGCAAGCCCCATTACTTTATACTCGTCCCCATAGTGAGGGAATCCGAGAAAATGAGTAAACGCTGTGTAAACAAAACCGAGTGATACTGGATAATCTATGGAATCTAAAACTTCAATTTTATTACCCTTACCATAGGCAATCATGGTAGTCGTAAAATCTCCAGACCCATCTATAGAAATAATGGCCGATTCTTCATATGGACTTGCAAAAAATGCGGAAGCCAAATGCGCTCTATGATGCTCCACTTTAACTAACTTTTGCTCTATGAGCTCAGTTGAAATTCCAAAAGCCTGTTTAAATTGATTTGGTATGGATGCGATATCTTTTCTATTCTCCCATCTGTTTTTCAAAAGAGACGTACCTGTCTTAAGGTGGGAAATAGCATATAATGCTTTGCGCTCTACTTTTGCTTTAGGGTCTCTCCCAATTGTGATATGATCAACATCTTCTAATGTTACATTAGCTTCTTTTAAACAAAACGCAATAGCTTCCTTAGGAAAACCTGCCCAATGCTTAATTCTGGTAAAACGTTCTTCCTCAGTAGCTGCAATTAATTTACCATCTATAAATATGGCTGCAGAAGAATCTGCGTGGTGCGTATTTAACCCTAAAATTGTCATTTTACTTATTGTTTAGTTGGTGTTTTTGTCAAAATTTGTTTGCTATTTTCTTATGGTTAACTTTAGAAAAATAGCATTTCCCTTTTAATGTCTAATAATAATCTTTAACTAAAAATACTGTTTTAGTTTAGGTAATAACCTAATTAGAGGATAAAAGACTGGAGCCTTTAAGTCATTGTTTTTAAAAGCTGCAATACATTCCTGATTTCCTTGTAAAATATTCTTTAAACTTTTGTTGGTTGCTCCTCCCAATCTCATTCTTACCATTGGAAAAGGCAGATAAGCTCCTTTGATTTTATGTTTTTCCATTAAGCGAAGCATCAATTCAAAGTCTGCTGCCAATCCAAATTTAAGGTTAAAATACCCATATTTTTCATAAACACTTTTTCGTACAAAAAAGCTAGGGTGAGCAGGGTGCCATCCTTTTCTAAATCCGTTTTTAGAATAGTTTCCAGTTATCCATGTGCGAACAACCTTATTCGTGTTGTCTTGGTCTACATAGAGCATATCACCATACACACAATCTATATTTGGGTCTTCAAATGCTTTTACTACTTTACTTAAAACATCAGGAGAATTATAAAAATCATCGGAGTTTAAAATACCTAGAATTTCTCCTTTTGCTAATTGTAAGCCTTTGTTCATAGCATCATAAATACCGTCGTCTTTTTCAGAAACAAATTTACCAATTCTATTAGGTGAATTTTTGATAAGATTAACCGTATCATCATTAGATGCTCCGTCTATAATTACATGCTCTATGTTTTTATAATCCTGAATATGAACGCTCTGCACACAATCTGATACAAATTTAGCACTATTGTATGTACCGGTTATGATACTTACTTTTGGTGTTTCTATGTTTATAGTTTTGTTCATTAGATTAATTATTTATTTTCCAAATAAAGTTCCTTGTAAAAATCTAAGGTTTCATTAAATGTTTTATTCCAATTAAACCTTTTGGCATTAAGAATACCGTGCTCTATTCTCTCTTTTCGGAAATCTTTATCTGAGAGTTTTAAAACTCCTTCTACTATTTTAGTTGAAGAAATTTCATCAATCAATATTCCCGATTGCTCCACCACCTCAGGTATAGAAGATGTATTCGTTGCTATTATAGGGCAACCTGCTTTTTGAGCTTCCAACAAGGGTAAACCAAATCCTTCATAAGAGGACGGATATAACAAACAGTGGGCTAGATTATAAAATTCATTAAGTTTCTCATTGCTAACGCCATGATAATGAATGTAAT
>JBLICT010000240.1:0-4697 GCA_047632415.1 Maribacter sp.
CAAATGTTTTAAAAGCTTTCCAGTCATTTACAATCGTTTGAGACTTTGCGTTCAAGGCAATTTTAACAGGAAGTTGGTTCACTACCATTCCCCATTCACTTTCCTGCCCGTCTTCGAGGATTACTTTGTTATCCTTGCACGAAACAAAAACAATAAGCAACATAAATAAATAATAGATTTTTGGCATGTGACGAATGTACAAATTTTAAGAAAAGGTATCTTTATCCAAGAAATCATTTAACTCATTATTTAGATGCAAAAATATATTTTAATAATAGGCGCCTGCGGACAAATCGGAACAGAATTAACCTTTGCCCTTCGAGAGAAATATGGCAATGAAAATGTAATTGCCAGCGACATTCGTGAAGGAAACGATAATCTAATGCAAAGCGGACCGTTTGAAATTCTGGATGCTACCGACTACGATGCTCTGGAAGGGCTTATTGCCTATTATGAAATAAACGAGGTGTATTTAATGGCCGCCATGTTGAGCGCTACCGCAGAAAAATTTCCTATGCGGGCCTGGAACCTCAACATGAATTCACTATTTAATGTACTAAATCTTGGTAAGGAGAAAAAAATAGATAAAATTTTCTGGCCCTCCAGTATTGCTGTTTTTGGACCGAAAACCCCTAAGGAGAACACGCCTCAAAACACGATTATGGAACCTAGCACTGTATATGGCATCAGTAAGCAGTCTGGTGAACGGTGGTGCGAGTACTACTTTAATAAATTTGATGTTGATGTGCGCAGCATTCGCTATCCCGGGCTTATCAGCTGGAAAACCATGCCCGGAGGCGGCACAACCGATTATGCTGTTGAAATTTACCACAAGGCCCTATCCCAAGGCGCATATACTTGTTTCCTAAAAGAAGATACCGCATTACCCATGATGTTCATGGACGATGCCATACGTGCTACGATGCAACTGATGGAAGCTGATGACGATGCCGTTAAAGTACGCTCCTCATATAATTTGGCGGGGATGAGTTTTACGCCCAAAAAAATAGCTGAAAGCGTCCAAAAACAACTCCCTAATTTTCAAATTTCCTATGCGCCAGATTTCAGACAAGCCATTGCCAATTCATGGCCTAGTAGCATAGATGATGCAGCTGCACAAAAAGATTGGAACTGGAAAGCGGAGTTTGATTTGGAACGGACTACGGAAGTGATGCTAAGGAGTTTGAAGGCATAATTGTAATGCACAATATACGCATTCATCTATATGAAGTTAAAGAAATTGCACGAACTTATCTTATCAAACTTGTGCTCTTAATTTTTTATAAAAAATAAGCAGCAGGCTGCAATCTTAGACTGCATCCTGCTGCTTATTCTATTCTTACTAAACACTAAAAGCCCTTCGCAACACATCATAACTCTTAGGCACTGCGGTTTCCGCATCTTCCTTTCCCTCCATTTCTAAGGACACATAGCCAGTGAAATTTCCACTACGCATTATTTTGGCAATTCGGTCATAATCTAGATTTAAGTCATAGACCTCCCCACCTCCATAATACGTTTTTGCTTGGATAATATTTGCCATAGGCATTAAGCGTTCTAGTTGCGAATAGGGATCACCAACAAAATTACCCGTATCAAGATTTAGACCCATGGCCGGGGATGATGATAAGGCATCGTAGATTTCTACTAAGTAATCAATATTGGAAGAAAGTCCCCAATGGTTCTCTAAACAAAGTGTAACACCTGCCTTTTCGGCTTCTATCAAACATTCTCCCATACTATCTATTACCCATTTAATGGCATCTTGATCAGTATAACCCTCAGCGGGTTCCTTAATTCCTGTTTCAAAATAATTTGGTGGTGTTTCCCCTGCCCAGCTTCCAGTATTCATCCGTATGGACGGAATACCCATCTGGGTTGCCAGTTTAATACATTTTAAGGTATGGTTTACATCTTCTTTTCTTTTGGAAGCATCTGGCTCTACAAAGTTTTGATGGATAGACAAAAATGGCAATGCCAATCCCCTATCAAAGGCCATTCTTTTAAGTTTGTTCATGTAGGGTACCGTCTCGTTTTCCATTTGGCGATGTAGAATTTCCACACCATCAAAACCAATACGCGCCGCATTCTCAATAACCTTTTCTATAGGATACTTTTCCTTTTTAAAATGCCAATACGAATAGGTAGATACAATTAGGCGTATGGGCTGAGCTGACACCATTGGCTTAATTCGTTCCATTTTTGTGTTAGCCAATACCGATGGCGCAGCAACGGAAGCAGCACTTAAAACTACAGCATTCTTTAGCCAATTTCTTCTTGAGGTTTGGGTCTTGTTTTCTTCCAATGGAGTTTTCATTCGTTTACAGTTAGAGGATTAATTATAGTAGCTCTGGTTTGATAGCTTGCCAGCACCTAGTTAGAAACATTCAACACTAAATATGTCTTTGATAAATATAATTAATTTATTCCGTTTACTAAATTTTCAACTGGCACCTAAGCTTAACTATAATTTCACAAAAGAAGGAGATTGGCGTTAAAATAATTCGTTTTTTCAACACAGTTCTTATCAAAAACCAACTAAAAAAAGCCGCAACAAAAGTTGTTATAACAAAGCCATAATCAGCATTTTCCTTGGGCAATACTGTAATACAAAGAAACTAGGTAGTAAATACCACAATAATAGAGAGGAAACCCCTCCCAAATCAAACAATCATAGTTTTCGTTTAAAGATTAAACCCATGGTCTTATTAACCCTACCTATAACGAAAAGACACTCTTATTTATTTTAAAAAATTAGGCGACATTCTAACCTCTACCTCAAACAAAATAGCACACAACCTCACCATGGCTTTATCTTACCAAGTAGTATGTTAGAACTAACGCGTATTTATACAATGAATGTTGAGCTATCTCTATAGTAAGAAATCAGGGCAGAAAATCGGAAGTATAAAAAACACGAATAAAAAGAACATAAAAGCCCAAATAGCTCCCATAAGAAGGGGTTATAAAAGAATGCCGCCTTTTGCTTTTGGATTCAGGGTATGGGCAATCAATCCAGGAATCCCCATACTCAAAAATGTGAATATTATTCCTGCAGTGACGATTAGGAAAATTTTGGAATGTGTTTCCCTAATGGAATACAGGTAAAACCCTAGCCCAAGTGCAATCGCTATTAGTATACTATAGATTCTTCTGGCAATTTTAATAGAATTTAAAGTACTACGCTAAGATAAAATAACTGATGGTTGGCTCCTCTAAAGCTTAAGAGCGGAACCCTCCCATAGGATTCCATCTTTTTTACAAGGTCTTGGTGGAACCATTTTTTTATGATGCTTTTGTGTTTTCTTTCGAGCATAACCATCAAGTCTGCATTTTTATCCCCAAGGTAGATTCTAAGGGTATTAAAAACATCCTCCGTTGATAAAAGTTCAAAATCCATGCGCTTGTAGGTTACTTTCTTGTGTAGCATTTCTTTAAACCACTCCATCTGCATTTCTCCCTTATATTCTTCCTTAGTAGAAATATGTACAACATGTATATGAGCATCAAGCTGATCAGCCATTTCCGCTAATTTTCGAATGGCATACACATCCTCTTCCTCAAAATCGGTGGCGTAAACAATGTTTTTGATGGGTACGTGACTAGCATCTGAAGGAATACACAAAATAGGACAAGGTCCCTTTTCAATAAGATGATTTGTGGTACTTCCCATAATCATTTCCCTTAAAACGCTTCCACCTTTCATACCAATGACAATTAAATAGGCATGCCATTCCGTGGCCACCGAAATAATTCCTTTTATAACAGATTTATTTTCGACCGCTTCTAACTGTATGTTAGGAACTTTCCAAACGCTGCCTAGATGTTCTTCGCAAAACTTTTCCAATTTTAATCGGTGCGACTTAAAGGCACTTTCCTCTAAATGCAGAAATGGTTCATCAAGTCCCACAGTTCCCAACACGGTTGGGTAGTCAAATACATGGGTAACCACTAGACGTGTACCCATCTGTTTAGACATTTTATAAGCGTATTTTAATGCGGCTACGGAGTTTTCTGAGTAATCGGTAGCATATAGAATTGTTTTCACTTGAATTTAATTCTTAATTTATATATCAAAGCTACCATCCAAAAGTGAAGTACAATATGACCTATGTCAGCCCTAACTATTTTTTAAACCTGACTAATGTCATATTAAACACTTTTTAAAGGATTTATTTTTGTTGAATGAGACACATCTATAATACAGGTAACCTTCACTATCAAAAAAACAACTAAAAATGAAAAATTTAATACATGTTTTTGTAATTAGCATACTGTTAAGTGCTTGTTCGGCTACCAAGGTTTTAAGTGATATTGATAAAGAGGCAAATTTTGACAATTATAAAATCTATTCCTGGTCTGAGGAAGAAGAAGAGGTAAATGAAGATTATCCTCAATTTGATAATTCACTAAATCGGAAAAGATGGAAAAACGCCATCGATACTGCTATGCAGAATGAAGGCTATGTTTTGGGAGAAAAAAATATTGACCTCCAAGTAGATTTCCATTTACAATTTGAACACAATACGGTCATAAATCGCGGATATCATAATGATGAAAAGAACTATTATACAGAAATAGCACCAATGGTAGATTATCACTATGATGAGGGAACCATAATTATCCACTTGATCGATCTTGAACAGAAACAACTTGTTTGGCAGGGTATTTCAACCAGAACATTAGATATTAGCCTA
>JBLICT010000241.1:0-4658 GCA_047632415.1 Maribacter sp.
CAACATTAGAACTTATAGCTTTGCCTAAACGATGTAGAAGTTGCAAGTCGTTTTCATTGGTAGCTTCAATGCATAACGGAATATAGGAAAAATCTAGTATTCTTTCTTTTGTAAAGGTCTGAAGCGGATAAAACACACCCTGTCTCTTATGGGTTTCTAATACGGATAGCGCTACTGCGCCAGAGGTATGTACTACCAAACCCGATGTTGCTATTTTCTCACTTACTTCACTAATGGCGTCGTCTGTGACTGCAATAATATAGATGTTCGTAGGGGCAAGTTCCTCTTCATAGCTTGCCAAAGTAGTCCTATTCTTGAAAAAATCCATCTTATCTGTAGCTCTTCCGACAACTTGAAGGACTTCAACACCATCCGCAAGTAAAAAGGCCTCGAACAAGTTTTGAGCTACATTACCAGTACCAAGAATTGTTATGGATATCATGGCTCAAAAATACAAAGAAATACATCATTGGTTTTATATTAAAATTAACAGTATTGTTTAGTCTTTATATGGGTTTATTCAACCTAAAAATGCTAAAAAGAGCTTATTTTTGCAGACGAAAACCAATGTCCTTTCCTATGACAGATTTGTTCAAGAAAATATTTTTTTCTACCCGTTTAATGTCCGTTCTTTTTATTGTGTTTGCTACTGCCATGGCTTTTGGTACGTTTATAGAAAGTTGGTACAGTACAGAAACAGCTCGTATCTGGATTTATAACGCTACATGGTTTGAGGTGATTATGGTATTCTTCGTCATCAACTTTATCGGTAACATTTTCAGGTATCGTCTGTTGCGAAAAGAAAAATGGCCTGTTCTGTTGCTACATACCTCTTGGATATTGATTATCATAGGTGCTTTTGTTACCCGCTACATAAGTTTTGAGGGAATGATGCCCATACGGGAAGGAGAGACCGAAAAGGTATTTTATTCCGACAAAACTTATTTTACAGCCCATGTTGATGGTAAAATTGAAGGAGAACCTAGAAGAAAAATTCTTGAAGATAAATTGATTGTTACCGCAGAGGATATACAGTCCAACCTTCCTTGGGATGCCGATTTTAATGGTCAACCGTTTACCGTAGCATATACTGGTTTTATTGAAGGTGCGAAAGAGGGACTTATCCCTGATGAAAATGGCAATCCCTATCTAAAAATTGTTGAAGCTGGTGATGGTCAACGCCATGAACATTATTTGGAGAACGATAAGATTACAAGTATCCATGGCGTTTTGTTTGCGCTTAACAAACCAACAGATGGCGCTATTAATATTATGACCAATGCTGCTGGTTACGAAATAAAGTCACCCTTTGAAGGTAGTTTTATGCGTATGGCAGACCGGTTTCAAGGTCAATTGATAAAGGACACCATACAGCCATTACAGTTACGTTCGCTATACAATACTGCAAATATGCAGTTCGTGATACCTGATTCTGTGGTACGAGGTACCTATGGTGTTGTTGAAATTCCGGAGAGCGAAAAAACAGAGGTAGATATGGATGCCATGATTATGACAGTCACCACCAATGGAAAATCAAAAGAGGTAAAAGTTTTGGGAGGTAAAGGAAGTACCAAATTTTCTGATAAGGTAACTATAGAAGGGTTAGACTTTTCACTCCGATATGGTTCTAAAGTATATGAACTACCATTTGGCATACAATTGAACGACTTTATTGCGGAAAAATATCCCGGTACGGAAAGTGCTTATGCATCTTTTATGAGTAGGATAACAGTAAAGGACGAACGTGCATTTGATTACGATGTATATATGAACCATGTTTTGGACCACAAAGGGTATCGTTTCTTCCAATCTGGGTTCGATCCAGATGAAAAAGGAACGACATTGTCCGTTAACCACGACTTTTGGGGCACTTGGATTACTTATGTGGGTTATTTTCTTTTGTACATGGGATTAATGGGTATTATGTTCTTTGGTAAAACCCGTTTTAAAGACTTGGCCGCTTCCTTGGAAAAAGTAAAGAAAAAGAAGAAAACAATAATAACTACACTGCTGCTGCTTATTGGATTCTCCTTTCCAATGAGTGCTCAGGAGCATTCTGCCGATGATGGTCATGACCATTCAAATTCTAGTTCGAGTTCCAATGCGCCAACACAAGAACAAGTAGATTCCCTGATAAAGGCCACCATGGTTAGCAAGGAGCATGCCGATAAATTTGGAAAACTAGTCATACAGGATGAAGGTGGGCGTATGAAGCCTATCCATACTTTTTCTTCAGAGTTGTTGCGTAAATTAAGTTTAAAGAATAGCTATTTGGGTCTTGATTCTGATCAAGTGATGTTGTCTATGATGATGAACCCGGCCATATGGTACAACGCCGAATTCATTGCACTGGATAAAAAAGCGCAAAATGATAGTATTCGAAAAATCGTGGGTATACCCATGGGTAAGAAATATGTAAAAGCGACCGACTTTTTTGATGATAAGGGAAACTATAAGTTACAGCCCTTTCTTCGTGAAGCTACGGCAACCAACAATCCGAATAAATTTGAAAAGGATTTCAAGGATGCTAATATTCGGCTAAGCCTTTTAAATCAAGCTCTGGGACAGCAAATTCTTAAGATTTTTCCATTATTGGACGATGAAAACAATAAATGGGTTTCCGCGGTTGAATATAGGGGAGGGCAATATCAAATTTCAGATTCTCTGTACGCGAATTTTGTTAAAAATGCAATGCCTTATTACTTAATGACCTTAGGCAAAGCACAACAAACGGGAGATTATACCGAAGCTGATAAATTGTTGGCCGCTTTTAACCAAAACCAACAAAACCACGGTAGTGAAGTGCTGCCTTCAGACTCTAAAATAGAGACAGAAGTGTTGTATAACAAGCTAGATATTTTCAATCGACTTTATAAATATTATGCCGTTGTTGGGATTTTAATGTTCCTCATATTGATATTTCAAATTTTTAAAGATCGTGAACTTTGGAAAGTAGGTATCTATTTTTTCAAAGGGGTCATAATTTTATTTTTTCTTTGGCATACCGCTGGTTTGATTCTCAGATGGTATATTTCGGGCCACGCTCCTTGGAGTGATGCTTACGAAAGTATTTTATATGTTTCTTGGGCCACAATGGGAATGGGGCTGGCTTTTGGTAGGAAAAGCAATATGACCATTGCCGCCTCTGCCTTTGTAACCGCAATGCTATTATGGATTGCACATCAAAGTTGGGTAGACCCTTCTATTGCTAATTTAGTTCCAGTTTTGGACAGCTATTGGCTTATGATTCACGTTGCCGTAATCGTAGGAAGTTATGGTCCACTTACGGTAGGTATGATTCTTGGTATCGTATGCCTTATTTTAATGGTTCTCACCAATAGTAAAAATAAGGAGCGAATGGAAATTAACATTCGGGAGCTAACCATAATAAACGAATTAGCGCTTACCGTGGGCCTCATTATGCTTACTATCGGTAACTTCTTGGGAGGACAATGGGCGAACGAAAGTTGGGGACGTTATTGGGGTTGGGATCCAAAAGAAACTTGGGCCTTAATATCCATTATGCTCTATGCCTTTGTAATTCATACGCGATTGGTACCTGGACTTAGAAGCAAGTGGACTTTCAATTTCTTAAGTGTAATCACTTTCGGAAGTATCATGATGACCTATTTTGGTGTTAACTTTTATTTGGTAGGTCTTCATAGTTATGCTAGTGGAGCACAAGTTATTACACCTACTTTTATTTACTATACGGTTGCCGGAGTGCTAGCACTTGGCGGATTAAGTTACTGGAGGTATAAAGTACATTATGCTAAATAAGAAGAGCCTTATTTTGTACCTTTAGGATATAAATGTAGCTAGGAAATGAGTTTAGAAAAAAAAGGATTAAATACAGTGTGCACCCATGTAGGGGAATTGGTAGATAAACAACATAAAGGGGCGGTTTCTCCTTTGTATATGAGTACGTCGTACGCTTTTGATGATGTAGATGTTAAGAGATACCCAAGGTATTTTAATACCCCAAACCAAGAAGGGCTTTGCAAAAAAATTGCAGCGTTAGAACATGCCGAGTCTGCTCTGATATTTGGCAGCGGGATGGCCGCGGTAAGCACAGCGCTTATGGCCTTTCTTAGGGCTGGAGATCATGTAGTTTTGCAACAGACCTTATACGGCGGAACGTATAACTTGGTTACTGAGGAATTTTCAAAATACGGTATTGAATATTCATTTACCCAAGGTTGGGAACCTAAGGATTTTGAAACCAAAATCAAAGAAAATACAAAAGTAATATACGTAGAAACTCCTTCTAACCCTTTGCTCACGATTACAGATATTGCAGGTGTTTCGGCAATTGCGAAAAAGCATAATATTGTCTCCATGATAGACAATACATTCGCTAGTCCAGTGAACCAGAATCCTATCGATTTCGGTATTGATATCGTCATCCATAGCGCAACTAAGTACATGGGAGGTCATTCCGATATATGTGCAGGGGCAGTAGCTTCAAGCGAAGTATACATGGACCGTATTTTTCACCTTGCTAAAAATTTTGGAGGTAGTTTAAGCGATTACACCGTTTGGCTTTTGGAGCGTAGTATTAAAACTATGGGTATTCGTGTGCGGGCACAGAACGAAAATGCCTTGGCCATGGCCACCTATTTGTTTGATCATGGGGACATAGATGCGGTGTATTATCC
>JBLICT010000242.1:0-4469 GCA_047632415.1 Maribacter sp.
TTTTTGGATAAGTTTTAATGTAATACCCTAGGCTAAAATTCTAGAAACCGAATACATGAACAATCCAATTTTCTTTTTAAGCTCGTTTGATGCCGCTATAAGAGGTAATCTGACCTCAGCGCTACCTAAGCTCAAAAGTTCCAAAATAGCCTTGATTCCAGCTGGGTTACCTTCCTCAAAAATAAGATGCATTCCCTCCTGCAATAAATAATGATACCGATAGGCTTCTTTAGCATTACCCGCTAACCCCAACCGTACCATTTCTGAGAATTCTTGGGGCAATCCCTGTCCTATAACGGAAATAACACCATCACCACCTGCTAATATAGTAGGTAAAGCCGTTAGGTCATCACCCGAAAGCACCATAAAATCGGTAGGTTTATTTTTTAGTAGTTTAAACACCTGTATCATATCACCAGAAGCTTCCTTTACTCCAATAATAGTATTGAAATCCTTTGCCAACCGCAGTATAGTGTCTGGCAACATATTACTGCCTGTTCTTCCGGGAACGTTGTACACAATTATTGGTAAAGGAGATGCCTGAGATATCGCCTTAAAATGTTGATAAATACCCTCTTGGGTAGGCCTATTGTAATATGGTGATACAGAAAGTACAGCACAAAACTCGGACAGATCAAGGGTTTTAACTTCATTAACTACCGCCATGGTATGGTTTCCACCTACTCCTACCACCAAAGGTAATGCTCCGTTATTGGCGACTACAATCGTATCCAAAACCAGTTGTTTCTCCTCCTTAGATAAGGTAACTGACTCCGCAGTGGTTCCCAACGCAACTAGATAATCTACCTTGCCTTTTTTGCAATGCGTAACTATAGCCGACAGGGCTTGCACGTCAATAGTACCATCTTCCTTGAACGGCGTAACCAAAGCAATACCTGTACCCCTCAATTGTTCCATACCTATAATTCTTTAAGTACCCCTAAATATTTTTTCAATTCGGTTTTAAAGGTTTTAAAATTTGACAAGGGCGTATCCAACATTAAATCATTAAACTCTGGACCCACTTTCTTAAAACCAACCTTTAACCGAGCTCTTGTTTTAATCGACATCAAATTCAATAACAAATTATTCTCGTCATAATAATTCACCAACACATCATATTCCCTGTTTAAAAACTCCAATGCGTAACTATTTTCTATGGCTCCGTTCCAACCTAAATCCTTGTCAGAAAAAACAGGAGTCGAATAGGGAGAGTTCTTGTCGTAATAATTTTTATATCCAATTATTTTTACAGCATTAGGCTGTAACTTAAACTCCTCCAAAAACTCATAAAACACATCCGCTTTATAAAACTTATCTAAATCTACAATACAAGCCACTTTGCTTACCCCCTGTTTTCGAGTGCTCTTAGGAGCCGGTTTTTGCATCGCCTGCTTGATGAACTTACGTCCGGATTTCTGTTTAAACTTGTCCTTAATTCCTTTTAAAAACATGTATTTTTACATTTATACAAATGTAAATAATATCCGTTCAACTCTATGGCGAAGTTAAAACACTTTAAGATTTTAAATATTCAACATTTTGTTATATTTATAACAATCATAAGTTTTACTTCCTGCAAACAGCACCCGACTAGCTTAAAAAACATAGAAGCCAAGGAATTATCTATAGATTCTACCGCTACTTCGGTAGCATCTATAGAAACCTTTGTACGCCCATACCGGGAACGTGTTAACGTTATTTTGGACAGTGCTTTGGCCTATGCGCCGTTTACAATTTCTAAAACGGACGGTACTTACAACACCACTGGAGGAAACCTTATGGCAGACCTTATGCTATCTGAAGCCAATCCAATCTTTAAAATACGTACCGGCAAGGATATTGATTTTGTATTAATGAACCATGGCGGCATACGTGCAAGTATTTCTAAAGGCGATGTATCTGCGAGAACAGCTTATGAAGTAATGCCTTTTGAAAATAACATTTCGGTAGTAGCTCTAAAAGGCACATCGGTGTTAGAATTGGTTGATTATCTTGTTAAATCAAAACGGGCACATCCCGTGGCCGGTATTCAGATTATATTGAACACAAACGATACGGTACGCAGTATTAGCATACAGGGTAAACCTTTGGATGAAAACGCCCTATATTATGTAGCTACTTCAGACTATCTGGTAAGTGGTGGAGATGATATGATATTTTTCAAGAATGGGGTTTCTTTTACCACGCTAGATTACAAAATACGAAACGCAATGATTGATTACTTTACAAAGGTGGATACGCTTTCACCTAAAATCGATGATCGTTATTATAAACTGGATTAAGTGATCAAAACCCATTTAGGATATTTAATTTTCATATAAATGAAACGAAGAAATTTTATACAAAATACCCTTGCTTCTGCATCATTTATTGGTGCAGGCGGTCTAAGTGTCAATTCCTGTGCCAGGAACCAAAAAAAGCACATCACCATTTTGCACACCAATGATGTGCATAGTCATATCGATGCTTTTCCTAAGGGACATTCCAGTTTTCCTGGACTTGGTGGTTTGGCTAGAAGGGCGGGACTGGTACATAGTATACGAGAGGAGAATCCTAACACTTTATTATTTGATGCCGGTGATATTTTTCAAGGCACTCCTTATTTTAATTTTTATGGAGGTGAACTAGAAATGAAGCTGATGACCATGCTTAACTATGATGCCGCCACTCTTGGAAATCATGATTTTGACAATGGTGTAGATGGGCTACTAGCACAACTGCCCTATGGGAAATTCGATTTTGTGTCCTCCAACTACGACTTTAGCAATACCATTCTTGACGGATTTACAAAACCATACCAAACCTATCTCCAAAACGGTATAAAAATTGGGGTCTATGGTCTTGGTATTAAGCTGGCCGGACTTGTCTCCAAAGATCTGTATAAAGAGACCGCATATTTAGAGCCTTATGAGATTGCAACGGATTTGGAGCGACGTTTAAAAGAAGAAGAGCAGTGCGATTTAGTCATTTGTTTGTCACACCTAGGGTATAAATACAAGAACAGTCAGCGGCCAGATGATATGACATTGGCGGCCAAAACCAAGCATACCGATTTGATTATCGGTGGGCATACTCATACTTTTTTGGACAAACCAAGTGTTGTTACTAATGCAAACGGTAGAGATATTCTTGTGAACCAAGTCGGTTGTTTTGGGGTTCGATTAGGACGTATCGACTTTTATTTCGATTCTGAACATGTTATTGCTGACGGCGTTTCCATCACTGTATAATTCTAAGTCTCATGGTCCAAATACTAAGAGTAGAACCCTCAAATAAAGACTTTATAGCCTTGGTCGCGCTTTTAAATGCAGATTTAGCAGCGCGTGACGAGGAAGAAAATACATTTTACGCACAGTTTAACAGTCTTGCCGTCTTAGAATACTGTGTCGTGTATTATGAGAATACTATTCCCTTAGGTTGCGGTGCATTAAAAGCTTTTGATGATGAAAGTATGGAAATTAAACGCATGTATGTTTGCGAAAGCTCTCGAGGAAAAGGCATCGCCTCCCTCCTACTTTCAGAACTGGAACAATGGACCACCGAGTTGGGTTATACTTCTTGCATTTTAGAAACGGGTTTACGCCAGCCAGAAGCCGTTGCCCTTTATATAAAGAACAACTATGTTCGTATTCCTAAGTATCTGCCTTATATCGATATGGAGAATAGTGTTTGCTTTAGGAAAGAGGTTTAGGCTGCTAGATTTATAAGTAAAAACCAAAAGAAACACTACCACTTTTTATACCTATCTTACAGGATAAGGTTTACGTTCTAAAAAAAATTAGAAGCGATAAATTACTTTCAACAATAAAAAAATATATTAGTGCCTGAGTGTTCAACTAAAAATAGCTATCCCGGCATATAAACTTCTTAGTAGTAATTCAAACATTCTGCCACACACAAACTTTAGCAGAGACGAGCAATAAATAATCCCTATACACTCACTACCCAAAAGAAACCCTTACGCCCACCCCAAAACAAACTTCACAAGTAACTGTAGTTCCCACTCCAAAGAAACAGTTAGGAAATTCTTAGCTACGCACCCACAACAATGCTAGGCATTAAATAAACGCAGCATGTTTACCATAAAAATTGGCATGTAGCAGTATGCCTATAACAGAAAGAAAATAACTAGAGGAGAATTCGCCAGAAGAGAACAAACTTGGCAAATACATTAAAAAACAAGATAATTCCTGTTAAAAACCTTTAATACGCTATTTTTAAAGCACTTGACGCTGACTATGGTAACTACGACCTTCGGTACCATACATTTTTTGTAATTAATAACAGCTTTAGTGTGCTCTTGATGGTCCCTATAAAACGACTCAATGGTAAAAAAAAATAGAAGAAATGGCTTGTATAAAATAATTTCCTAGAGATAATTGTATATTGAAGAGCAAAAGTTAAAAATAGCTTACGTAAACTTTAAAAATCAGGCATAACTAAGGTATAGCAAGAATTACCTAAAA
>JBLICT010000243.1:0-4464 GCA_047632415.1 Maribacter sp.
ACAGACGGGCTTAGTTTTTAAAAATTGTTTTGCAATTGCCATGATATGTATTTTTTAAAATATACGGCAAAACTACTATATTAAGATGCTCCTCTACAATGATTCATATCACTTTTATGAATTTGATAATAATTTAGCAACAATTAACAATTGTCTGAAAATTAGTACTTTAAAAAATAATAAGTCGGTAAATTCTACCGTACTGTTTTTACTATTCTTACAATCTCATCTATCTCCTTCAATGTATTATAGAAATGAAAACTCAAGCGAATGCCGTTTCCTCGTTGGGCACAAAGCACATCATTCTCCAACAACTTCTTAAAAAGGGCTGTATCCCCCTTTATATTAAAAATGGTACTATGCGCTTCTCGCTTTAGGATATCCTGTTCCAAAAGTCCTAATGCTGCAAACTCCTGCTTTGCTTTTATGGACAGTGATTTATTATGTGCGCTAATTTTATCCATTCCTATGTTGGACATAAAATCCAAGGAGAATTTTAAGCTCCCAAAATTAAGACAGGATAAATGGCCCGGCTCCATCTTTTTGGCAAATCGAATACTATCTTTCTTACTCAAATCGCCATTAGCAGCATTGAAACCAGTACTCCGCACTGAGAAGCGCTCTTGAACGCTATCGGAAAACAACATAAAACCATTTCCGTATCCTGCCAACAGCCATTTATAAGCGCTGGCACCCAATACATCTATACCAGAATTGGTAAAATCGAAGGTTCGGGTACCACAAAACTGGGTCCCATCTACAATAATGATTAAATTGGGATGGGACTTTTTCAGTTCTTTGAAAAAATCAGTATCCATCAAGAAACCATCCAACCATTGCACCATGCTCAAAGCCAACACCTCAATAGTATTCGCACGAATCGTTTCTTGGATACGCTCCTCTATATCTGCATCCATTTGGACGTAAGAAATATCAAAATCCCTATTTTCAAAAGACCAGTTTACCGAGGGGTAGTCATTTTCCAACAATAACACTTTAGTTTTTTGCTGTAACCCCTCTAACAAGAGGTTGAGTGCCGTTGAAAAATTAGGAACCAAAGCCACATTTTCTCGTTTACAATTAAAGAATTCCCCAACTGTACTTCGCGTATCTGAGAGAATTTTTAACGATCTTTCTCGCATGGCGCTGCCATGCAACAGAAAGTCCAAATCATGCTCCTGCCGCCAATCTAAGAGCGAATCGTACATAGGTCCATACACTGCTGTATTGGCATAAATACCCTTTCGTATAACCGGAAATTCGGTTCTTATTTTTTCCATGTATTGTTTAAACTAGATTCCCTTTAAATAACGCCAAACGAATAGCTATGTGAAAATCACAATTACCGTATCTTTAGCCTAAAGATAGAAATAGTATCATATTGGTGGCATCCTTTTTGCCTTTCTATTTCCTATACTATAAAAATTAATTTAGTGAGCACCATTACAATGATAGCTGCTGCGGCAGAAAACAATGCCTTAGGAAAGGACAATGACCTCTTATGGCATTTACCAGATGATTTTAAGCGTTTTAAAAGGCTAACTATTGGCCACAAAATCATTATGGGTCGCAAGACCTTTGAAAGTTTTCCAAAACCCTTGCCCAAACGCACCCATATCATCATTACAAGAGACACCACGTATAGTGTGCCTTATGAGAATTGTATCATTGTGCATTCTTTGGAGGATGCTTTAAAGCGAGTATGCGAAGAAGATGCCTTTATTATCGGTGGCGGAGAAATCTACAAACAAGGGGAGGCTTTTGCAAACATCATTGAGTTAACTCGCGTGCATACTAGTATGGAAGCAGATACCTTCTTCCCTGACATAGATGCAACTTGTTGGGAACTTACAAAAGAAGAGCATCACCCCAAAGATGAAAAACATAAGCATGCTTTCACCTATTTAACCTATTCTAGAGTTGGAGATTCTTAAAAATCCAGAAATCGTACCTCTTTTTTTACTGGAACGGACGCCACAAAACGCTCCAATACTTTGGCGTCTGTATTGGTGAAAAATTGCTGTTTTCCTATCGTACTAGCTGTATTTAAAAGCCTATTCTTTTGTAAAATAGCCTTGGTCTGGCGTGCTACGGCCTCGCCCGAATCAATTATCTTAACATTTTCTGGGAGTACTTCTTTCAATAACGGAATCAAGTATGGGTAATGGGTGCAGCCAAGCACCAAATAGTCAATCCCCTTATCTAGCATGGGCTGCACGTATGTTTTCAAAAGCATCCTAGTTTCATCAGCATTCACCTTACCGCTTT
Source organism: Maribacter sp. (assembly GCA_047632415.1). GTDB lineage: Bacteria > Bacteroidota > Bacteroidia > Flavobacteriales > Flavobacteriaceae > Maribacter. Next base: position 2,269 of record JBLICT010000243.1, read on the forward strand.
CAATCAGTTCTACCAAACCCTTTCCTTGTTGTTCAATAATCGTGATGTTGCTAGCGTGATTTTGTATCGTGCTATGAAATAAACTACTGGTCAATGTACCTTTGGTAGCTAAAACACCTACGGTTTTAGACCTAGAGTTGAGCGCTGCAGGCTTTATAGCAGGCTCAATACCGATAAAAGGGACCCGGTAGTTATTTCGCAGGTAATCAATAGCGTTTGTTGTAGCTGTATTGCAGGCCACTACAATCAATTTGCAGCCCTTGTCCAGTAGGTATTCTGTATTTTTTATTGCGAGCTGAAGAATCTCATCTGCAGATTTTTCTCCATAGGGCGCATGTTTACTGTCTGCCAAATAAATACAATGCTCATAAGGCAACAGTTCCTGAATCTCCTTCCATATGGACGTTCCTCCTACCCCCGAATCAAAAATACCTATTGGATGTATATTCATAGCACTAGTTACTGCAGCACAACTGAAATAGGTTTCCCTGTGCTTCCGCTAGGAAATGAAATACCCAATAGTGCAGATATCGTAGGGGCAATATCCGGAATTTCGGTACGTTCTACCGTACTTCCTTTTTTTATCCCTTTTCCAAAGAAAAGTAGTGGTGCATGGGTGTCATAAATTTGAGGGGATCCATGTGTAGAACCTGTTGTACCATAGCTTATAAATCCTGGTTTTAGCACCAAAAGCACATCGCCAGAACGTTTTTGGTTGTATCCGTTTTGGAGTATGTAAGGAATTCCTCTAGTATACTCGTTCTGCCACATTTGTTCGCCTGTGTATACGCGATCTATAAAGTCAAAACTTAGATATTCCTTTGCTATATCCTCTTGGACCTGCTTAACATCCAAATCCAAATTTTTAATAATCTTATGGTCTAAGAAAATTTGTAGGTTGGAAAAATTCTTAACGATGTCCTCGGTACCGTATTTATATTTCAAAAAGTCAGAGAACTTAGTCTTTATGGCATTATAATCCACATAACCAGCAGGTATTTTCATATCCTTTAGATATGTTGGCACGTCCACTGCTCCATGGTCGGCAGTTAAGAAAACGGTGTATTCACCCTCACCCACTTTTTTATCCAAAGCGGTAAGTAATCGCTCCAAATCGGCATCTAATCGCAAATAAGTGTCTTGTATTTCCTTGGAATTCACCCCATACTTATGACCTACGTAGTCGGTACTCGAAAAGCTAATGGCTAAAAAATCTGTATCGCCATCATTACCCAAGCCCTCTTTCTCCAGTGCTTCTAATGCAAAATCCGTTGTGAGGCTATTACCATAAGGAGTGCCTGAAATCAAACCAAAATCCTTTGTTTTATCCAAAAGACCAGTTGTGTTATGCGGAAAAGTAGGCGACGTTTCTCCATTAAACAATCCTTCATAGGTATTATTATCAGCGCCACTTTCGGTATACGTGCTTATATCTTTTAGGGTTGTCCAGGCTCTTTTATAGGACTGCACCGCACCAGAGGAGTTAAAATCACTTACCCAGGTAGGCAATTTATCCATGTAATAGGTACTGCTTATCCATTTTCCTTCGTCCGCACCATGAAACCAATACGCCGCATTTGCAGTATGTCCTCCCGGTAGCACCGCACCTCTGTCCTTTATAGCTATGGCTATGGTTTTTCCGCGCATCTGGGTATGCAATCGTAATTCGTCCGAGACCGTCGTAACGCTCATGCGATGGGGCGACATTTGTCCGGCGTCACTTTTAGTACCTACCGAAGCGTAACTGGCGTCACCCGCACAATATACCGTCTCATCATTTTCTTTGTCATACCAATTATTACCAATAACACCATGGGTTGCAGGCGTAGTTCCTGTGTGAACCGATGTATGCCCTGGACCGGTACTTGTTGGCGCATAGTTAAAATGGTTGTTCTTACAGTTGAAGCCTTCGGTAATCATGCGCTTAAACCCCCCTTCTCCGTAATGATTGTAAAATCGTGTTATGTAGTCATAACGCATCTGATCCACCACTATACCCACCACCAACTTAGGTTTGGCTCTCAAATGAGTATCATCTTCTACCTTCGACTTCTTTTGCCCGGTTAGGGCGAAGACTGAAAAGAGACTAATAAAAATGAAACGAAAAACGAAACCACGACTAAAATTCATACCTATATCTTTATAAGGTAAAAGTAAATAAAATCTCCCTTAAAAGATGAAATCAAGGTCAAATCA
>JBLICT010000244.1:0-4452 GCA_047632415.1 Maribacter sp.
CGGTGGCTTCTGGAACGATTTCAAAAGGCTGGTAAATTTCTCCTTTGTCCGGTTTGGCGTATTTATATACTATTGGCTTACTGATAGGGATAATTATACCATCAATCTCCAGTTCAAATACTGCATAAAAAGCCTTTGGTGTTTCTGGTTTTCCAATCAGCTGCATGTCGGCCACTTTGTAGGTTCCCAAGCTTCCTTTTTCCATTAACCAATAAGGGCTTGTATAATTTGTTTCCTGAGGTATTGTGAATTCAAATTTCTGTTTTACTACTATATTTTCTTCCAATCGAATAGGTTTCAATAGCCCATCTTTATTTGCTATTCGAACTGATTTCAATTTTATGTTTACCGGACTTCTATTCACCATTTCGATATCAAGTGAAACTGATTCTCCTGGATTGGCATAGGCCGCCGTAGCAAAAGCCTCTAAGTGTAGCCCAATAACAGCGGTAATGATACTCTTTAACTCACTGCTCTTTAGTGCTTTCCAGTGCTCATCCTTTACTTCTTGTAAAAGATTATAAGCTTTAACCAATTGTGGTAAATGTATGTGGGCTTGCTTAAAATTGAAATTTTTCTCTATTGGAACTAATAGCGCTGCAATTTTAGCACCACCAGCAATCCTGTTCCATGACGTATCGATACCATCGAACAAATCAGTTTTATTTTTAGGTAAGTCCCCTTTAAGCAATTCTACATACTCCGGTTGACTACCTCTTGAACTTAATCTTCCAAAGCCTTGGCATAAGTGCTGACTGCTAGCCAATGCTGCTATTTCATTGTTGGATACGCCTAGGATTGGGTAATATGTCCCTACATCCATGTTAAGCATGTTGGATTTGTCTGCTTTTTCAAATGCTTCTTCGCTTCCGTAAAACCACCAAGACGTATTGAAAAATAAGCGTCTGGGTTGCCAGATTTCCGTTTCATTCAAGCGGTCAGAAAAGGCAGTGGGATCGTTTGCAAGGTCAAACGCCTCCAAGCTTAGCATAGCAGACGAGGTATGGTGGCCATGTGTACTGCCAGGGCTTCTGTGGTCAAACCTGTTGATAATCACATCGGGCTTAAATTCTCTTATTTTAGTCACTACATCCCCTAAAATTGCTTCTTTATTCCATATTTCTAGTGTTTCCTTAGGGTGTTTGGAGTAACCGAAATCATTGGCTCTGGTGAAAAATTGCTCGCCACCATCTATTCTTCTGGCAGCTAGTAATTCTTGTGTTCTAAGTACGCCTAGTAGTTCTCGTAGCTCCGGACCTATTAAATTTTGCCCGCCATCGCCTCTTGTCAGCGAAAGATATCCTGTTCTGGCATGCACATTGTTAGATAAATAAGAAATTAAACGGGTATTTTCATCATCGGGATGTGCTGCAATGTAGAGCGCAGTGCCTAAAAAATTAAGCTTTTGAACGGCGTGATAGATATCTGAAGGGGTACTTTTTTTTGGAGTTTGTGCTGTCGATATGTTCAATAAAAAAAGGCTACAGCCCAAGAAGACCCAAATATGGCGCATGGTGTTGGTTTTAGTCTGATTCAAATATAACAAGATTAAAACTTGAGGTCAGGTTTTTACAACTTCTTTAACAAACTAAAGTTCTCCCGCATTATCCAATTGACTGCCTTCTTGATAGGTAGAAATTAGCACAACCCCCTTTTGCAAAACTAGATTATTTGGATAGGTAAGGATTTCACCGTTCGTTTTTCTTAAATGTAGATGAAAGGCACGGATGTCTTCGATAACCAATACGTCTAGTTCTGAACTTTCAGCACTGGCAAGCTCTTTGTCCAAAATGCGTATAGTGTTCCCTATTTTAAATGGAAAGGAGAAAAATATGATAACGCCAGCAGTTATATTACTCAAGATTGACCACTGGGCAAAAAGGGCCACCCCTATAACGGCAAAAACCGAGGAAAGGAGTACCCCAAGATCTTTATAATCTACACCCCACACAAGGGTAAACGCAGCCACAGCAGTTACTGTAAGAGCTATGGATATGTACTTAACAATAAGGTTAGTCCTAACAGGATTGAAGTCCCCCAGTTTACCTACTTTCCTGGCTGCGGCACTAAAGGCAACTTTAAGAATAAGGACTAAAACCAAAATTACCATACTCGATAGTAACTGGTTCTGGTGGGTAGCAATAAAATCTCTCATAACTTATAATCCTAAACTATCGCGCAAATATAAATCCTTATTCCCATTTTGTCTCCAATAAGGTGTTTTTAAACGGGCTATTTTAGTTCCTTTGGAGGTTAAGGTCTGTGCATTTGCGCCATAACCACTTTTAGAGGAATCCGACCAGCTTTCAATTGAAAAAGGGAAGACTTCTGAAAAGGTAATGGCTAATATTCTGCTTAACTCGGGGTAGCTTATTTCATAAGTGTTAAGGCCGTTTTCTGTCGTTAATTTAGCATTTGCCTTGTATTCTTTTAAATCTTTATGTGTTAGCCTTATAAATTCCAAAGACGGTATCATATTGAAATCCCCGATAGGCAACGCCATTGGGTCTATGCGAATCCTATTCCAAATTTCATCTTCTAAGTTTGATTTATCCAAAACAATATCCTCATCTGCTTCGGTTTCAAAGTAGGAATGTGAGCTAATTTGAAATTCTTTTCTGTTGTTAAGTTGTGCATATACCTGACCACACCATTCCTGCGAGGAAAATGCAACTTTAATAGCATGTGTGTTATCATGCACAGGATAAAAACTACTGGTCATAATAGAGTAGGGGTAAATACCGGTGAGATAGTTTTTTGTGGTGTTTAACTTTAATACTGGAATATTATCCGGATTGCTACCATCTGCCTTTACCTGTTTGGTTTTTAAAAAAGGTTCAGTAACAAATATTTTCACGGCTTTCCCTTCCCTGATTTCCCCGTATCTAGCTTGCTCCAGGGTATATGAGGTTATTTCTGCGTTACCTACGTACCAATACTCCTTAAACTCCTTGGATAGACTTTTTTTTGGCTTTTTTGTTTCTGTCTCGCTTAGTGGGGTCAGTTTTTTATTATTTGTTTCCAATTTTTCATTACAGGAAGTAAATAGCGGAGCTACAATAGCCAATATGACTATCGAAGGTTTAAGTGTCAACCATTTTTTAAACATAGTGTGTACTTTTTTCTTAAAATTAGGTAAAATCTAAGAATTTGCCATACGCATTAACGTTTCATAGACCAATTGTGTAGGTAGGCCAACGACATTGGTGTACGATCCCTTGATATCCTCAATACCTATAAGTCCTATCCATTCTTGGATTCCATAGGCACCAGCTTTATCAAACGGTTTGTATTTGATAACGTAATGTTCTATTTCCGAATCACTCAATTCCTTAAATTTTACTTGGGTAATCTTATGCTTAGTAAATTGCGTTTCTGTTGTAGTAAAACAGACCGATGTAATAACCTCGTGCCAATCGCCAGAAAGGCTTTGTAACATTTGATGTGCTTCTTGAGTCGATTCTGCCTTTGCCAGCGAACGGTTATTGTGCCAAACTACCGTATCCGATGTGATTAAAATGTCCTTTGGTTGTAAATCTTCTTTAAACGGCGTCGCTTTTAACTCGGCTAGATAGTTGGAAATTCCGGCACCTTTCAAAGTAACAGGATACACTTCATCAATAGGTTTTAGCCTAATTTCAAAATTCAGCTCCATTTCCTCAAAGAACTTTTTCCTCCTAGGGGAGCCAGAAGCTAAAATAATAGTATGCTCGGTAAGTATATTCTTTAGCATCATCAATCGTTTGTAGCACTAAAATGATGCATCCAGTCTCCTCGTACTTTAAGCACTTGCTCAATAACATCCCGTACGCAACCTGTGCCTCCACCCTTATGGGAAATGTAAGTACTTACGGCTTTCACTTCAGGTACGGCGTCTTGCGGACAGGTAGCCAAACCTACCACTTGCATTGGAGGAATATCTGGAATATCATCTCCCATGTATAAGATATTCTTCAAATCGATTTTATGGATATCTAGGTAATCGTTCAATGTTTCAATCTTAAGATGAGAACCCATATAGATGTCGGTAACACCTAAACCCATTAATCGCTTTCGCACGCCCTCGTTGGTTCCCCCTGTTATAATACAAACTTTATATCCCTTGGTAAGGGCAGTTTTTAATGCATATCCGTCCTTTACATTCATTGTTCGTAATAGTTCCCCAGCGTTGTCTACCAGGACACTACCGTCTGTAAAAACACCATCTACATCAAAAACGAATGTTGTTATATCCTTTAGAAATTTTTTGTAACTCTTATCCATTATTTGAATTTATTTAGTCTTTAAAAGTTTGAAAATAGTATTTACGACTTATCGTTTTTAATCAGATAAGAAGCTTTAATGCTATTGCTTAAAAGGGTGTATATTTCTCTATGTTTTTTTGATTTCAACTGGCTTAGGTGCGTATGTAAAGTTTGTAAATCACCTCTTCGGGCAGGCCCCGTTTGCGCT
>JBLICT010000245.1:0-4421 GCA_047632415.1 Maribacter sp.
TCTTTTAGGAAAACGAGAGCCAGAAGTGTATGGTAAACAAACTTTTGAAGACTATTTTTCAACCCTTCAATTTAGGTTTAAGGATGTTCAACTAGAGTATTTTCAATCCAATATAGAAGGAGATTTAATAACTAAGTTGCAAGAAGTAGGTTTTAACTACGATGGTATTATTCTAAACGCTGCGGCATACACGCATACCTCTATTGGTATAGGGGATGCTGTTAAGGCAATTGAGACCCCAGTGGTAGAAGTGCATATTTCCAATACACACAAACGGGAGGAATTTAGACATATTTCCTACATCTCTTCAGGTGCTAAGGGAGTAATATTGGGTTTTGGCCTGCAAAGTTATGATTTGGCTATACAAAGCTTTCTATAGCTTGCAATAATGGCAGAATAGTACTTTTAGAAGCTAAGCTTCAACAGGCTTCAGATACTTCTGTTCCACATAAAAAGTGGCAAATGGCAACAAGGAAGCGATTCCGAAAATAATAAACCGTTTGATTCCCCATTTCCTATTGATACAAACGAGCAGTGCTAAGGCTATAAAGGTAATAAAAAGTGCACCATGGGCATAACCGACGATTATATTTGGGCCTGGAATTTCCGCCCAATATTTCAAGGGCATGGTAATTCCAAACAAAGCTAAATAAGAGATTCCTTCTAAAATTGCAGTTACTCTAAATAATTTTAACATACTCCTTTATTTAAAATTGTAAACTACTGGTACTGGTATAGTATCGGTTTTATCTTCTAATGAGGTTGGTTGTGAAGCGCTTTCCAAAAACGTATGGTAATTATTAGTCTTTGGAAAGTGCTTTAAGTATAGTCAACCTTAAAGGAAAAGGTTTTAACTGTTTATTACAGATGAATTACTTCATCATAAGCATCTGCCACGGCTTCCATTACAGCCTCACTCATAGTGGGGTGCGGATGCACAGTCTTTAATACTTCATGGCCTGTAGTTTCCAATTTACGGGCTAGAACTGCTTCAGCTATCATATCTGTAACTCCTGCACCTATCATATGGCATCCTAGCCACTCACCATATTTTGCATCGAAGATTACCTTTACAAAGCCATCAGATGTTCCTGAGGCTTGTGCTTTTCCACTTGCCGAAAACGGAAATTTACCCACTTTAATATCCAAACCTTGTTCTCTGGCCTGTTTTTCCGTAAGTCCTACAGATGCAATTTCAGGACTGCAATACGTACATCCAGGTATGTTTCCATAATCCAAGGCTTCTGTATGTATTCCTGCTATTTTTTCAACACATAAAATGCCTTCGGCAGAGGCCACGTGCGCCAAGGCTTGCCCTGGCGTTACATCTCCAATGGCATAATACCCTGGAATATTGGTCTGATAAAAGTCATTGACCAAAATCTTGTCCCTGTCGGTGGCAATACCAACATCTTCTAGTCCTATATTTTCAATATTTGTTTTAATTCCAACTGCTGAAAGCACAATATCCGCTTCCAATACTTCCTCTCCTTTGGTAGTTTGCACGGTAACTTTAACACCATCTCCGGAGGTGTCTACTCCAGTAACTTCGGCAGAGGTCATTATTTTTACACCGGCTTTTTTAAAGCTACGCTCCAATTGTTTCGAGATGTCCTCGTCTTCCACGGGTACGATATTCGGCAGATATTCTACTACGGTAACATCCGTACCCATAGCATTATAAAAATAGGCGAATTCAACACCGATGGCACCGCTACCTACAACAATTAATTTTTTAGGTTGTTCTTTAAGTGTCATTGCAGCTCTGTATCCAATAATTTTTTCACCGTCTTGTGGTAAGCTAGGCAGTTCTCTGCTTCGAGCTCCAGTGGCGATGATGATATGGTTCCCGCTATATTCGGTTTCGGTACCGTCTTCAGCCTTTACGGATACCTTCTTCCCGGGTTTTAATGTGCCGAATCCGTTAAGAACTTCAATCTTGTTTTTCTTCATTAAGAACTGCACACCCTTACTCATTCCTCCGGCAACGTTACGACTTCTTTTTACTACAGCATCAAAATCTTTATCTACGCCTTCAGCTTTTAGTCCATAATCTGCTGCATGCTTTAGGTATTCAAACACTTGCGCAGATTTTATTAAAGCTTTGGTAGGGATACACCCCCAGTTCAAACAAACGCCGCCAAGGCTTTCCTTCTCTATGATGGCGGTTTTTAGTCCTAGTTGCGATGCTCTAATGGCAGTAACATAACCTCCTGGCCCACTACCCAAAACAATAACGTCGAAAGTGCTCATATTTTTAATTTTTTAATGTTAAAACCCAAGTCCTTTTGGGAGCGCTGCAAAAATACAAAACCAAGTTTGAAGGACAACAATCTAGGTTAAATTTAAAAGGAAAGTAATGTGATTTTTATTGTGAACTGCTAGGCTTGAATTTTCTTCGATTAAACCCTTTAGGGATAGAAAGTGAAACCCACTCCGTTCCCTTGCGCATTTTACCTATCAGCACTAGTTGCCCCACGTGACTTGCATAGTGTGCCAACTGGCGGTTCACTGCTTCAATAATCGTATGTTCTTCGTTTCGTATTTTGATTATGGTATCGAAATTAGAACTATTTATTTGATGTAAAGCAGCAAATAAACAGTCCCATCCCGTGTTCCAGTAAGCTATTAGTTCTGCTTTGCTCTTATGCGGCTGTGTAAATTCGTTTTCTCGGTTACGCCATTCTTTTTCTCCATCTTCAGTTAAAAAATTAGTCCATCTGCTGTGCATATTGCCAACCAAATGTTTTACGATAAGCGCAATTGAATTATCAGATTCGTTTAAGGTCCATTGAATATCTTCTTCGGATAACTGATATAGGGTTTTGTCACCCATGGCTTTGTACCGCTCAAATTCAAAGCGCGCACTGCCTATGAAACTTTCCCATGGATACATACTATGCTATTTTTTTTATTTGCTAGGAATAAACTTTAATGCTACCCCATTAATACAATGCCGCTCTCCTGTGGTTTCCGAAGGACCGTCTTCAAATACATGGCCTAGGTGACCGCCGCAAGTCGCACAATGTTCCTCGGTTCTTTTATAGCCTATCTTATAATCTACGTCATAGGTCACATTACCTTCAATTTCCCTATCAAAACTAGGCCAACCTGTACCAGAATCGAATTTATGTTCACTTTTGAAAACAGGGGTGTCGCAACCTGCACATACATAAGTGCCTTCTTTTTTAATAGCTAACAATTCGCTAGTAAAAGGATTTTCAGTAGCAGCTTTTCTAAGCACGTAGAATTCCGCATCTGTGAGTTGCTTTTTCCATTCCGCCTCCGTTTTAGTAATCGGAAACTCTTTTTTTACTTCGGTTTGTGTGTTAGCTGTTTCTTTTTCTTGGGAGATTCCTTTACAGCTCGTGGCTAAAATAATTAGGGTAATTAATAGAGAATATTTCATAGCTTTTTAATGTTAGTCTTTTTTCTTTTCAATCCTTTCAAAGATACAGCACTTAACATAAAAATCCTGTTACTGTTTTCTTAAAGATTAAGAGTGCTATCAAGAAATACGCCCCATCATTTTTTGATGGGGCGTATTGTTAAAAAGCTTGTGTAATATATTAATCTATTTGAAATTTCTCAATTTTATCTTCAGTAATACCTAGCCTTCCCATAACCGAGTAAATATTTGAGGTATCCAGTTTTCCTTGAGTCAAGTCAGCGGGCAATACCGCTATCCTAAAAACTTGATTATCCGTATCACTGGGCAATAATTCGGCTGCATTAAAATTAAATTCCATAAATAAACTTACGTCGAAAAACGTATAATCGTAATTGTACTGTAACAATCCTTGATTAAGTATTCGTGTTTGTGGCATCAGCCTCCAAATATCTACGGCTTCTCCATTGGAATCTTCTGTCTGGTCCCACAAAAGATACACAAGAACGATATCGGTATCGAAAACTTCAACTGTTTGTGGGAATTCATATAAGATGGCGTAATCGTTTTCGGGGGTAAAAGAGCCTTCAATATCAATAACTTGGCCTAAAATATTTACACCGTCAACACCATCTGCACCATCACGACCATCAAAACCGTCTAGACCATCAAAACCATCAAAACCTGGAGGTCCTTGTGGGCCCGTACAAGCCATAAAGAATAACGCGATTAAACTGCCGAATACTAAACTGAATTTTCTCATAATATGTTTATTTTTTTGGTTTCTTACTAGTACTTGTTTTATGTGTTTCCAAAAAGCGTTCCATCTTTTAATTTTATCCAAATTAATTAGAGTTGGTTTGGTACACACCAAGTAAAACAGCTATATTCCCTAAGTTATTGCAAAGTTGACTAGATTTACTAAAAAAATATAAGATACCTATGTCCAAAGTTATCGTGCATTCTTTGTTTACAGATTTTGATATCGACCTCTTTAAGGGCGGAAAACACTACCGTTTGTATGATAAATTAG
>JBLICT010000246.1:0-4418 GCA_047632415.1 Maribacter sp.
GCCTTTTGTTGCTCCTTAGTCGTTTTTAAATATGTTGTGAGCAATTGATCATAATCTTCAGCTTTCCCATCTTCTAGTTCTTTATTAAATGTACTTCGGAATTTTTCAGCTAATAAATTAAAACCGACTTTAACCTGTCCTTGCTGCTCTTCAGGGATAACACTATTCCAATAGCTATCTATAAAACTATGAACTCCTACATCAACGGCACCAGGAATTACATCATCACTTGGGATTATTAAATCTACTATCCGCCGCAAGGCATGTCCTTCGCCTTTAGAAATGAATAATGGAGTAAATTCTGCTTCACTCGTACAACTTTGAAGCAGACTCATAATAGTTGGTGTAACTACTAAAAATCCAGCTCCTAAACCTAAATTCTTGATTGCTTGTCTTCTATCCATTACGCTTCTTTTTTAATTTGTTCTGCGGCGTGATTCGCAGCGCGGGCACTAAAGGCCATATATGTTAAAGATGGGTTTACACAACTAGCTGAAGTCATAAATGCCCCGTCTGTCAAGTAAACATTTGGTACAGCATGTATTTGATTATTCTCATTACAAACCGAAGTCTTTGGATCCCTTCCCATGCGCGCCGTACCCATCTCATGGATCCCTAATCCAGGAGCTCCCGGGTCATCCCAAGGTTCTATATCATCGTACCCCGATTTCGTAAGCATGTCAACTGCCTCGGATACCATATCTTTTCGCATTTCATATTCATTCTCCTTCCATTCGGCATCAAACGTCACCGTAGGCAGTCCCCATTTATCCAACCTTTCATAATCCATTGTCATTTTATTTTCGTGATAGGGCAAACACTCACCAAAACCTAACAGCAGTACTCGCCATTTACCTGGTTTCGCAACGCCTTGCTTTAGGTTTTCACCATAAGCCAATTCGGCAACCATTTCGTTGTAATTACTTCTAGTGGCACCTCCTTGATAGCCGTATCCTCGAAGAAAACTCTTCTGATCTGTATCACCGCCCAAATTTCTAAACCTTGGAAGGTAAATTCCTCCGGGACGACGTCCTTTGTAATATTTGTCTTCAAAATCGTTTACTGTCGCGTAAGCACCAGCTTTAAAGTGATGATCCATAATATTGTGTCCTACTTCGCCAGAATCGTTTCCTAAGCCATTTGGAAAACGCTCACTTTTAGACTGAAGTAAAATACTAGCTGAGGCAATAGCTGAGGCACATAAAAAGACAACCTTTGAATTGAAAACCATCTTTTCATTAGTTTCGGCATCAATTACCTCAACACCACTTGCTTTTCCAGTAGTTTCATCATAGATGACCTTACTAACAACAGAAAAAGGGCGAATCGTTAGATTACCAGTTCTTTCAGCTGCTGGTAAAGTAGAAGAATTGCTACTAAAATACCCTCCAAATGGACATCCTCTCATACAACGATTCCTAAATTGGCAAGCACTACGCCCCTCAAAAGTCTCCGTACCTGTTATGTGAGCAATTCGACCAACTGTTAAAACGCGACCATCGTCATAATTCTTGGCAATATTTTCTCTTAGGTCGTTTTCCACACAATTCAATTCCATTGGGGGACAAAACTTACTGTCTGGCAACTGAGGAAGCCCTAAAGCCTCACCACTTATGCCAATAAACGTTTCTACTTTCTCGTACCAAGGCTCTATATCCTTATAGCGAACTGGCCAATCGACAGCGTTACCATCTTTTTTATTCGCTTCAAAGTCGAAATCACTCCATCGATAACTATGACGACCCCAAACAAGAGAACGACCACCTACATGGTATCCACGCAACCAATCGAAACGCTTGGTCTCATTATACGGATGTTCCAAATCATTTACAAAAAAATGTCTGTGAGCATCATCTGTCGTGTAACCAGACCGAGATTGTTTTAGTTGTTTTGCCTCCTCTTCTCTTGGTAATTCGCCTTTAAATTCAAAATCCCAAGGATCCATATTCATAGTATGGTAATCCTTTATATGTTCGATCATTCGGCCTCTTTCTAAAACGAGCGTCTTCATCCCGTTTTCACAAAGTTCCTTCGCCGCCCATCCGCCGCTAATTCCCGATCCAACTACGATTGCATCGTAAAGATCTGAGGTGTTTGGCTTATTCATGTTAGTCATATTATGTTAAAAATTAAGTAAATCATTATTTCTGCTTCGCAAATATTTATTATGCCTAAATATCAGCTATTTTTCGCTATTAAAAAAAATCAATCTTAAAAATCAAAAAAACGGAAACCGAAATCGTTTTCGGTTAAGAATATGACTATTGATTATATTATACCTTTCTTTTAAATTTAAAAAAAGCCTAACTTAGAACATAATTTACCAAAATCATTACCTAAACAATAGACTAATCAAATCTTTTAAAATGACAAAACTAACCGCACTACTAATCTTATGTGTCTTGATTTTTTCTTGTAAAAACGCATCTGAGAAGGAAGCTAAAATTACAGAAAAAATGTCGGAAACCATAAGCGATGCAAAACCGAATCCTACCTATAAGCTTTCATTGGCTCAATGGTCATTAAATAAGCTAATTTTTTCTGGACAAGCAGATCCGATGGACTTTGCTTCAACCGCTAAATCAATGGGCTTTGAAGGGCTAGAATACGTAAGTCAGTTATATACGGGTGAAAACGTTAATTTTAGTATGAAAGACGCAGGTCTTCAAAGTATATTAGACGAGCTAAAGAAGCGAAGTGATTCATTAGGACTTGAAAATCTTTTAATTATGATTGACGGAGAAGGAGATCTTTCTTTTTCAGATGAAAAAGTTACTCAAATAGCAATTGACAATCACAAAAAATGGATAGATGCCGCTCAGTTTTTAGGCTGTCATTCTATCAGAATAAACTTATTTGGTGAAGAAGACCCAGAGGCATGGGCCAATAACTCAATAAAATCTTTAAAAGCATTGGCAACATACGCTGCTCCAAAGAATGTAAATATTATTGTAGAAAATCATGGCGGCTTATCTAGCGATGCCGCTCTTTTAGCCAGAGTTATGAAAGAGACTGCAATGTCTAATGTTGGAACCTTACCAGATTTTGGTAATTTCTGTTTGAAAAAAGAAGGCGGCGCTAGATGGAATGCTCCCTGTGTAGAAGAATATGATAAATACAAAGGTGTTGCCGAGTTAATGCCATTCGCAAAAGGTGTTTCTGCAAAATCGTATGCCTTTGATACCGAGGGAAATGAAACCACCGTCGATTATTATAAAATGATGCAAATTGTAAAGGATTCTGGATTTGAAGGTTATATAGGAACCGAATTCGAAGGTGACGTTGAAGACCCAACAGAAGGAATAGCCGCAACAAGAGCCTTAATTTTAAAAGCAGCAGCACAAGCTAAGTAAGCCGTACAATATGAAAAAATCAATATATTTTAGATTATCGTTTATGATGTTCCTTGAATTCTTTATTTGGGGAGGTTGGTTTGTAACTTTAGGAACATTTTTAGGTAATAATCTTTCGGCTACTGGTGCAGAAACTGGGATGGCATTTACGACACAATCTTGGGGAGCAATTGTCGCCCCATTTATAATTGGCCTAATTGCAGACCGATACTTCAATGCTGAAAAAATTCTCGCTGTATTACATTTAATCGGTGCGGTTTTAATGTATCAAATGTCTCAAGCAACAGAATTCAACACCTTTTACCCTTATATTTTAGGTTATATGATAGCATATATGCCCACGCTAGCACTGGTAAATTCAATCGCCTTCAATCAGCTTACAGATCCTGCGAAGCAATTTCCATTTATTCGCGTTTGGGGAACAGCAGGATGGATAGTAGCAGGTTGGTTTATAAGTCTTTTGTTTAAATGGGATTCCATGGCGAATATTTCAGATGGAATGCTGGCGAATACCTTTTTTATGACTGCAATTGCTTCAGTATTATTAGGTCTTTTTAGCTTTACACTACCTAAAACTCCCCCTAGCGCAAACAAAAACGAAAAGCCAAGTATTTCTGAAATTCTAGGTCTAGATGCTTTGAAATTGTTGAAAGATCGAAACTTTTTGGTCTTCTTTATTTCTTCAGTGCTGATCTGTATTCCTCTCGCATTCTACTATCAAAACTTAAGTCCTTTCTTAACTGAAAGTAGTGTTGAAAATTCTACCGCTTGGGCCGGAACAGGTCAAATTTCTGAAGTTTTGTTTATGCTGCTGCTTCCTTTTTTCTTTAAGAAATTTGGTTTCAAAAAGACCATTTTGGTAGGAATGCTAGCCTGGGCTGTGCGGTATTTACTCTTTGCCTATGGAAACACAGGTGAGTTATTCTTTATGATAATTATGGGTATTTTACTCCACGGGGTTTGTTATGATTTCTTCTTTGTATCTGGACAAATTTATACCGATAGTAAAGCTGGTGAAAAAGTGAAAAGTGCTGCCCAAGGGCTAATAACCTTGGCCACTTATGG
>JBLICT010000247.1:0-4399 GCA_047632415.1 Maribacter sp.
ACTTTTGTTTCATTGTTAAAAGCAACAATAAGGTTACACTTGAAATAGTACACTGCTAGTTCTCTTTAACTTTCTTCCTTGGGCTAAAAAGCACACCTGTGTATTAATTGTTTGTCCAATAATAAAATGCACGTAGGAGGAATAATACAAGTAAACAAGATGAAAAATATACAACGATAAAAAGTTTCGTAATAACACTCTCATACTAAAGAAGTAAATATAAAAGTAATACTATTGGAATATGTTAAAATTAACTAAAAATCCTTTAACAACTTTAGATGCTTAAAAGCTACCCAACCAGTTTTTCCATCGGTTAGCCTTATTTTATTCCAGTCGTTTAACTCCTCTAATACGTTGACCTTGGTGCCAGCATGAAGGACAAAAACCTCGTTACTGGTGGTGTTGGGCTCTGCCTGTATGCCAACTTCGTCTGTGAAGATAATTGCAGGTTGGGTCGCATTGGCATCACTTTGACCTATGTAGGCGAATGCAATGGTGATTAGCGAAATAAATAAGCAGGTAATACTTCCAATAAATGCCCACCTTTTTCTTGAAGAATACCTAGAATAATAGAATAAAATATACAGCAATACAAACAGGAACATGAAAGCAACAGCCAAATAGGCCCACTGGTCAAAGTGGAGTGTATTGGTTATTTCTTTGTAGAATCGTGCCAAACCGGTTTCTGGTAGTGTGTCTATCGCGTCTAAGGTCATTTGCTGTGCGTAGCCCAAATTATTTAGTATTTCAGCATCATTGGGTGCTAGTATCAGTGCTTTTTCATAGAAATAGATACTATTAGGAATGTCGTTTAATTTGTAATAGGAATTGCCAAGGTTATAATACAGCTCAGCCGAATGTTCACCACTATCCAAAATAGTTTTATATAGTTCAATGGCTGTTTCATACGCTCCATCGTTATAAGAAGCAGTAGCTTGATCAAAAACAGGCGTGTTCTGCGCGGTGCCTATAAGGCCAAAAAATAAAAGATATATGATGATGTTATTTTTCACGATATTATACTTGCTTATCTATTAGCGATATTACTTCACTTGCTTTTTCGTAGTCTTGCTGCATCTGTACATTGGAGAATGGGCTATATCTTGCTGCTTCGCAGTTTTTTAGTAATGCTACAAAGCCGTTTATTGTAGCTTCATCCACATTTTTTTGTAGTAGTAGTTCAGATATCTTGTCCTTACTGAACTCTGAGGTCTCGATTTTTAATTTAGCTTTTAGATAATTATGCAGTGCTTTTTCCAATGCTACATAAAAAGACTCCTTGTTCCCTAATTCTTTCTTTGCTTTTGATAAGTAGCGTTTGGCCAACCTGTTGGCTTTTTTTACTTTGTTTCCCATGACATCACTTGCAATTTCTTCTCGTTTTTTACGAAACAAAATCGCGATAGGAATAAATAGTAAGGGTAGCAATATCAGTGAATAAAATAGATTGGATCCAAAGAAATACGCACTGCTAACGGGACTAAGATTCGCGTTTAGCTTTATAAAGTTAAACTGACTATTAGCTGCAATTACGCTCTGTTTGTTTGTGCTAGACGTATTAAGGTCAGTACTTGCAGCACTGTTAGGCCCTTCCAAAACGTTTATGATAATTTCACTTGATTTTAAGGTAGTATAGGTCTCGGTTTTGGGGTTAAAGAAACTAAAAGGTATAGATGGTAATGGATATTTACCTCTAAATGAAGGAACAATAGTATAGCTGTTGTTTATTTTTCCTTGCATACCACCTAGTGTGGTACGTACCCCTTCTGTAAATTCTGGTTCATATACCTCTAAGGAACTGGGAAGGTCCAGTTCAGGTAGTTTAAATAGTTTTAAGTTTCCTTTTCCTGTTACTTCAACTACTGCTTGCAAGGATTCCGAAGCGTTTAGACTCGGCTTGCTCGTAGTGACCGAAAAATCAAAATCGCCCACGGCACCGTTAAAATCCGCTGGCTGATTTTCTAACGGTAGTGCTTTTACATTGATGGTTCTGTTACCGGCAGAAACTGTTTTATTGGTTTGGGCATAAACTCTCCCACCAAAAAAATCACGTTTATTTGTTGGGACATCTACGGTAACATCTAACGAAAGTGGTTCTATTTCTAGCTTGCCTGATTTCTGAGGATACAAAACTACCCTCTTTAATATCACATAGCGATAGGGTTTTCCTTTAAAAGTTCCGTTTTTGGCATTTAGGCTAGTAACTTTAATGTCTTGGCTCCAAAAATTATTATATTTCGGATTGTCTAAAGGTTGATAGTTGGATACGCTGATAGACGGGCTCACATACAATTTATAGACTACGGTAATCGCTTCGTTTATGTAGGGGTTACTCTTAGAAACTTCGGCTACTAAATGAAGATTTTCATCCGCGATATCGTCTGCGGTCATCTGGTCGCTAGGCTTATCTACGGCAGCGGTAATCTCAATATCCTCAGGTAGCGATTTATAGGTTTTTCCGCCGATTATGATAGTTGCTTGATTGATCCTTAGTTTTCCCTTGGCCGTTGGAGCCAAGGTATAGGAGTAGGATTTTGAATAACTACGCACACCGTTTACCCATGAAGAGCTTATGGATTGAGATGGTCCCATGAGCACTTTAAAACCAGCAAAGTCGGGCGGATTAAAATTATCTCCGTCCTTGTTCATGGTAAAATCCACGCGCAAGCGTTCGTTAAGCCCTAGTTTGGGCTTGCTCAACTTCATTTCAAACGTAACGCCAGCCTCCTGTGCTTTTAAGATGAAGCCAAACAGAAATATGCTTACGAATATGATACCTTTTTTAAAATCCATCTTTATGCTACCAGTCCTTTTCTGTTTTTACTTTTGCCCCTTGCACTTTCTTTGCGTCAATTTTTTCCTGCACTTTCTTTTCTGCGTTTTGCATCGCCCGTAACAGGTTTTCTACTTGTTGTTTGGAGAGTTGGTTGGGTTTGGGCTGAGGTTGATCTTTTTGGTTATCTCCTTGTTCGGGTTTTTTATTTTGTTCTTTTTTGTCATCGCCATCACCCTCCTTATTTTCATCTTCCTTTTTGTCGCCCTTATCGTCTTGATCTCCTTCATCCCCTTTATCGCCCTCGTCTTTCTTGTCTTGGTCCTTTTCTTCTTCGTTGTCTCCCTCTTTATCCTGATCTTTTTTATCCTCCTTATCCTGTTCGTCTTTGTTATCTTGATTTTTGTCTTTGTTTTCTTCGTCTTTTTTCAAGAGTTCTTTGGCTAGGGCCAAATTGTATCGGGTTTCCTCGTCGGCAGGGTCGTTTCGTAAACCTTCTTTATAGGCTTCCACCGCTTTGGCATAGTCCTTACGCTTCATAAAAACATTACCCATATTATGGTAGGCATTGTGCTTTTCTGTTTTGGCTGTAGCGCTTTCGCCAGCTTCTTTGAACCTACCAAAGGCTTCACTATAGGTTTCATTGTTATAGTAAGCATTACCAAGGTTAAAAGGGGCTGCAGCATTTTCTGGACTTTTGGAAATAGCTACTCTATAATCAGCTTCGGCAGCGATAAAATTATCTTCTGATAGTTTTTTATTTGCTTCCCAGGTGTAATTTTTTGAGTTTCTAAGACTTTTTTCTTTTGCCTTTCGATTTTCCTCTTGTGCAAAAGACAGTGTCGACACAAAAAACACCAACAATACGACCATGAGTTTTTTCATCTTAATCTATCTGTTTTTCGTTGAATAAATTCAATTTTTTCAACCATTTTGTTTTTCGATCTAAAACAAAAATCTCTAGAAATAGCAGCAAAAGCCCTGCACCTAGAAACCATTGAAATTGATCTTTATATTCAGCAAATTGCTTGGCCTCAAATTCTTTCTTATCCATTTGAAGCAGCTCTTCTTTTATGATTTCTACAGCCTCTTCTGTATTGGAGCCATCAATATATCTCCCATTACCTTCATCTGAGATGTCAACTAGTATTTCTTCGTTTAATTTGGTAATGACTACTTCGCCTTGCGAATCTTTCTTTAAACTTTCTAGAATACCGTTTCGCTTTAGGGGAATCGGAGCTCCTTTGGATTTTCCAACACCGATTGTATAAATTCGAATGCCTTCCTCTACAGCGTCTTCAACGGAGTTCAACGTGGTGCCTTCGGAGTGGTCTTCCCCGTCAGAAATTATAAAAAGGACTCTGTTGGTCTGTTCATCATCATCGTAAAAGGTTGTTGCCAATTCTATGGCCTCGTTTATTGCAGTACCTTGAGAGCTCAACATATCGGTATTCATACTCTGCAAAAACATTTTTGCCGCGCCATAATCCGTGGTAATGGGCAGTTGCGGAAATGCTTTTCCTGCATAGGCAATGATACCGATACGATCGCTTGCCAATTGGTTAATAATTTCCGACACCAATCTCTTAGCTTTTTCTATTCTGTTTGGTGCAATGTCTTCCGCCA
>JBLICT010000248.1:0-4386 GCA_047632415.1 Maribacter sp.
GTCTAATGCTAGAAAGATAATGACACAAGCGATAAAAATAATCCAAACCCACATAGAACCGTAATTAAAAATGCGAAGTTAAACATCATTTTTAAAATTGGATACTACAAAAACAAAGATTATGAATTTAAAAGAAAACAATTGCTGTGGACTATTTGAATCGATAAGTCGGAAGTAACAGCAATACGAAGATAAAATAGGATACCTCGATGTACATAAAGGGAAAGCATGGCCAACTATTTAAAACCTTATTCTAAGTTCAGCACAAACGAAACGGTAACCTTATTAGACTCCCTACCTTTTTTAAGAATGGTGATATCAAAATCACTCGTAAATAGGCTAGTGGAGCCGGTAAGGGTGTCGCCCTCTTTTTGGAATAGTATTGTTATCGGTTTGGAAATACCTTTGAGGGTGAGTAGCCCGTTTACGGTAATGTTTTCCCCATCAGTCTCAATTTTGGTACTCTTAAAAGTAATTAATGGGTAGTTCTCCACATCAAAATAAGAAGACCTCCTAAGAGAAAAATCTCGCAGAAAATTACCCGTTCGTATGGTTTCTGATGCTACTTGGCCTTCAATGACTGAATTTTCCAAATTATCCCAGTCGATAACGGAAGTAGAACTAAAATCCGAAAGCGTGCCCGATACGTTTTTTTTAACAAAAGAAAACGCTACAGTACCTTCTTGTATTCCCGTACCTTGGGCATGAAGTCCGCAAGGAACAGCGATAAAGAAGCAGCACAGAAAAAAATAGTTCATGGTTCAAGGGAGTAAGCAAGGATTAGAGAAACTACTTTATATAATTTCGGCTTACTGTTACATTGGTAACACTAAGCCGAATAGCGTAATTAAAATACGTTGTAAGCAATGAAATAGGGTTCTAGTACGATTTCATTTTAGCCTTTCGACGTTGTAGTTGACGGTCCAAATCTTTAACCGTTGCTGCTATGGAAGCTTCAAAGCTTGCCGTGCTGGACTCTGCAAAAAGTCTTGGCCCAGGAGCACTTAACCGCATGTTACAAATCATTCCTGTATCTGAAGAAGACGTGTTCTCGGTTTTAAAAAATACATCTGCCCGGACAACAAAATCGAACTTATCCAATAACTTATCCAGTTTTTCAGCGGCCATAATCTCCAAACGGTTACTGGCCTTTACATCATCATATTCAAAATTGATATTCATAGGTTATTTTGTTTAGTTTAAGGTATGAAATTCTACTGAAATGGGACACATCTTTTAACGTGAATTTTAGGATTAATTCTCAAAAACCATACTTAGTTGCTGATAACATGATATTTATCATGATTTAGCGGAAATAATACGTGTTACTTTATATACCGCAGTTATCTATTGATTTCAGGAACCTATAAACAAACGGAAAATGGATGAGCAAAAACAAACGCAGATGCCAACAGATATTACCAGTTTTATGTGCCGTATGGATAGAAGCTATTGTGATTTAATACAGCTTCAGCGAAAAATAAATTCCTATACCTATGAACCCAACACATACAACCAACACGAGACAAAGGCTATACTGGTGCAGAAATTAAACGTATTGATAGCGGGACATTTAGAGGTATTATCGAGCATAAAGCATAAAAAATCGAATGTAAAAGAAGGACTTTCCAAGATACGGTATCAGCTATCCACTGCAAAAGCGCTTGATGAAGCCATACTGACCTATAAGTCGGAACTTAGTTAGTATTCCTGTAAACACTTTAGTTTTTTAGCTGCAAAATAGTAGGTACATCACATTGTTAAATAAATAATGGTACTTTGCAGTATAACAGCAACATAACAAAATGAAAAAGTTTCTATTTTGTATCTCTTGCATTCTTGGATTTCTGAGCACTACAGTTGCCCAAGGGCAGCAGAAGGATTCTATACTTAGAATGCTACCTGAGGAAGATGGGCCCTTAGTGCTAAAATTTGAGCCCAATATGGATGTTACCGCCAATAGAAAGCGTGCCCTTTTTAAAATGGAGCGGCGATATATAGATACCATGCAGATTTCAGAAAAGAAAAAACAGCGCTTGTTACGAAACTTGTATAAAGAGATACATGTGGGTACGTTTGAAAAAATATTCATCACCAATACCGGTTTTGAGGATGATATAGACCCATAGGGTATCTTATCGAATGTATGGTATTACTACCGTATAGAAAATTCCGTTTAGACCAGTATCAATTCATACAAGCATGCTGGGTGTTAAAGTCCAACCCAGCCGCAAGGATGGCAGGTTACAACAAGAAAAGCAAACCTTAATAAATTTATGACTACGCTACTTGGATTAAAGAATGAGCTAATGATTATGAAAAAAGGAATTTTAATAGTACTTGCCTATGGTTTACTCCTAAGTTGTGGCAGTACGAATAAGGTGCCCCAGAATGCAGAAACCTTGGCGGTATTTACCAATTTTGTAGAACAAAAGGTATTTGAATTTAGAGCAAATACTGCGTATCCTATGACAACGCAAGCTTTTAATTCTGTTGCCAATTCTGGAATTTTACCTCCAGGCAGTAACTCGGGGGCTATTCAACTTATAGGCATTCCTAATTTCATAAAAGTATATGGAGATAGTGTCTCTGGCAATCTACCATTTTACGGCGAACGCCAATTTGGAGGTGGACTCACGTCGAATGCAGGGATTGAATTTAAGGGCATACCAAGTGCCTATAACCAAACGTATAACGCAGCCAAAGAGCGCTATGACATTGCCTTTGAAATTTCCGACAAAATGGAACGACACCAGATAAACATAACCTTGTTTCCCAATAGGTCTGCCAATGTTTCGGTCAATAGTAATCAACGTAATACTATTCGATATGTGGGCACTGTTGTAGCTATTGAAAGTGATAAAAAAGAATAAGCTACTTCATTTTATCTCCCATTTGGTAACGCTATAGTACCTAAATTTCGAAATTATTGAGTATTTATGCTGTTTTCCGTTAAAAAAGGCTTAAAAATAGAAGGTTTCTGCTTGATTTTGGTTTTTCTGTATGAAGATCAATACCTTTGTCTTTCGATAAAGTGAAATATAGAAAACAACAACATGAGCAAAGTAAAAGAAGGTGATGTAGTTTTAGTACATTATACTGGTAAATTAAGTGATGGTCAGGTATTTGATAGCTCCTTGCAAAGAGAACCTCTTGAAGTGAAATTGGGAGAAGGAAGTTTGATTCCCGGTTTTGAAAAAGGGCTTATAGATATGGCTCCTACCGATAGAAAGACGATTCTTATTGACAAGAAAGATGCGTATGGCGAAAAGCAAAAGGAGCTTTTCCAGACGGTACCGAAAGAACATTTACCAGAAGACATGACTCCAGAAGTAGATATGGCACTTGTAGCTTCAAATGAAGATGGCTCTGAGAAACAACTACGTATTGCTGAAGTGAATGAAAACGACATCGTAGTAGATGCCAATCATCCATTGGCAGGTGAAGACCTTACGTTTGAGTTGGAATTGGTGGAAATTAAGTAGTACTTCTAACAGCTTCATATAATGAAAACCGCCTATACTTAGGCGGTTTTTTTTATATGTAAACTTTTTAGGAAGTAGCGGTGTAACATAAGGAAACAGCTATCACTTTTGCAGTCCCTCAGCATGTATACGGAATGATGCCGTTTAGAGCCCAAAGGTTTCCTCACAATGTTGTATTTTTAGACGGCTAAAACAGGGCGCGTATAAAGAGGGTTGCCTCCCTATTTCTGTTTCTAAAAAATAAATACCTCATGAGTATATCAAAAAGCGCTGGTACCTATGGCTATTTTCATTTTATAACAATTGGTTTGGTACTGTTGTGTTGTTTGTCCTGCGTAGAAACCCCAGTTGATCCAGACAAGGAGGATTGGATAGCCCTGTTCGATGGTACTAACTACACAGACTGGACCCCAAAATTTGCAGGCTATGAACTTGGTGAGAATTATAAGAATCGATTTGTCTATGGCGATAGTCTTATAAGCGTGCGCTATGCGGAAACAGATTCATTTAATGGAAATTTTGGACACCTATTCTATAAAAAGAAGTTCTCGCATTATAAGTTAAAAGCCAAATATAGATTTGTTGGGGAGCAAATGAAAAACGGGCCAGGATGGGCTTTCCGGAATAACGGACTTATGCTTCACTGTCAAGACCCAAAAACATTGGGACTACAACAGGATTTTCCCATTTCCTTAGAGCTTCAGCTCTTGGGTGGTGATGGTACAAATACCCGTAACACGGCTAATCTCTGTACGCCAGGTACTAATGTAGTTATGGGAGACACCTTGTTTACCCCACACTGCATCAATTCAAATTCAAACACCTACCTTGGAGACCGGTGGGTAGAAGTAGAGGCCTTGGTGCTTGGCGATTCTCTTGTACAGCATATTATGGAAGGGCA
>JBLICT010000249.1:0-4353 GCA_047632415.1 Maribacter sp.
AGGCAAAAGAAAGTGAAGTGCAAAATACGCCAGCGCTACTACCCGCTCAAAAAAGGAAAGGTCTGCTAGACCTTTCCTTTTTATGCCGCATAACGCAAGACATTATAGAACAGTTGTAGCAGATACCCGGATAGCGCATTTCAGCGCTATTTTACATAGTTACGTTATAGCTCCTGTAAGTGAGTTATAACCTAGTAATTAGGTACAATGGAATGTGCGGGTAGTTTCAACATTATTAATTTCAATGCTGCCGCTGGATCTCGCCACTAAAAGCAATCAGCCACTGGCTAATTTCTTTTGTCACGAATTTAAAAGCTAGCCTTTTAGATTTGTTTAAAATTCTCGTATTCGAGGAAATACCAAGTCCAAAAAATAGAAAAGTTTACCTGACCTTCACTTTTTTGGTCGCCCGATATGCCTATTGATAAATTCAAAAGTTGCTTCTTGGCATCTCACCCAATTCTCATGTAATAAAAATCCATGCACCTCGTCAGGAAATATCAATTGTTCAAAATAAACGTCCCGGTTTCGTAACTGTTCCGAGAGCACAACAGATTCTGCAAAAGGCACATTGCGATCATCATCGCCATGAATTAATAATACCGGACTTTTCCAGCCATCGAGGTAGGCTTCCGGAGAAGATTGAAATGCCAATGCTGCTATTTCCGGGAAGTGGTTTTGATCATACCACCCAGCGAATGTTGGTAATTCTGTATTCCAATTATGAACCCCGTGGATATCTACACCTACTGCAAAAAGATCACTTCTCCGAGCTAGACCGTGTGCTGTCAGATAGCCGCCATAGCTCCCGCCCCATAATGCGATACGTTTTGGGTCTACATCGCTTCTTGCTGCCAGATATTCTCCAGCACCTATGAGGTCATAGACTTCACTTGCTCCGGTAATGCCATAATTATCTGCCTCTCTGAATGCTACACCATAGCCAATGCCACTACGATAATTGATCATCATCGCAAGATAGCCCTGGCTGGCAAAATACTGTTGCAAGGCAAAGGCATTACTATAGTACCCGCTATAGTGATACGCTTGTAGCATTTGTCTGCGACTGCCGCCATGTAAGAACACAACAGATGGATATTTTTTAGTTACATCGTAGTTATCTGGATAAAAAATGGTAGCCATAAATGATTTTCCGTCGGTCGCCTTTATTTCTGCCAACTCTGGTATTTTATGACTGTTAAAAACCTTACTGCGCTTACCAATCAGTTGTACATTTCCATTTTTAAGCACTGCCGGTCTGGACATATGCTGTGCTGAAGTCTTAAGGAAAGCAATACCCGTATTGGTCTCTTGCGGACTGAATTCTACGCCTTCACCACTGGTAAGCATGACTTGTTTTTTTGATTCCAAATCTATCTTACCGATATGTCGTCTGTGCTTATCCCCAACATTAGTGGTAAAAAGCAGCGCGTTCCTGTCCCTGGTCAGCCGATAGTCTTCAACAATACCCTCACCTGATGTAAGCTCAGTGACCTCACCAGATTGTATCTGTAGCGCATATAAGTGCATCCATCCTTTTTTCTCCCAAGGGAAAATAAGTTGATCGTTTGTTGCCCATTCTATAGCTGCGCTTGGAAACTGTCCAAAGTAGGCAGAGCCCATGTCATCATCTGCTTTCCATATCTCACGCGCCTTGGTACTTGCCATTTCCAACAACCTAATACTCCATGGATGCGCTGTCTTCCGCGGTGCAAAAGGGGCTACCTCATTCGCATTCGGACTCCTAATAAAGGCTATCATCTCACCATCAGGACTCCATTCCGGAGAAAAATCTCGGTCAACCGAGGGGTCCATAAAGGCTAACTTTTCTTTGGTGATATCGTAGACACCGATATAGGAATGGTCTCCTCGCGAACTTGTAAATGAAATATGGCTGTCATCGGGGCTCCATTTGATATCGGATTGCCCACCGCGCGTCTTAAACAACTGTTTAGGTTGTGGTATACTATCCGAAAGCGATGCCGTAAATATTTGACCACCCTTAATAAAAGCAAGCGTAGATCCATCATGAGAAAGCCTTGGGTTGGAGCCTAGCGCTATTCTAATACTGCTACCCCCCTCCAAGGGTTGAATAAATATAGCTTGTTCTGTATTTTGCTGAAGCAAGGCCGGGTTAGCAGGCTCATCTTTTCGATTTTTTGTATTGCCACGTACGAAAATTAAACTATTCCCATTGGGCGTAAACTGCAGATTGCCAATCGCTATTCCTTCATCACCAACATAGTTCGTAAACTGATATACCGAGGAAAAATCTTTACCATTTGCGATAAAAATATTGCGTTCGCCAGCTGTATTATCTACCCAAGCAATCGTTTTGCCATCGTTAGTAACGATTAAATCGGATGCAAAAGGCGCATCTAAAATTTCCTTAATAGTGGATTGAGCGCTTAAGGTTATTCCAAGAAGCAAGACAGCAAAAAGATGTAGTAGTCGCATAATGAAGGGTTATTGATGCAAGATACATATTTTAGGGTTTCAATTTTTTTAATGGTAAATAGCTAAAATTTGGGATACGCTTTAAACCCTAAATTATAGGTAGACCTCGTTGTTCTTTCTTTTTTTCCCTTGATTTAAAAAAAAACACAGCCGAGCGTAAAGAAAATGTACCCAAAGTACATTTTTAGCGACGAAGCCAGCTGGCGTGTTGGACTTATTAGTTCTAAAGCCCCTACCCTATTTGTTTCATTACTTCAAGGAGACTAATAGATAAAAGGCCATCGCTTCTACGCGCCGAAAAATAACTGCTCCTTTGTCGCACTTATTTTATCGCGTGTTTTACCAAAATTCTATGAGGTCGGAAAAACAAAAGAGGAGCTTTTTGAGCCCCTCTTTAAACTTATTAATTAGTTTTAGTTTTCAAAAGAAAATGAATCACTATACATCAATTACTTTTTTTAATCATTAGTTGATACACACAAGGTATCACCACCAAGTTTAATATGGTTGCCGACAATAAACCACCCAAAATAACTACAGCCATTGGGCTTTGTATTTCACTACCTGGTTCGCCTCCTTTTAAGGCTAATGGTATCAATGCCAAACCTGTGGTAAAAGCTGTCATTAAGATTGGATTTAAACGGTCTAAAGCTCCTGTTTTTATTAACTGGAACCCTTGCATCCCTTCTTTTCTTAAATCTTCATAACGTGAAACCAATAAAATACCGTTACGCGTAGCTATTCCGAAAAGGCTAATAAATCCAATAGTAGCCGCAATACTGATTATGCCTGATGTGAAATACACAATCAAGATACCACCTATTAACGCTAAAGGCAGATTTATTAATACAACAAAAGCCAATTTAACATCTTTAAATTCATAATACAGTAACAGGAAAATAATAGCTATTGCAATAATAGCAGTTACCAAAAGTAATTGCGATGCTTTAGATTCACTTTCAAACTGGCCACCATATTGTACTCGGTAACCTTCTGGCATATTCACATTATCTGCAATCACTTTTTTGATTTCATTCACTGCACTGTGTATATCTCTGCCTTGCACATTGGCAGCTACCACTATTTTCCGTTGTACATCTTCCCGGTTAATTGTATTTGGACTGCTTACAGATTGAATGGTTGCCAACTCTCCTAATATAGTTTGCCCACCATATGGAAGGCTGATTAAGGTATTGTTAATATTCTCAATATCATCTCTAAATGGTTTTTCGTAGCGTACTACCAGATCAAAATATTGTTGTCCTTCGAAAATTTCACCTGCTTCTTCTCCTGCAAAAGCAATATCTACTTGTTCCATTAAATTTCCTACGGTCATTCCATATGCTGAAAGAATTTGACGTTTTGGTTTGATGCGTATTTGTGGTACTTCAATTTGTTGGTCTACAGCAACATCCGCCAAACCATCAATATCTTTGATGTTCTGCTCTACGCTTTTACCAACTTCAAATAGACCTTGTAAATCTGAACCAAAAATCTTAATGGCAATATTAGCACGTGTGCCAGAAAGCATATGGTCAATTCGGTGTGCGATTGGTTGCCCTAATGTAATATTTACGCCTGGGGCCATGCTTAATTTACTACGGACTTCTTCAAAAAATTCTTCTTTGGTTTTATCTTTCAAAATAAAGGGAACATCGATTTCTGAAGCATTTACACCTTGTGCGTGTTCATCGAGTTCTGCTCTACCTTGTCGTCTAGTTACAACGTCCACTTCTGGTAACTCCAATAATATTTGTTCAATCAATTTCCCCGTTTTGTTACTTTCTTCTAAAGACATACCTGGTGGACCAACGACACTAATTACCAAAGAACCTTCATTAAATTCAGGTAAAAAACTTCTACCTAATTGCGTTAATACTAAAAGGCTTATGATAA
>JBLICT010000250.1:0-4264 GCA_047632415.1 Maribacter sp.
CTGGTACGATAATGAAGCAGGTTTCTCCAACAAAATGGTAGATCTTATACAACATGTAAACAGTCTCTAGTAAAAAACACTTTATCTGGGCTACGCCTTGATGCCGTTTGTAGAATGTTTTAGATTTACATAAATTTTCCTGAAAATAAGGGTATTTTTTCTTATTTTCAGGATTCTTTTTTAAACACATAGGTATATGATTTTAATTGTTGATAGTGGAGCTACAAAATCGGATTGGATTGCTTTGGATAGCAAGGGAAACCAGCTTTTTTTAACCCAGACCTTGGGCCTAAGTCCAGAAGTACTTACAAAAGAAGTGATAGAAGACCGGTTGGCGAATAATTTTGAGCTATCTAAGAACAGGGAGACTGTCACTCATCTTCATTTCTATGGTGCAGGTTGTGGAACAAATCGCATGAAGCTATTCTTAAAGGATATTTTTAAGGAGTTCTTTCCGAACGCCAAGGCGGATGTAAAAGAAGATACATATGCAGCCATCTTTGCAACTACCAAGATTGGAACTCAAGGTATTGTGTGTATCTTAGGCACAGGTTCTAACTGCAGTTATTACGACGGGCATCAGCTGTTCCAGAAGGTTACCTCACTTGGTTATATTCCTATGGATGATGGTAGTGGTAATTTTTTTGGACGTAAACTTATACGAGATTATTATTTTCATAAAATGCCCCAGGATCTTGGGATAAAGTTCGCCAAAGAATACAATTTAGAAGCAGATCACATCAAAGAAAATTTATATAAGCAACCCAATCCAAATACTTATTTGGCTACGTTTGCTCGTTTTCTAGTTGAAAATAAAGAACATCCATACGCAAAAGGAGTTATTGATAAAGGTTTTCAGCAATTTATCAATAACTACATCATGCAATTTGAGCTAGCAACTAAAGTTCCTGTTAATTTTGTAGGAAGTATTGCTTATTATCTTAGAGATGAGCTGGTTACAGTTTTAGAGCGGAATGACCTTATTGTTGGAGTCATCAGACAACGCCCTATAGAAGGCTTAGTTGAGTTTCATAAGGCTAATATGTAAGGACCTGTGTTGGTTCTTTAAAGGTTCCAGTAATTTTTTTTAATATTTTTTATCTTAGACTACGGACTACTTAACAGCTAACATTGATATCTCTACGTTTACAAACTTAGGGAGGTTTGCTACTTCTACAGTTTCTCTAGCTGGTGCTGTTTCAGCGTCAAAATAGGTTCCGTATACTTCATTTACTTTTGAGAATTCATGCATGTCTTTCAAAAAAATGGTAGATTTTACCACATGGTCAAAACTCATGTCAGCAGCAATTAAGATAGCCTTTAGGTTTTCCATAGACTGCGCTGTTTCTTTTTTTATATCCCCTTCTATCAAGCTTCCTGTTTTTGGGTCCATTGGAATTTGACCAGATATATACAAGGTGTTTCCGCTTAAAACAGCTTGGTTATAAGGACCTATTGGTGCTGGAGCGTTATCAGTGTTGATGATTTTTTTCATTTTTCTAAAATTTAATTTCTTACCTGTTGACTTCGGTTTTCCCATTTTAAGTCGCTAAGAATGGAAGCGTCTATACCTATGAAGAAAAACCATCTTTTATATTGCCCAAATGGGGTCCAATTAAAACGCATATTAAAACTACCTAAATTACGTTCAAAACGCAGTTGTGTTAAGGTAAAACCAGAGTTTTGAAAGTCGTATCCAGAGGATCCCCCAACTTTCCATCTAGGAGATAGTTCAATATCACCAGAAAACATAAGCGCATTATTGCCAAAGGTGTTCTGCCTTGCATTGTTATTATATCCTGCGGAATATGCTAATCTAAAATTCCAAGGAATCTTGGTGCCGTATTTGGGGTTTTCAATATCACTGTCATCTTTGTTCTTGTCCATTGGATTGTCAGAAAAACTATCTGCTCTTCCGAATAGGTCGTCCGTTCTTCCGCCACTTTGGGCTACATAGTCAAAAGGGTCTTCGTCCTCCTCTTCTTTATCGTTATCTTTTCCAAACATCTCACTGCTAATGGAGTAGGTGATATTGGCATTGGCTCGCGTAAGCCTAAACAGACTTCCCCCATTGTTAACATTTAAAGTATTAATGCGCAATCCATTGTTATCAATAGCATAAGGGTCTAAATTGGCAGAGAAGTTAATAGACATTTTATTGTCCAATATGTTGGTTCCGCCATTTATGCTCAGCGGACTAAGCTTTAGTGAATCCGATTCTAAGTTGTAAGCACTAGAGATATTTAAATTACTTAGTAATGGTACTTTTTTAGCCTCTAATTTAGTAGAGTCTTTATCCCTTACTTTGGCTTCCAAGACATTTGCCAAAGAAAAACTTAGGCTATTGGAACGTCCTAGTCTAGGTACACCGTTTAGGGTGCCTTCAAAACGGGTAAATTGCACAACCTCGCCATTTCCATCTATATATTCGTCATAGTACTGGTCAAAAGAAGGTGCAAACCCGTAACTAATAGAGGGTCGCATAACATGTCTTATGGCTTGGATTTTTTTGTCTTCTCCAAAATCAAACGTTCCGTATAGTGTCGTTCCTATACTTGCGCTAAAGTTGTATTGGTTAAAGCGATCAAAGCCACTAATAGTATCCCGTACCACCGTATTGGTTTCTGTGTCAAAACGTTGGTCAAAAGTCTCTAAGGTCCAAACATCTTCATAGTTTGCGCTTGTACTTACACTAAAATACTTTGCTATTTTAAAGTTGGTGCTTATGGGTATGCGATGTCTAGCCCCAACTCGTGCATTGTCGAACATTCTACTGGTCAAAAAATCCTGATCATTCGTAGTAAGTCGGTTTTGGGCGTTTAAATCATATTGAAAATTTATATTTTGTATAAGTCCTTTTTTGATACCGTCCCTCTTAGCAAAAGGAAAAATACGTTCCATACTAGTTTGCAGTGTAGGAAGGCTCATATTAATATTATCTGGGTTGTCGTCTGTTGCCGTTGGTGAGGTTAACTGTGAATGAGTGGCTGTTAAGCTCATATTGACAGATGGATATGCCGGAAATGTTTTGGAATAGGATATGGATGATGATAAGGTGTTATTCTGGGTATTCGGTAAATTTCGCTGTTGCAAGGAATTTCGATAAAATTCACTACTTCCAAGGTTGACCGAAGCAGAAAACCTGGAGTTGGGACTTGCTTTGGTGTCCTGTGAGTGGGAAATCTGGATATTATAATTTTTGGATAAACTATAATCACTAAATCCTTTTTGGCTACGTACTTGGTTTTCGTATCTAAAATTTATGTTTCCCCTATATTTATAGCGTTTTGTATAAATAGAGGCCGCCCGCATACCCCAGCTCCCGTTGGTATAGAAATCCCCGGAAAAAGTAACATCCGCATAATCACTTAAAGGCACATAGTAACCCATGTCTTGCAAAAAGTAACCTGTATTAGGGTCATTACCAAAGGCAGGCATTAATATACCCGCGGCCCGCCCTACAGCAAGGGGAAAATAGGCAAAAGGCATAAAAATAGGGGTGGGAACATCTTCGATATAAATACTACTGAACCCTGCTATGACCTTCTTCTTCGGAACGAATTTCGCCTTTTTTATACGTATGTAATAGTCTGGGTCTATGGTGTCAGTTGCTGTAGTTAGTTTAGCCTCACTCAAAAAATAAACCGAATCGTTTTCTTTTTTTGTGATTTCTGCATACACTTTCATAGAATCGCTTCCCAGGGCTCCCGCGGCGGCCTGTTGTTCTGTTCTGGAATTCCAAATAATCGCTTTTTGGGTATCAAAATTAAAACGAATGGAGTCCGGAATAACAACACTGGATCCTTGTTTAAAATAGGGTAGTTGCGTGTAATTTCCCAATGAATCTTTCAATCGGCCCGCATAGACTTCATTTTTAACGTAATCCATGGTGATGACCCCAGCTTTTAATTCGGTATCTTGATAATATATTTCTGCCTCGTTGTACAGATAAATCTTGTTTTCTTTTTGACTTAATTTCACATAATCCTTTGCTTTATATGTGATTTTATCAAGCAATAGTGGTTTTTTTTTGTTTAGGGAATCCGTAGCAACGGAATCTAAGGCAACACTATCCTGTACTAAAGGCGCCAGAAAAAGAGGGGCTACTATGGTATCCTGTACCGCTTTTACAGATAATGGTACAACTTTTTGCTCTTGAGCTTTGCTAGAAAATGCGCCAACAAAAAGAATCCAGAGGAAAAGTACGTAGTGTTTATTTGATTGCAAGGCTTTATATCCTATTTTTGTAACGATTTGGCAATCC
>JBLICT010000251.1:0-4229 GCA_047632415.1 Maribacter sp.
TTCTTTAAATTCGATTAGTTTTTTTTCTGGAACCACTACTCGGATTTCCGAACCTAGTTTTTTCGTTAGTGTGTCTATTAAAAAAGTATTCAAGACACCACCTCCCGTGACTAGTAGTTTCTGCCCAGGTTTTGTTATATTCTGAAGTATTTGCTGTGTAATTTTTTCGCAAATATGATGGATTGATGTATATAATAAATCTGCTGTAGTCGCCTCGGTGCTATCCACTATTGGAGCCACTTGTTCTAAAAACCACTCATACCCAATAGATTTTGGATGGGGTAGGAGGTAGTATTTCAAATCGTTCAATTTTTGTAGCATTTCCGGAATCATATGTCCAGAACGAGCCAATGCGCCACCTTTGTCGTATTCCAGGTCAATTTTACGCGTAACATAATTGAGAATCATATTAGCCAAACCGATGTCATAGGCAATTCGTTTTCCTCTTAGGTTAAAGGATACATTGCTAATTCCTCCTAGGTTCAAACAGAAATCATACTCCTGGAAGAGCAGTAGGTCTCCAATTGGGACAAGCGGAGCGCCTTGTCCTCCAAGGGCGATATCGTTTGTTCTAAAATCACAGATAACATGCTGTTTAGAGGCGTTTGCTAAATGCTGTCCAGAACCAATCTGTACCGTAAAGCCAAGTTCTGGTCTATGGTGTGTCGTATGACCATGGCTTGCTATATAGTCCACTTCTAGTTGGTTTTTTACTATAAAATCGCGTGCTTGTTCCCCTAGCCAAGTGCCATAACTGTTGTGTAGTTGAAACAGGTCTTCAATACCTAGTTGTATTGCATCTTTAAGTTCGTGTTGCTGTTTGCTTACATAGGAAATACTCTTTGTGTTAATTATATCAAAAGTCCATACGCCTTTTTCTTCTATAAAATGGCAATAGGCCAAATCCAGACCGTCTAAGGAGGTGCCGGACATCAATCCTAAAATTTTATAAGTTTTCATAGGTTTGGATTTGTTTAATTTACAGGGTTACCGGTAATTTCCCTACTGCTTCTACTTTACCTAAAAAGTGTTCCGTGGCCACATCTTGAAATTCTTTAAAATCTTGATAAACGATAACCGTAGCTAAGGTCTCTTTCGTATGAATAGTTCTTAGTGCTAACGGATTTCCAAAATGATAAAGTACTACTTTTTTTGTAGCAATCATCTGATTGATGAAATCTAGTTCTTGGTCTAGAAATCCATAATTATTAGTGGGTTTTACGGTCGGAGGGGTGAGTAGTAAAAGAATATGCGCTTCATTTGCTACCTCTTTCTTTGTGGTTTCCAAAGCAAGAAGGATGTCATGTGCTTCATCAACTTCAGAAAAACGCTTTATCGTTAGGGTACAGTAGTCGGTATGTTGGAATTCTGAAATATCAGTTTCTAAACCATGTAGTAGCGTAATACTTTTTTCTGCTAATTTTCGGTTTAAGGCGGAGCAACTGGCCACATCCAATTTGGAGTTTGAGATTGAATCTGTGTTTGAGTTTTGAAACGCTTTCTGCTTTAGCTCCCAAAATCGTTGGAAACAAGTATCTATAGCTTGTTCTGTTGCATTAGTTAGAATTTTTTCTATACCCTCAGCAGTATGCTCAGCGAAACAAAGTACATCGTTACCAGCATCAAAGGCAAGCCATTCTAATATTCCTCTTTCAGGATAATGTTTAGAAACTGCATGCATATTTAGCGCATCCGAAATTACTACACCCTTGTAACCCATTTCATTTCTAAGTACTCCTGTGATAATTTCTTTATTGATGCTTGACGGTCGGTCATCCGTTGTGGTCAGATTTGGAACCGAAAGATGTCCTACCATAACCGAATCAACGCCCTCGTTTATAAGTTGTTGAAACGGATACAGTTCGTTTTCTAGGAGCTCACTTTTTGTTTTAGCTATTACCGGAAGCCCTAAATGGGAATCCGTAGCGGTATCTCCATGGCCTGGAAAATGTTTGATGCTCGTAAGGATACCTTCACTTTCAGTTCCTTTAACAAAAGCAATCGCTTTTTGAGTTACCAATTCACGATTTTCACCAAAGGAACGATAACCGATTACGGGGTTGTCTGGATTGTTATTTATGTCTACCACGGGAGCTAAATTCCAGTGGATTCCTGCCGCTTTGCAGTCTTTTGCAATGTTTGCGCCAACCTCAAAAATAAGCGCTTCGTTATCTTGTATGGCTCCCAAAGTAATCCCATACGGATATTGTGGTGTATTTTCAATTCGCATTGCCAGCCCCCATTCGGCATCAATGGCTATGAGTAATGGATATATAGAAATGGACTGATACCGTTGAATCAAATTACGTAGTGTTTCAAAACTATTTTCGTTATAAACTACCTTATTCTTACCTTCATAATTGGTAGCCGCACTTGCACGGGAGTGGAAAAAACATAGGCTGCCAATGCGATGTGT
Organism: Maribacter sp.; assembly: GCA_047632415.1. Lineage (GTDB taxonomy): Bacteria > Bacteroidota > Bacteroidia > Flavobacteriales > Flavobacteriaceae > Maribacter. The sequence continues at coordinate 2,417 of JBLICT010000251.1, forward strand.
TTCAATCAATTTTTCCAATTGGAGTATTTCGGCTTCGCTATCGTTTATAAAAGCCGCAGGCATAAATAGTTGCCCTACTTTTTCGCTCATTGAAAGTCTCTCTTTCATTACATCGTAATTATATACTTTGCTCATCTTTCTCTTTTGCTTTGCCAAAATCGGCAGGGTATTTAATATATCTAAGGATAACAAATGCTGGTAAAGCTGCTATAACTACCCAAATAAAGAAACCGTCATAGCCAAGCCATTCCTGAACGTATCCACTGATTAAACCTGGTAACATCATCCCTAACGCCATAAAGCCGGTAGCAAGTGCATAGTGAGACGTTTTAGAATTTCCTTCAGCAACGTATATCAAGTATACCATAAAACCTGCAATACCAAAGCCGTAGCCAAATTGTTCCACAATAACGGTTCCTACTACTGCCCAGATTTCTGTTGTTCCGGTAAGGGCTAATAACGCATACAGTGCGTTGGGAGCGTTTAGCGAAATTAGCATGGGTAACATCCATTTTTTCAGTCCTTGGCGTGAGATTAATATTCCGCCCAGTATACCACCGATTGTTAAAAAGACAACCCCAATGGTCCCGTAAATAGTACCCACTTCCGATGTGCTATATCCCAACCCACCAACTGAGGTAGGGTCTAGCAGGAAAGGAGAAGCCATTTTCACTAATTGGGACTCACCTAATCTGAAAAATAAAATAAATGTTATGGCGATACCCATACCCGGTTTTTTAAAGAAGGAAACAAAAACCTCTAAAAAACCTTTTGGTTTTTCTAATGAAATAGCTTTTGAGCTTTCAAATTTTGGTGTAACAAAAAAGTTCGATAAGGTCATAAGTAACATTAATGAACCTGCACACAGCATGGTATAGGACCAAGCTTTTGTATTATCTCCATATTTATTTTCTAAAAACCCGGCGAGTACTACGAGTAAACCTTGTCCTGTTACACTTGCTAGTTTATAAAACACGGACCTCATGCCAACAAAAAATGACTGCTTGTCTTCTGTAAGTCCAATCATGTAGTACCCATCGGTTGCAATATCATTTGTAGCAGAGGCAAAGGCAACCATCCAAAAACAGGCTAAACTGGTGACAAAAAAAATATTTGTTGGTAGCGTAAGTCCTATAGCCAAAAGCGCTACGGAGGCTAGTAATTGCATCCTTAAAAACCAATTCCGTTTTGTGCTTTTTAAATCAACAAACGGACTCCACAACGGTTTTATAACCCACGGTAAATACAATAAGCTAGTATATAGCCCTAAGTCCGAATTACTAAAACCTAACCTTTTGTACATAATAACCGATACAGTAACCACTAATGCATAAGGTAGCCCTTGGGCAAAGTAGAGTGAGGGTACCCAAGCCCAAGCCCATTTGTTTTTTTGAATCATTTTTGGTCTATTTTATGTGGTTGTATTACTATGGGGGTACTTTCTTTTCCGTATCTATCTAAAAATGTAATAGCTAGGTAGCGATTGGAAGTGATACTATTAGGAAGCTTAATTTGCCCTGAATTTCCTTTGATATTTATTTTTTGTACCAGCTTTTTCATCGGATACTCGGATTTCGCTCTTTTTGTAGCTGTATAAAACAAAGCGTAAGGCTTGTCATCAATACCTTTAAAAGTTAGTTGTAGCGAGTTATCCGTTCCATTTTTGGAAACCAATTGTACTTCCTTTGAGTGCTCCCCGGTATTGTTAGTAATTGTAGGTGGTAGGGCAGGTAGTTTATAGTATTTTCTTTTTAAGTAGCTTACAACATCAGGATTATCGTTCATCAATGATTTTGCACTAAAAAGGATATTT
>JBLICT010000252.1:0-4212 GCA_047632415.1 Maribacter sp.
CCCTAAAGTTGCAGGCCTTTATTTGAACCGTTTGAGGACAGGAATGCTACTTCAGGCAGACCCTACCGTGATTTATGCAATAAAGAAAGAAACGGGTAATTTTGATACCATTATTAAAAGAGTGCTTTACAAAGATTTGGAATTAGAGTCTCCATATAATACATACAAAAATTCAGGATTACCTCCAGGTCCGATTACCATGCCTGATATTAGTGCAGTTGATGCGGTTTTAAGCCCAGAAAAGCACGACTATTTTTATATGGTAGCTAACGTAGAAAATTTTGGCTATCACATGTTCGCGAAAAATTTGGCGCAGCATGGCCGAAATAAAGTACAATACATCCGATGGATAAATGCCCAAAAAATAAAAAGATAGGCTAATTGTCGGAATTTTAATACAGGTTAGCTATTTACAGGCAGTTTTAACATAACCTTGCCAAAACAAGTTATTTTACCTTCTAACTTTGCCATCGAAAATTTAAGCTAGCCCATTGCTGTAAGTCTTAAGAAATTTACCTTATGAAAAGATGGATAATGATTTTTTGTCCTCTTATTGTGATGTTTATTTTATCTGGTTTTGGATTAAGTCCTTTTAAGGTATCTGTTCCTGAGCCACTTAAAGTAAAAGAACCTACTTCGGTTTTGTTTCCCAAAGACAAAGCCACTATGATTGAAATTAAATTTATGCCTCCCTTTGCGGGAACAGATTTTACCGGTTTTAAAGAGGCATTGGCCTTTAAGGAATCTAAAGGAGACTACTCTGTAGTGAACACCTTTGGGTATTTAGGTAAATACCAGTTTGGCATGAGCACCTTAGAGCTTATGGGCGTTTACAGCGAACAGCAGTTTTTAGGAGATCCTGTTTTGCAGGAGAAAGTATTCCAAGTAAACATTGCTAGGAACAAGTGGATTCTAAGGCGAGATATCAAAAGGTTCGTTGGTAAACGAATCCGTGGTATTGAAATTACGGAATCTGGTATGTTGGCAGCAGCACACTTAGCTGGTGCAGGTAACGTTAAACGTTATTTGCGTTCTTTTGGTAAAAAGGATGTAATGGATGATTATGGTACCAACATTGCCTTTTATATAAAGGAATTTTCTGGATATGATATTTCCAGTGTTGAAGCAATAAAAAATCCTAGAATATAAGGTCTACTGTACATATGAAAATCACAGGCCCTAGCGCTTTGTGCTAGGGTTTTTTTATGCCTGAATTATAAAAATAGCAGGGCGCTTATGCAGGTCAACGTTTTCATTTTTCCATGCCGCTGCTTTTCGCGTACTAATAAATTCGGTACTTAAAGTAAGGTCACAAGCGACACATACACTTGTGTTTCCGGACAGTGATTTGTGCAGTTCCTCAAGAAGCTTGTTATTTCGATAGGGAGTTTCTATGAATATTTGTGACTGTTGCTCTTCCTTAGACTTTTTTTCTAGACGCTTTATTTCTTTTCTTCGATCCGTTGAGTCAATAGGTAAATAGCCATTAAATGCAAAATTCTGACCATTTAGACCGCTTGCCATTAAAGCAAGTACAATAGAGGAGGGGCCTACCAAAGGAACTACTTGTATGTGTTTTTGATGCGCAAGTTGAACTACTGCTGCGCCTGGGTCTGCGATGCCGGGACAACCTGCTTCGGACAAAATGCCCATGTCATGACCAGCAAGGCAGGGTTCCAGAAAACTAGGAATTTCAGTTGCTTCTGTAAATTTGTTCAGTGCAAATAAGTGTAGAGATGGCTGAGATTTTCTTGGACTCATTTTTTTGATAAAATGTCTCGCTGTTTTTTCATTCTCCACCACATAATGGTCTATACTTTCTATAGCCCTTTTGATAGAAATAGGAAGTACTTCTAGTGGAGGGCTATCACCAAGCATGGTTGGAATTAAATATAATTTTCCTTTCTTATTCATTTCTTTGCGCATAAGTTAGGTGCTAAAGTCGTTTTGCTATGTGTTTACAGGCGTCCTCAATCATTTGGAAAACCTTTTCAAATCCGTCTTCTCCACCGTAATAGGGGTCTGGGACTTCGCTGTCACTTCCATCGGCTTCACTTAATAATAAACGTACTTTATTTTGAAGCGTTAGATTACTACCTAGTTTTATAATGGTGTTGTAATTTTCCTTATCCATAGCGTAAATGACATCGAATCTATCAAAATCGCGTGTACTGAATTTTCTACAGATTTGGTTGCTGATATCTATACCATTACTTTTTGCAACTTCAATAGATCTAGGGTCAGGAGAATGGCCTAGGTGGTAACCACCAGTTCCAGCGGAATCAACAAAGACATCTTCAGTATTAACTATGCTCTTAAGAATGCCTTCGGCTAATGGAGACCTACAGATATTTCCTAGGCATACCATTAACACTTTTGTCTTCATAGAGGTGTTATGATAATTTTTTTGTGAGGTCTTCGATGTACTTCCGGAACTGTTTATCGGTTTCGGCTAAGTTATCAACGGTCTTGCAGGCGTGAAGTACGGTAGCATGGTCTCGTTTGCCAATTTGTGATCCAATACTTGCCAACGAAGCCTTAGTGAACTTTTTGGCAAAGAACATAGCCAATTGTCTCGCCTGTACAATATGTCTTTTTCTTGTCTTGGACTGTAAGGTGGCCACATCCATCTCAAAGTAATCGGAAACTACTTTCTGTATGTAGTCAATAGATACTTCTCGTTTGGTATTCTTCACGAATTTCTCTACAACTTGCTGCGCAAGCTCTAGGGTCACTTCGCGCTTGTTGAGCGTTGACTGTGCTATTAATGAAATAATGGCACCTTCCAATTCCCTTATATTTGTCTTAATGTGTTTAGCAACATACTCGATAATTTCTTTCGGCATTTCTACGCCGTCTCTGTAGAGCTTGTTGTTGAGTATGGATATACGCGTTTCGTAATCCGGTATTTGTAACTCTGCGGAAAGCCCCCATTTGAAACGGGATAACAAACGTTGTTCAATATCCTGCATATCTACAGGTGCCTTGTCGGAAGTTAGAATTACCTGTTTTCCATTTTGGTGTAAATGGTTGAAAATATGGAAAAAGACATCCTGAGTACCAGATTTACCTGATAGGAATTGTACGTCATCTATAATAAGTACATCTATTAACTGGTAGAAGTGAATAAAATCGTTGCGTGTGTTTTTCTTGACAGATTCTATATACTGTTGGGTAAATTTTTCTGCAGAAATATAAAGAACAGTTCGTTCTGGATATTTATCTTTTATTTCAACACCAATAGCATGGGCTAAGTGTGTTTTTCCAAGACCAACACCCCCAAAAACTAATAGGGGATTAAATGATGTGCCTCCAGGTTTGTTGGCAACCGCCATGCCGGCAGAACGAGCTAATCTATTGGAATCACCTTCCAGAAAATTATCGAAATTATAGTTTGGATTCAGCTGCGATTCTATCTTGATATTTCTAATTCCAGGGATAACAAAAGGATTGCGTAATTCCGAATTTTTAGATTTGATTGGAACGTCCATTTCTTGTGGTGCCATGTTTCCCCTATTGGAACTAGGAATTTTTTCAGTAAACGGTTCTTTATTTCCGTAGGTATTTTCCATACGGATAATATAAACCAGTTTTGCTGATTCTCCCAACTCCTTAGTAAGGGCTACTTTTAAGAGTCTAACGTAATGCTCTTCTAACCATTCGTAAAAAAATTTACTTGGAACTTGTATGCTTAAAGAATTTTCGGTGAGCTTAACCGGTTTAATGGGCTCAAACCAAGTCTTAAATGCCTGCGGTTGGATATTATCCTGGATAAATACCAAACAGTTTTTCCAAACGGAATTTGCAGTAACATTCATAGTAAAAAAGCCCTCGTTTAATGGTTAGTAATAAAGATTAAACAACAAATAGTCTCCTATTGTTTTCTAATAATGTAGAGGACAAATATGTGAACAAATAATCTAAAAAAAAAATCAATCTCTATTGAATTTAATCTTTTTTTTTTGCATGTTCGTTTGCCCATTGGGGGAGATATTAAATATATACTTTTTTACTTTATAAAATGTGTGCAAACGAAATTACTTTTAGGGTTAGATACGGAGAAACAGATCAAATGGGCGTTGTCTATCACGGAAACTATGCCCAATATTTAGAAATGGGTAGGATATCGTGGTTGCGCTCTTTCGACCTCTCCTATAAGGAAATGGAAGAGAGCGGGGTTATGTTGCCGGTAATAAGCCTACAGGTAAACTA
>JBLICT010000253.1:0-4182 GCA_047632415.1 Maribacter sp.
ATGGCTAAATAGTAATAAAGTCCATAAAATAAATAACTTAAAAAGCTTAAACAGAAGTTTAAGCCTAGAATACTAATACATAAAATTAATGATAAAAAGACTTGGATTTTAACTCAGTTCTTTGTTGGCAATAGTTATTTCGTTCGCAACTATTTTCCACCTTTTTTGTCTATGCAAATACAACGATTCCGCCCATTTTGAGACAAAATTTGTCAAAATTCCTGCGTTCAATTCAATTTCATCTGTATATTTAATTCTATTCTCATCAATTTTTTCCATTATAATTCTGTGATTCCATATTTTAACTATAGAATTTTTCTCATTTGTTAAAGCAGAAAATTTTTCAGGTTCAACTTCAGCAAATTTGAGTGAGTGAATTCCGCCAAAAGGTATTAATCCATAAATCAGCATTTTTGTCTTTATGGTCATATTTTCTCTCCAATATTCTGGGAATTCAGACCCAACAGGTTTAAATGTTACTTTTCCTTTACAAACAAATTTAAGTAATGAACTTTTTTGAACTTCATTCCAAGCCGTATTTATGTCAATATTTAATTCGGAATAAATTGTCAATTTTTTTCCTTTAACACTTTTTCCATTGTAATTGATTTCTATATTTTCAATGCTTGAATTCATTGGTTTTTATTTCTGTTTTTAATGAAGTACAACAATAGTATATAGAACATATGTTCTATATATCTTTTATAAATTTCTAAAAATCGAATGGATTTTTTATTTTTTTAAAAGTTGTAGCGGCAACATGGGTATATATTTCAGTTGTCTTACTAGGGCTATGGCCGAATAAAACTTGAATTTGCCTTAAATCTACACCTGATTCTATTAATTGTATTACTAAGTAATGCCTTGTCATTAGAGGGATTAAAGGTATCCTTATATTCGCCATCAATGATGTGTTTTTTCTAGATCCTACATGAACTCTAACATTTCAAGATAAGTAATGTAAACCTCTTCGCGTTCTTTAGTTTCGTTCTACAGCTCTCCTACTATCCATCCCTTAAATACCTCATCCAGGAACTTTTTAAATTCATCAGGCCCCTGCAGACTTAATAATGCTTTAGTTGGTTCTGCAATCATTTGAGGTTTCTCCGATACTGCGTTCATAATTATATATTTAGTTATTAAGGATATTTAGCTTCTTAGCTATAATACTACCAACAATGACTAGATGCCTGCTATTTAAGTGAAGATATTCTGATTCAGCATCGTATTTATTGACCTAAATGACGATAATTATGCAAATGAAAAAGAGTTACGTCAACTAAATGACATAACTCTTTGATAATTAAGTGGGCCCTACTGGATTCGAACCAGTGACCCCCTGCTTGTAAGGCAGGTGCTCTGAACCAACTGAGCTAAGAGCCCCAAAAGGAGTGCAAATATAGAATAGTTTTGTGTACTCCAAAAGAAAAATCAATAAAATTTAAAGAACTTCGGCTACCGTAAAAGTACTACCCCCAACAAAAATCAAATCAGCTTTTGAAGCCTGCTCATTTACAGCTTTATACGCCGCCATAACAGTAGCATAGCACCTACCATTCAAATTATATTTTTTTGCCTTTTCCAGTAATATTTCTGCATTTAATCCTCTTGAAATATTCGGTTTGCAAAAATAGTATGTTGCATTTTTAGGAAAAAGGGGTAGAATGGCGTCTAAATCCTTTTCCTTCACAAATCCCAAGACGAAGTGTAAGGTCTTATAATTCTCTTTTAGAAGCTGAGCTAAAACCAAAGAGAGGCCTTCTTTGTTATGTGCCGTATCACAGATAACCTTCGGGTTCTCCCCTAGTAGTTGCCATCGTCCTTGAAGTCCGGTATTCATAGCCACGTTTTGGAGTCCTTTCTTGATATGGGTTTCATCTACCTTGAAATTATTTAGCTTATCCAAAGTAACCAGAACACCTTTTATATTTCTTTTTTGATAATCACCTAACAGAGAGGTAGCATAATAAGGCAGCTTCTTTTGACTCGCAAAGGTAAGTTCTGCAATTTTTTCATTGGCTTTCTCTCGAAATACCCCTGCAATCTCAGGTTGATATTCACTAACAACTACTGGAACATGCTGTTTGATGACTCCAGCCTTCTCTACAGCTATTTTCTCCAAAGTATCCCCAAGCAGATCCATATGGTCGTACCCAATATTGGTAATGAGCGAAATCTCTGGAATTATGATATTCGTAGAATCCAACCTACCCCCTAACCCAACTTCTATCACAGCAATATCTACCTTTTCTTGGGCAAAATAATCAAACGCCATTCCTACGGTCATTTCAAAAAACGAGAAGCTATGGGCTTGGATAAAATTCTTGTGAGTAGCAATAAAATCAACTACATGGGTTTCACTTACAGGCTTTCCATTTATTCGTATGCGCTCCCTAAAATCTTTTAGGTGCGGCGATGTATATAAACCCACCCTATAGCCTGCCTCTTGCAGAATCGAGGCCAGCATATGGCTACTGGAGCCTTTACCATTGGTTCCTGCTACATGAATACTTTTAAATTGCTTGTGTGGGTTATTTAGGTGATTGGATAAGGTTAGAATGCCATCTAACTTGGAATTAAAAGCCGTTTTTCCTTTTTGTTGATACATGGGAAGCTGGGCAAACATCCAAGTCAAGGTTTCCGCGTAGGTCACTCTCCCAGTTTAAAATTAACTACAACAAAACCAACTTGCTGATCAGGTGCATTAGAATCCAAGTTCCATTTATGCATTAAGGCGGTTTTTCTGGCTGGCTCTAAAAGACATTTATTATTGTTCGTTGTGCCTTTTACACCGGGAGTAGCTTTTATAACTTTCCCGTTCCTATCTACCACTATTTCAACGACCACCCGGCCTGCTTCGTTACATTCCTGAGGTACTTTTCCCTGATTGACCAAGGATCTACCATTAAGGCCATAACCGCCCGTACCACTACCGGAACCAGGACTACCATAATAACTAGTTGCATAGGGATTCCCATCCTGTCTTCCTTTATCACCCGCTTTATTATCATCTCCTTCACTACCAGAAGCAGTACCATCAGATTTATTTAAACCTCCCATAAGGGCATCTAACTTGTCCTTTTTTGCTTGTTGTTCTCGTAACGCAAGCGCTTCTGCATCACGCTTTTCTTTTGCTACCCGTGCTGCTTCCGCTTTTACTTTTTTAGCCTCATTGTCAGCCTTTCGCTTGGCATCTGCAGCTGCATTTTCTGCTTTTCGTTTTGCTTCTTCGGCTTTTTTTATTCGGATAGATTCCTCATTTTCTTGGGTAAGTACCTTTTCAGAAGGCGTAGGTTCGACAGTGGTTTCCTCAGGAACCTCCTCTTCAATTTCTTCAACCTGCTCGGCCACTTCTTGTTTTGACGGTTCTACAGGAGGCGTATCCAAAGGCTCCGATTGAATTTTTTCCTTGGGCTGAACGCTGCCACTACCAAAATCAGTAGTACCAAAATTTACAGAAATCCCGTTCTCAATGGGTGGATCCATATAGGTAAGACCAATATAAAAGAGCACCAACAACAGTATACTTAGAAGTAATGTCGTTAGTGTAAAAGATTTCTTTTTATGTGTAGTGTCTAGAAACGCCATTAGTTGGGCCTCACTGCCAAAATAACCTTGTAATTATTTCTATTGGCAATGGCCATAACGTTTACTGCCTCTTTGATGGCAACGCTCTCCTCTGCCCTTAGTATAATCGTAGGTTTGTCTTGACCTTCGAGTGCTTTTTTTAGTTCAATTTCAATATACTCCCCGTTGATTCTCTCGTCGTTCACATAGTATTGCAAGTTCTTATCGATACTTACAGATACGTTCTGTGTGTTGGTAGACTTTCCTTTTGCTTTTGGTAATAATAAGTCTAACGCGTTTGGCGAGTTTGCCGTTAACATAAAAAATATTAACAAAAGGAATACAATATCCGTCATAGACGACATACTGAAATCCGGACTCACCTTATTCCTCCCTTTTAGTTTCATAATGAAGAATTAAAGTGGTTCGTTCAACAGATCTAAAAAATCTACGGCATTAGCTTCCATTTTATGTATGACCTTATCCGTTCTATTCACAAGATGATTATACCCAATATACGCAATGATACCAACAATCAAACCTGCTACCGTAGTAGTCATTGCAGTGTAAATACCTGAGGCCAGAGACCCCATTTCTGCTTGACCACCACTACTT
>JBLICT010000254.1:0-4166 GCA_047632415.1 Maribacter sp.
TCCAAGTAGCATACAAGAAAGAGCTTGGTCAAGTCCAATTTGGTATACACCTAAATAATAGAAATATATGAAATCACTAATTAACACTTTGGCGCTCGTAGTCGTACTATTTACATTTGTAAGTTGTGGCGAAACGAAAAAGAAAAAAGAAGAAGCAACCGAGAATACTCAAGAAAAGGTTTCTGAAAATGAAGTAAAATCCAATCCATTAAATGATGTGTATTGGGGAGATACGCATTTACATACAGATCTTTCTTTAGATGCTGGAGCAATGGGAAATCGAATTGGAATGGACGAGGCTTATCGATTTGCAATGGGTGAAGAAGTAACTTCATCTTCAGGTTTGAAAGCAAAATTATCCCGTCCGCTTGACTTTTTAGTAATCGCTGATCACTCTGATGGGATGGGGATTTTTCCACAACTGTTCGCTGGTGAAGGTTCTATTATGAGTACTCCAGAAGGTAAACGCTGGGGGAAATTATTGGGTGAAGGAAAAGATGTAGAAGCATTCAATGACATCCTTACTAATTTTAGTCAAGGAACTCTTTCTTTTAAAACTAATGATGAAAATATAATGAGACCGGTTTGGGAAAAGGTTGTTAAAGCTGCAGAAAAATACAATAATCCAGGAAAATTTACAGCATTTATTGGTTACGAATGGACTTCATTTATTAGTGGAAATAACTTACATCGTGTAGTCATTTATAGAGACAATGGAGATAAAACAAAAGGGCATTTACCTTATACAAAAGAAGATAGTGAAGACCCAGAAGATTTGTGGAAAAACATGGCGATGTACGAAAAAAATACAGGTGGGCAAGTGTTAGCCATTCCTCATAATGGTAACCTGAGTAACGGAATAATGTTTGCTGAGACACGTATTAACGGGGAATCAGTTGATGAGACCTATGCCAAGGAACGGTTTAAAAGAGAACCTCTTTACGAAGTAACGCAGATAAAAGGAGATGGTGAAGCACACCCTTACCTATCACCAAATGACGAATTTGCAGATTTCGAAAATTGGGATAGAACTAATTTAGATTATTCTCAACTAAAAACGAAGGATATGCTTCAATACGAGTATGCTCGTTCTGCACTTAAAAATGGTATTAAATACCAAAAAGAGATGGGAATAAATCCTTTCAAATTTGGAATGATAGGTAGTACAGATTCTCATACATCTTTAGCTACTGCTGATGATAACAATTATTTCGGTAAAGCATCAAATGGAGAGCCATCTAAAGAGAGGTGGGATCACCCTTTTGTTAAGTCGAAGCTAGGAACTATACATACTCATGAAACGATTGCATCTGGTTATGCTGCTGTATGGGCAAAATCAAATACGCGTAAAGATCTTTACGATGCTATGGCTAGAAAAGAGACTTATGGGACTACAGGTTCTAGAATTAAGTTGCGATTTTTTGGTGGTTGGGATTTTAATGAAGCTGACTTAAAAGACAATCACGCTCAAGCAGGTTACGATAAAGGAGTGCCTATGGGTGGAGATTTAACTGCGCCTTCTTCTGATGCTCCTTCATTTATGGTTCATGCCATAATGGATCCTGAATCTGGAAGTTTAGATAGAGTTCAGGTGGTAAAAGGTTGGGTAAATGCTGATGGAAGCTTAGGAGAAAAAGTATATGATGTAGCTTGGAGTGGAGATAGAAAAGTAGATGAAAACGGTAAAGTACCTTCAGTTGGAAATAACGTAAACTTAAAAGATTCAACATGGTCTAATGATATTGGTGCAGTAGAGTTAAGCCAAATTTGGACGGACCCTAATTTTTATGCTACACAAGAAGCATTTTATTATGTTAGAGTCATTGAAATTCCTACACCTCGTTGGACGCTTTATGATAAAGTAAGATACGGTGCAGAATTAGGTCCAGAGATAAAATTAACAACTACCGAAAGAGCTTATAGTTCCCCAATTTGGTATACACCAAAATAAAATATCAATTTGTCATTTAAAACAGATCTCAAAGAAGATAAAATGTTTATCAAGTTTATAACTTCTCGTAAATTTTTGCTGATTGCCATGCTATTTGCCATATCACATATCTTTTTTATGGGATATAAAGGTTGGATGGAACCTTCTGACTGGCATGGAGGATTACCACCCATCAGCCTTGTGGCATTTGCCTTTTGTACAGTTGGATATATCATCAATTTAATCGGTAGAAAATAAATAAGAATGAAAAAAATACTCAAAGAACCTCTTGTCCATTTTTTATTGATAGGCGCACTTCTTTTTCTAGTTTACGGAATGGTAAATACAGAGAAAGATGAAACGGAAATTGCTATTGATAATAACTTAATTAATGAGTTAGCTGCTAAATGGGAGTTGAAGCGAAGCAGGCAACCCACTTTAGCCGAAATTAATGGGATGGTTGAAAAATACATAGAGCAAGAGATTTTATATAGAGAAGCACTCGCTATGAATCTTGACCATAACGATGAAATCGTTAAAAGAAGATTGGCTCAAAAAATGGAGTTTATTTCTGATGGTTTAGCAGAATCACTTCAGCCTACAGAAGAAGTTTTGAAGGACTATTATGAAAAACATAGGGAGAACTATCCGAAAGATCCTATTTACACCTTGCAACAAGTTTATTTTAGTAACGATAAAAGAACTGATGCTGTTGCAGATGCAACCAACGCTTTAATTGCTCAGTCACCTGAAAGCTTAGGGGATAATATATCATTACCCAACCAATATACTGATGCTAGTGCTTTTCTAATAGCTAGAGATTATGGATCTGCTTTTGCAAATAGTTTAGATGCTTTAGAAACTGGTAAATGGTCTGGTCCTATCACTTCTGGGTTTGGTGTTCATATTGTCAATGTCCAAGAGAAGAAAGCAGCTGGTTATTATACTTTTAAAGAAGTGTTAGAAAAAGTAACTATTGATTATAATTTTGATGCAAGTAATACCTTTAAAACTGAATTAATCAACACATTCCTTAAAAATTATAACATCCTTGTTGATATTTCTGATGCTACATTAAAAAAGAGTTTAGATGAAAAATATTAGTCTCCTTTTTATTTTTGTATTGGCAACCTTAGCGGCATCTGCTCATGAAGTTAGGCCAGCATATTTCAGTGTTACACAATTGACCGACTCAACCTATCAAGTCGTATGGAAAATTCCAGCAATGGGAAATGCCATACCTAAAATTTATCCTGTATTACCTGAAAACTGGATCATAACCGAAGAACGGTCTAATTTACTTCCTGGTAATTTACGAAGAACCTATACCATTAGAGTAGATAAGAATATAGAAGGGAATGAGCTATATTTTGAAGGTCAGGAAAAAACGTTGATTGACATTTTAGTTTCCATAAAAAAAAGTGATGGCATACAATATTCGGCTATGCTTAAGCCATCAAATCCTCATTATAAAATCCCATTAAAGCCTGATAGATTTAGTACCATCAAAACATATTTGCTTTTAGGAGTCGAGCATATTTTATTCGGCATTGATCACCTTCTATTTGTCTTAGCATTATTACTGCTTACCAAAGGTTTTAGAAAGATTGTAAAAACCATTACCGCCTTTACGATTGCTCATAGCATTACCTTATCATTGGCAGCTCTCGGTTTCATAGGGCTTCCCGGAGCTCCGGTTGAAGCGGTAATTGCGTTAAGCATCGTATTCCTTGCAGTCGAATTAATACACTATTACAATGGCCGCAAAGGATTAACAGTGCGATACCCTTGGGTAGTAGCATTTACATTTGGTTTATTACATGGATTCGGTTTTGCTGGTGCTCTGATCGATTTAGGATTACCACAAACAGATATTCCCTGGGCGTTATTGTTCTTTAACGTGGGGGTTGAAATTGGGCAGATTGCTTTTGTTATAGGAGCAATTGGATGTATTTGGTTGCTAAGTAAAATAAAAATTAGTTGGCCTATTTGGATTAAAAAAGTGCCGCCTTATGCTATTGGTAGCTTAGCTGCATTTTGGTTAATTGAAAGGATTTATGTTTTTTTTTAACTTAATAATTAGTCTTTGAAGTAAAATGAATACGTTTATAGGTATAATAGCTATTTTTAAAGTATACTGAGTTGTAAAGGCGCCAACACAGCCCTATTTTGATGGTACTTGTGAATTACCAGACATCAAAAAAGTTAAAATAGAAATATTTTAATGAATCTTGTT
>JBLICT010000255.1:0-4118 GCA_047632415.1 Maribacter sp.
GGTCTCCAACCCGTTGGCATAAACCAAATTCTTAATTTATCCCAATAATTTGTTGTACGCCAGGCATCTTTTAACAATCTCCAAAAGTGCTGAAAATTAATATGAACCGGATTCCAAGTTTGCGCGGGTTTTAAAACGCCGTATTGGGGCGGAACATCATCCAGTTCTTCTTGGAACGTTCCAAACCATCTATCCCAAATAGATAGCAGCTGACCCAAATTTTTATCAATATACTCTGGATTAATGGCATGATGTACCCTATGCTGGGAAGGTGTCACAATAACATATTCCAACCATCCCATTTTACCGATATGCTGAGTATGGTACCAAAACTGTGCAAACAAATGAACAGGGGCCAAAACGGCTATTACTTCGTTAGGCACCCCTAATAGTGCAGCCGGAAACAGTAAAAAAGCAAAATAACCAAACAGATTAGAAATTGGTTGCCGCAAGGCACAGGCTAAATTAAACTCCTCGCTACTATGATGGATAACATGTTGGTTCCAAAAAATATTAACCTTATGACTAAGTCTATGGTTCCAATAACCCGCAAAATCTAGGGCTATAAAGGCAATTAACCAGATAACCCAAGTATTACGTAGCTCAAATAATGCCAAATGTTCCAATAGGAAAGGGTAGGACACCAACACCAAACCAATACCAAGCGAATCCTTTATTATATTGGTAAGACCCGAACTAATACTGGAGACAGAATCCATAAGTTTATGTTTCTGATTTTTCACAATATACCCATAGGTAATCTCAAAAATCAAAAGCAACATAAAAAAAGGAATGGCATAAAGTAATGCCTTTGCATAGGTTTCCATGAACGATACCTTTAGTTAAAAGGCCCTACCATAATATGCGCCCTAAAAGTTCCAGGATCCATAAGCCATGGCATTCCTATGGCATGTGGTTTATCTGGAAGACCTGTAGATTCAGTGGTAGCAAAAGGTGTATAAATCACGTACCTAAACTGACCATCTGTCAATTCCCCGGTCTCTTTGTTATAGCCCTCATCGGTGCCGTAATAGATGTAGGTCATACTTGGCTCTTTTGGCATTTCTAATAAACCTTTAGCAACCTCAATACCTCGTATTTCCCGCTTTTCATTAAAATCCTTTCCTTCTGCACTCAATTCTCTACCCCGATTCATAAAGGGTTCCAATTTCTTTGAATAACAGGAAACGCTAATTCCTTTCTTTGCTGGGTCATCTGCCAAACAGATTAAATTATTCTTACCTTCTCTTAACAAGATGAAATCACCTTGCTTGTTGTAACCATACACCATGGCATCCTCCTTGTCGGCTTCAGGAGCAGGCAACACTGCGGTTTTTATTTGAATTGCTTCTGGCAATACATCAACAGATATTTCTTGGGCATTACTTAAAACACCCACGAACAATAAGCTTAATAAAAATACGTTCTTCATGGCTTCTAGTTTAATATGTACCGTAAGTTATACAATTTATCGAAAATGCGACATAAATTTCAGTAACAAGATACTAAGACTACTTCAGAAATATCATTCTAAACTATACTAGTGTGCTTGGAGAACTTTTTACGTTTGCCTACCATTAAAAATTCTACTAAAATAAACTGGACACTAAAACGAAATCACATCTAGGATTACCAGCCCAAAATGGCAAATACTAGCCTCTGCCAAACGAACTAATTAGCATTATGCAGGATGTTGGACTCAGATTGGTTGAATCCGAAATTCAAGGTTATACTAGAAGTAAAATAATGACCAGCGCCATACCGGCAGCTGAAAAATACAATCCCTTTTTAAAAATAGAAGTTCCCGGTAAAAACATCCAAAACGAAGAAAGAACGAAGAACAATAATGCCAAGCCAAAGAATATATTTAAGACGTAGAGTGGGTCTGTAGATTTTGCTTTGTGCAGATGTGTCATTTTATCTAACACCAAGGGTAAGGCCTTGGTGGTATAGGCTACATCACCGTTCTCCAAGTTGTAGCTACCCTGCTGAAAAGTAGCGACTACACCTTCCACAGACTGAAATTCAAGTTTTTTAATCTTTATTTCCTTACCTACTGTTTCCGCATTTAAACCCGGTTCAAGTTTCTTTTCGTGGAGTGTTTCTTGCTTTAAAAAATCTGTATCCCTAAAAATAAGAACAATACCGCTTATGGAATACATGGCCATGATACCGGCTAAAAAGAACCCTAAATACCTATGGTAGGTTCTCATTTTATTGGAAAATTCTCGTTGTTTTGACATTATTTAGAATGATTTTAAACAAAGGAAAGTATATTTTTTAAAATCTCCTAACCTCAACCTCATTTTTTCAACTCTAAGACATCTATTTATTTCAAACTAGCCAAACTCTTTTCCAAGGTCTCTATTTTAGCTTCGGCATCCGCTGCTTTTTTCTTTTCTATGGCAACCACCTGTTCAGGTGCATTGTTTACAAAGCGCTCATTGGAAAGCTTCTTTTGTACCGATATTAAGAACCCTTTTGTGTACCCTAGTTCCTCTGTGATTTTTTGAATTTCCGCCTCAATATCTATAGCGCCAGAGATGGGAACAAAATACTCGTTACTTTTTACCCTAAAGGTCAAAGCACCATCTAGCGGAGCATCCACATACGAAATTTCTGAAAGATTGGTGAGCTTTGCTATAACAACATCCCATCTGGATTCTATCTTTTCTTCGTTCAACAAGGAAAGTTCTAAAGCCTCTTTCATTGGAATGTTCTTTTCCTTTCGGATGGTACGCACGCCAGCAATAACTTCTGAAGCAAATTGGAATTCGGTGATAAGGGACATATCCACATTACCAGCTTTAGGCCACTGCGAAACGACCAAGGCCTCGGTTGCATCTCGTCTAGAAATGTGTTGCCAAACTTCCTCTGTTAAGAATGGCATAAAGGGATGAAGTAATTTCAAATTCTTCTCGAACAATTGAATTACAGCATCAAAAGTTGTTTTATCTATCGGCTTTTGATAGGCTGGTTTTACAATTTCCAGTAACCAAGAACTATAATCATCCCAAACCAACTTATAGATACTCATAAGCGCATCTGAAATGCGGTATCTACTAAAATGGTCTTCAATTTCCAACAGGGTTTCATTAAACTTAGAACCGTACCATTCCAATGCCAATTTAGAAGCTTCTGGCTGCGGTAAATCAGTCACTTCCCAACCCTGTAAAAGTCGAAAACCGTTCCATATCTTGTTAGCAAAGTTTTTTCCTTGCTGGCATAAATCCTCATCGAACATTAAATCGTTCCCTGCAGCAGAACTTAAAAGCAATCCTACACGAACACCATCGGCACCATAATCTGATATTAGTTTTAAGGCGTCGGGTGAATTTCCAAGTGACTTAGACATTTTCCTACGCTGCTTGTCGCGTACCAACCCGGTAAAATAAACATTCTCAAAAGGTCGTTCCCCTCTAAACTCGTATCCAGCAACAATCATCCGAGCAACCCAAAAGAATAAAATATCCGGACCAGTAACTAGGTCATTGGTTGGGTAGTAATAATTTACCTCCTCATTTTCTGGTTCTAGAATACCGCCAAATACACTAATGGGCCATAACCAAGAAGAAAACCATGTATCCAGTACATCTACATCTTGTCTTAAATCTTCTAAAGTCAACGTGCGTTGCTCTCCATTAGCCAAACTAGCAGCCTGAGCTTTGATTAAAGCCTCTCCTTTTGTTTCGGCAACCACAAAATCATTCTCGCCATCGCCATAATAAAAAGCAGGAATCTGTTGACCCCACCATAACTGGCGGGAAATATTCCAATCGCGTACATTTTCCATCCAATGCCGATATGTATTTTCAAACTTTTTAGGGTATAGTTTTACATCGCCAGCATTCATAACAGCCTCTAAGGCAGGCTTTGCCAAATCCTCCATCTTAAGGAACCACTGATCGGACAACTTAGGTTCAATAACCGCCTTGGTGCGTTCCGAAGTTCCAACTTTATTAATATGAGTTTCGGTCTTTACCAAAAAACCCTTTTCCTCTAGTTCTTTGGAAATCTCCTTGCGAACAACAAACCTATCCTTTCCTTGATAATGCAGTCCAAAACTATTTAGACTGGCATCATCGTTAAAAATATCTATGGTTTCCAATTTATGTTTT
>JBLICT010000256.1:0-4100 GCA_047632415.1 Maribacter sp.
TAGATAACTATAGTACTTATGCGAATACCTTAAAAAGTAATGCAGCTAACAGGGTAAATACTGCGGTTTACAACGCATTAAAAGAAGGTGCTGAAATAGAAGATAAAAGAGCTACCTTTTATTAAATCGCTACAATAAAATTAAATAAAAAAAGCCTCCAATATTGGAGGCTTTTTTTATTTAGCCCATCGGGTTCTCTATATTTTATAGTCAACTCGCTCCTAATAAGGAGGTGTCTTTTATACCTCATTTTCTCAAACATCTACTTATACTAGAAGCGGTGGTTTAACTTTTTCGGGTAAAATAGATGCAGTAAACATATTTCTTATTCCCCTTACTTCCGTTCATTTTATCACGGGTATTTAAAATAGATTTGTTTTAGGTGAATCATAATGTTTCCGTCTTGCTATTTCAATAATACCATATCGGAATAGGAAAGGATGGTCGTATATCCTTTCGCTTTAAAATAATCCATTGTGTTTTCTCTTTCCGTAACCAGTACAAAATCACCACCCCAACCTCCTAAGCTTTTTACACTTCCGGAATAATCGGGGAACAATTCTTCTTTTATGGTGGGAACATTCAGAGCACGTGAAAGTGTTTTTTCGTGTAGGTTCAATACCGATTCGAATTCGTTTAAAGTACTAGCTTGTAAAAGTTCCCTTGTTAGTTCGGTAACGGTTTTGACTAGTGCTACTTTGTCGATTGCTTGCTCTCGGTAAGCAGATATAGCTTCCCTACTATTCTTTTTATGGTTCAGATATACGAAGTATAGCCCATTAGAAAAAGGAAGTATTGGCTTCACCTCACGAATAATGGGTTGGTTGTTTTTAATTTTAAATACTATCGAATTATCGTTTTGTGCACAAGCGATGTCGTAACCACTGCCGCCAAAGCTTTCTTTTAAAAGGCTATAGGGGTTTACTTTGGCCAATTGCGCCATATTGTTTATCAACGTAGAAGAAGTGCCTAGACCCCAATTTCTAGGAAACGTCAATTTGGTTTCTATAGCACATCCATCGGTATCCAGTAAGAATTTTGGCTGTAAGATTCTAGTTTGTTTCAGTAGATTGGTTAGTGTTTTGGAGATATCCTCATCCGAGGTGGATAGCTTTGTAAAATCTATTAAGTCGTAGCTTGCTATAAACCAAAGACTTCCGTCTGCATTTAGACTTTCCCAAGAAAGTATCCCTGATGTATCTTTGGTCAGTTTTAGTGATTGCCCGAACGTTGTGGGAATAGCCCATCCTTCGGCACCATCTAAGATGGCGTATTCTCCTGAAAGTAATAGTTTTCCATTACTGTAAAAAGATTCTGTCATGATGGGTTTCTCAATTTCTCTAGCGCATCTGCGACACCGCTATGAGTTACTGTATTTGTTTTAAAGTGTACTATTAACTTGTTCTTTTCAGTAGTGTTGGCGCCAAGTTGATTCAGTATATTCATTAAGTGCATTTTCATGTGGCCTTTTTGTATGCCTGTAGTAACTAAGGAACTTACCGCCGCAAAGTTTTGTGCCAAACCAGCAACTGCGATAACCTGCATTAATTCTTTTGACGAAGGATTTTGTAATAGCTCCAGATTAAGTTTCACCAATGGATGAAGCTTTGTCAATCCACCGACAGTTCCCACGGCCAAAGGTAATTCTATCCAAAATTTGAAAACCCCATCTTTAATTTCGGCATGTGTAAGGCTGCTATAGCTACCGTTTCTTGCGGCGTAAGCATGTACACCAGCCTCAATGGCCCTGAAATCGTTACCTGTGGCAAGTACAACGGCATCAATGCCGTTCATAATACCTTTATTATGAGTTACGGCACGGTAAGGTTCTACCTTTGCAATGGCAACCGCTCGAATCATTTTTTCGGCAAATAGTTGTGAGGAAATAGCAGAAGAAAGCGTTAACTCCGTTACAGGGCAACTCACAGATGCCTTTACAACGCAATTAGGAACATAGTTAGATAATATGCTCATAACTACTTCTATTTGCTTTTCTTCCGCTGTAAAGGCATCGTAGTCCAAGGCTTCTCTTTTAAGCGTAGTAGCAAATTGTTCCAGACAGCTGTTGATGAAGTTAGCTCCCATGGCATCTTTTGTTTCAAAGGTGCAGTGTAGTTGGTAATAGTTGTTTAGGTCGTTGGTTTTGTCTCTAAGTTCAATAGTAGAAATACCACCGCCGCGTTCCGTCATACTCTCTGTAAGGTGTTCGCTGTCTGTATGTAGTTTTTCTTTTAGCGACTTAAAAAACAAATTGAGTTTCTGAAAATCGCCGGTAAATATAAAATGCACTTGACCTACTTTTTCGGTTCCTAGCACCGTAGCGGTAAAGCCGCCTCTGTCCATCCAAAATTTAGCTGCTTTGCTTGCGGCGGCAACTACCGAACTTTCTTCTATAGCCATGGGTATGGCGTATAGTTGGTCGTTTATTAGAAAGTTAGGGGCAATGCCCAAAGGCATGTATAAATTGGTGATGGTGTTTTCAATAAATTCGTCATGCAACTGCTGTAGATTACTATCTTGATTCCAATAGGCTGAGATGAGCTTTGAAGAAGCTTCAGGATTTTTGGTATAATGCTCAGTTAACCAATCTATTTTCTTTGCTTTTGAGAGTTTTGAAAAACCACTGATAGGGGTTGCCATGTATTTTATTTTCTGCGGTTATTGACAAGTGCACTAGGCGCTCAACTATGATTTTACAGTTTCGTTTTGGGAAATAAAAAGTAAAGATAATCATATTGATTTGAATAAAAACACCGCTTTTAGTCTAGTGAATTGGCTGTCTTTTTTAGTCTATTTCGAGGTTTTTCACAGAAATAGTGGTAAACTTGATAGCTAGAACAAATTTTATCACTTTATGCGAATTATATACGTTTTTTTGTTTGCCCTACTTTGTTTTACTCCTTTATTAATCGCACAGCAAAAGCAAATTTCCGTTACTGATATTTATACAGGAGAGTTCCAAACGCAGGGAATGGATGTGCTTCAATCCATGAACAATGGAAAGCAATATACCGTTTTAAATAAAGACGCATATCGCGGAATAGTATCCGTTGACACCTATGACTATAGTACCCTAGAAAAAGTGTCTACCGTTATTTCTACTGGCGATGTAGAAGGTCTCGAAGAATTTTCGTCATATAGTTTTAGTCAAGATGAAACCAAGTTATTGTTGGCGACCCAAGTAGAGTCTATTTTTAGGAGATCTACCTTGGGTATTTTTTATTTGTATGATATTGCTTCTAAAAAACTAACAAAAATAAATGACGCCAAGATACAGGAGCCGACCTTGTCTCCGGACAATAAGAAAGTGGCTTATGTGAAGGATAATAATTTGTTTTTGATGAATTTAGAAAGCGGTTCGACCAAACAGGTGACGGAAGATGGCGTAAAAAACAAAATTATTAATGGCGTTACAGATTGGGTCTATGAAGAGGAATTCTCTTTTGTAAGGGCCTTTGAGTGGAATGTAGACGGCAGTACCATCGCCTTTTTAAGGTTTGATGAAACCAATGTTTCAGAGTTTTCTATGGATATGTACGGAACGGAGAAATATCCTAGTCAGCATGTATTCAAATATCCGAAGGCCGGAGAGGACAATGCCATAGTGAGTTTGCATACCTATGATGTGCAAAGTGGTGAAACAGCAAAGATAAATTTGGGTGATGCTTATTACATTCCTAGAATTAAATGGATGAATCACAAAGAATCATTAAGTGTGCAGACCATGAACAGGCACCAAAACCATTTAAAGTTTCATTTGGTGAATGCTAAGACCAGTAACGTTTCCCTACTTCTTGAGGAAACCGACAAGGCTTATGTTGATATTCATGATAACCTAACCTTTTTGGCCGACGATAGTTTTATCTGGACTAGTGAAAAAGATGGTTGGAACCATATTTACCTATACAATTCAGATGGTAAATTAATGAATCAGATAACAAAAGGGACTTGGGAGGTTACTAAGTACTACGGCTATGACCAGAATGAGGATAAGATTTATTATCAGTCTACCGAAAATGGCACTATAAATCGTGGTGTTTATAGTGTGGAGAGCAACGGAAAGAAAAGGAAGGATTTAGCAGTAGCGGCCGGGGTTAATT
>JBLICT010000257.1:0-4055 GCA_047632415.1 Maribacter sp.
ACGGCTGCCAACATCGGATTGTAATATGCCATTGCAACCATAGCGACAGAAGCAATGATTAATGCTACCGCCGGAAATAGCGGAAACATGGGAACCCTGAAAGGTCTTTTCATCTCAGGTTCCTTTTTACGCAAGGCAAAAAAGGAAAACATCGAGACAATATACAAACCTAATGCACCAAAACATGCAATTGTTATGATTTCGCCGGTAGCACCAGTAAACAAAGCTACAATTCCAACGAGAGTGTTCGCAATGAGTGCATTGGCAGGAGTTCTAAACCTAGCATGAACCTTACCCAAATATTTGGGGGCGTACCCCTTTCTGCCGAATTCAAAAGTTGCTCGTCCACCAGCCAAAATAATACCGTGAAAGGAAGCAATCAAACCTAGAAGTCCGATTCCAATTAGTAATTTGTAGAGTACATGGCCGCTATCCATAATTTGTGATAAGGCTAGTGGCAAAGGAGAGTCGGATGCAATGGTACTGCCCTCAGGATAAACAACAGCTTCCCAGCCCGCAACCCCTACTGCAGATGTAAACGTTAAGACACACAAGATCACCAAAGTCAAAATAGCAGACCCAAAACCAATTAAAATACTGCGTTGCGGATTTATGGCTTCCTCTGCAACATTGGCTACACCTTCAATGGCTAGAAAAAACCAAATAGCAAAAGGAATAGCTGCAAATATGCCCTCATAACCATTTGGCAAGGGGTTTATCTGTAAATTGCTCAGTTCAAATTCTGGCAAAGTAACCCCTGCAAAAATCAGTAACTCAATAACAGCCAACACAGTAATGACCAATTCAAAAGAAGCTGCGAGTTTTACACCGAGAATATTGATAAGGGTAAATATCAAGTAGGCACTAATGGCGAAAACCATTAAATCAACCGAAGGATATATCAGATTCAAATAAGCTCCAATAGCCGCCGCGATAGCCGGCGGAGCAAATATAAATTCTATATTTTGGGCAATACCAGCTACAAAACCTACATGTTTACCCAGGCCCCTGTTTGCATATTCAAATGCACCACCTGCCTTTGGAATGGCACAGGCCATCTCCGTATAACTAAACGTAAAGGTCACATACATAATAATAATGAAAACCGTCGCGATTGCAAGGCCATAAGTACCACCTTCGGCTAGGCCAAGGTTCCACCCGAAATACATTCCAGAAATAACGTAGCCTACACCCAAGCCCCAAAGCATTAATGGACTTAGAGCTTTTTTTAACACGACTTCACTCATTATATTGGTTCTTATTGGCTCTGAAAAAAACTAAAATGATTCCCTTACTTCAAAAATAGTATAAATAAGTTTGCAATAACCAGAGAAAATTAAAAGTAAAAAACCCTATTAAAACCAACCCAGCCATACACGTAATTTCTTAGTGTATTTGCGATATGCACACGGGAGGTTTCCGGGCAAACGTTAATTTATTTTCATTTTCATCAAAACAACCAAAATATGTGCAGTGAAAGAGGTATCGAAGTTTTATCTCATGCTATGCTAAAATCCAACAAAGAATAGATAGTATATTTTACCTTTTGGAAAGATTATAGGTTCAGAAATGTGCCATAAATAAATTCCTTGTAAAAAGAAGGGTAAGAAATACGTACACCATTATTTTTTTTAAAAAGTATTATCTTTATCAAATATTTTTTTAAAACTGTTTATGAAAATTCCTAAGCTAATCGCTGCAACTGTTCTTTTACTTATTATTTCATCATGTGGATCCACGATGAAAAACACCTGGACCAAGGAAGGGTATTCCGGTAAGAACTTTGAAAAAATACTAGTAATTGGTATTTCCAGAAATGTTGATAGTCGTACCGTTTTTGAAAATACGGTGGTTAAATTGTTAGGGAATAAAGGTATTACCGCTCACAATAGTTTAGAAGCTATTCCGCCAGTTAAAGATATTACACAAATGTCTAAAGAAAGGATAGTAGCAGCCGTAAGAGACGGAAACTATGATGGTGTAATCGTAAGCACTCTTTTAATTGTAAACTCTGAAGATATTTTACAATCCACCTCTATGGGCAAGATGAATTACGGGTTTGGCGGATACATATACTCAGGTTACGATACTATGTATACTCCTGATTACTATAGAGAACAAAAGAGCTATGTGTTAGAAACACGCCTATTTGACGCTAATGAAGAATCAGCTGAAAAAGCGTTAGTTTGGTCTGGAGAGTCTAAACTTACAGACCCAGGTACTTTTGAAGCAGCTGCAGCCATGTATGCAGAAAACGTGGTAGAGATACTCGTAAATTCAGCTTTAGTAAAGTAGGGGTAGCAACTTAGAATTGAGACGTAATCTAACTGGTGATTTCGTTTTACGGAATCAATTGAGGTATTTTAGTAATACAGCATACCAAGTAAACCGTATCGGGAATAAAACAACAAAACGTATAATTTAGAAAATGAAAAAATTAATCCTTATCGCCTTTATTCTTTTTACACAATATACCAACGCCCAAGCTGCCCTTTTTGCCTTAATTTTTGGGGATAAAGTGGCTACCGAAAATTTTAATGTAGGCTTGGAAGTTGGATTGCCATTTTCTTCTATTGAAAATACGGCGGATACAAGCATAAAAGCTGGAATCACTTTTGGAATCGCCGGTAACATAAAACTTAATGACCATTGGTCCGTTCACCCAACGGCCTATTTTTTGAGCAGAAGAGGTGGCAAGTTTGATGCGCTTTCTTTGATTTCAGACGATTTGGAATTGAATTCTCTATTTGAGAATGTTCCTACAGAACTGACCGTAAACTATATAGACGTCCCCGTATTCCTGAATTATCAGTTCACTGATAGCCCTTTTAAAATAGGGGTTGCACCGCAAATTTCATTCAGAACGGGGAGTCAGGCAATTTTTAGCAATGACCAAGGCGATTTAGACGTTTCTGTGAAAGATGTTACCAATGCAACCGATATTGGAATGATTATTCAAGCAGGGTATGTGTTCTACAATAAAAAGTTTGATAAAGAAATACACATTCAATTACGATATTTTCAGGGGTTCAATGATATTTATGATGAAAGTTTTGTGGCTGGATCCAACCGAAGTAATTATATCGGGTTGGCCTTTAGTTTACCGTTTGTTGCAAAACCAGAATAAGAATAGGGTAACAACAGGTTACTTAGTATAGTACAACGCTTAACATTATAGCATACATTGTAAAACAATACCATACGAATGAAAATTTTAAAACGAAAGCTTACAAGAACACAACCCGCTAATTTAGCTGCGAAATTCATAGCGATTTTGTTTCTTTTCACACAAAGCATACAGGCTCAGGAACCTAGCGTAAACGACTGGCCAAAGAATATTGAATCAGGCGATTATACGATAGCATTATACCAACCGGAAAACTCCAGTTATATTGATAACCAGTTGAAATCCAATATGGCATTCGCTGTGAAGCAAGAAGGTAAAGATCCTGTTTTTGGTATGCTCTGGACAACTGCACTAATCGATGTGGACCGGGAAAGTAGGGCGGCCATGCTGACTTCTGTGCAGGTTGATGAAGTGAGGCTTTCGGAAGAAGTAACCGATTCACAAAAACAAAAACTCCAAGGGTTAATCAATGAGGAAATCCCCAATTGGAATATAGAATTTTCATTGGATGAGCTTTTGGCGAGCATCGAAGAGGTCAGTGTCATTCCAGCTAATTTAAAAAACGACCCGCCAAACATACGTTTCGCCAATGAACCTACGGCCTTAATACTAATTGATGGTGAGCCGGTGTTTAAAGAGGCTGAAAAAGGCTATGCCTTAGTAGAAAATACAGGTGCTTTAATCATTAAAAAAGCTAATAATGACACCCACTATTTAAAAGGGGGTGAATTCTGGTACCAGTCCAAATCTGCTACCGGTCCGTGGGAAACTACGGAAAAAGTACCTTCCAAAGTGAGAGCCATTGCCAAGAAAGCTGAACCAGAGAAAAAAGAAGAAAGCGGAGAAGCGGTTGAAGGGTATAACGGTAAAGCACCAAAAATTGAATTGGCTACGGAGCCTACGGAGCTCATTGTTTTTGATGGTGAGC
>JBLICT010000258.1:0-4054 GCA_047632415.1 Maribacter sp.
TTAATTGTTAGTCAATTAGCTATGTAATAAAACTTTAGGATAGCATTGTTTTATTGTCAGTCGTTATAATAGCCGTAACTTTGCGGCTTATTTGAAATTATGACATTTAAAGAACTCGGCCTGGCCGAACCTATTCTTAAAGCCTTAGAAACAGAAGGCTATACACATCCCACTCCCATACAAGAACAAGCAATTCCTATTTTATTAGAAGGAAAGGATTTGCTAGGCGTAGCCCAAACAGGCACAGGAAAAACTGCAGCATTTGGTATTCCCATTCTACATCACTTATACGAGCGTATAAGTCTAAGTCAGAGTAAACGAAAAGTAAAGGCCTTAGTTGTTACGCCCACACGGGAACTAGCCATACAAATAGGAGAGAGTTTTACCGCATATGGTAGACACACAGGATTAAAGAACACCGTGATATTCGGTGGCGTAAAACAAGGGAAACAAGTAAATGCCCTACGCGCAGGGGTGGATATCATAGTCGCAACCCCAGGCCGACTATTAGACCTTATGAACCAAGGGTTTATAACATTTAGGGACTTGGAATTTGTGGTATTGGATGAAGCGGACCAAATGCTGGATATGGGATTTATTCACGATATAAAGAAGATTATTGCTAAGTTACCGGCCAAAAGACAGTCCCTTTTCTTTTCGGCTACCATGCCCAAGAGCATAGTGGAACTGTCTAGGAAAATGTTAGGTGATTTTGAACGGGTTACAATTAAACCGGAACAAGCCACAGCGGAAAAAGTAGAACAAGGCGTTTACTTTGTAAGTAAGTCCAACAAGCCAAAGCTTTTGGTCCATTTACTGGAACAACGCCCAAGTGATTCGGTCTTGGTATTTTCACGTACCAAACACGGAGCCAATAAAATAGTTAAGAAATTAGATCAAGCAGGGATACGGTCTGCAGCCATTCACGGCAATAAATCGCAAGCAGCCAGGCAAAAAGCACTGGGGGCTTTTAAAGATGGAAAACTAAAAGTTTTGGTCGCCACGGATATCGCCGCTCGTGGTATCGATGTTGAGGAACTTTCTTTAGTAGTCAACTATGACTTGCCAAATGTTTCGGAAACATATGTTCACCGTATTGGTAGAACAGGACGCGCCAGTGCCAGCGGTATTGCCCTTTCTTTCTGTGATCAAGAGGAACGCCCATACCTAAGGGATATTGAAAAACTGATCAAGCAAGAAGTACCGCGCATGCCAGAGCATCAATTTGTAGATGATGGTGATGACCAACAGGAAACAGAACCTCAGCGAAGACCACAACAGCGCAACAGTAGACCTAATCCCAATAGAAACCGTAGCAACTCTGGTAATTCCAATTTTAGGGGAAAAAATAACAGAAATAAAGATAGAGGTAGAAATAGTGGTAGCCACTCGGCTAAATCTGAGTAAAACGATAAAATCCTAGGCAACTTAAATGGTCCGTATACGACTCATAAGCACTTCTTTGTACGCTTTACTCAACGGTATGGACTTCCGTTTTATTTCTAAATGGTCGTCCGAAACAATATCCAATTTAAAAATATTTACCATATAGCTGCGGTGTACCCTTACAAATTGCGAATGAGGCAGCTTATCCGCTACAACTTTTAAACTACTAGACAGGGTATGTTCTGTGCCATGGCACACTATTTTGCAGTAATTACGGTCTGCCTCCAAATACAAAATATCATCTAATAAGAGCTTTATCATCTTACCTTTATGCCGTATAAAAATACGATCTTTAAGTAGCTCAAATTCGGGAGTTTCAACCCCTTTTTCATCCTGTACAATGGTTTGAGCCACAAGCTCTAATGTGCGCTGTAAATTTAATTTATTAAAAGGTTTGGTGATGAATGCCTTAGGGCGAGTTTCTTTAGCCAACTCAAATGTAGCGTTATCACTATTTGCTGTAAGGTATATGATAGGAATGTCTGCATGTTTTTGTATCGCCTTAGCGGTATCTATGCCATTTAAATCCCCTTTTAGATTTATATCCAACAGTAAAATGTGAGGTGGATTTTCACGCACGTGCACCACGGCTTCTTCTCCCCTCGGTACCAATCCGGTTATCTCATACCCAAGATTCGTAAGCAAAAGCGATACATTAGCACCAATAATCATATCGTCCTCTACAATCAGTATGCGTATTTTATTCTTTTCCATTATGCCGCTTTTGAAGCTTTAAACCTTATGAACACGGAGGTTCCTTCTGTAGTTTGCATTTCCATTTTCCCATCCAATTGTTTAACCAATAAGGCAACCAATTTTGTTCCAAATCCAGTTCCCACGGCCTCCTTGGACAATTGCATCCCCACCCCGTCATCGATTACTTCCAAGATAATTAAATCCTCCTTGCCCTTTAAAGACAATTGTATTTTTCCTTTTCTATCATCGGGAAATGCATATTTTAACGAATTTGTAATCAATTCGTTGACGATTAAGCCAATAGGTATGGCCATATCCACATCCAGTTCATATTTTTCCATTTCCAAAGCCATGGTTACATGGTTATCTTTTCCGAAGGAATTAATGATATACTCCGATAGATTTCTAAAATAATCTTTCATTTCAATAGTAGCCATATTATCTCCCAAATACAGTTTTTGATGTATCATTCCCATGCTGTGAACCCGTTGTTGGCTTTGTTCCATGGCGTTTAGAACATTGGGATCCTCAATTTGGGCTGATTGCAGTGAAAGTAAGCTTGAAACTATTTCTAGATTGTTCTTTACGCGATGGTGAATTTCCTTAAGCAGAAACTCCTTTTCCGTATTTTGTTTCTGAAGTAGCTTATTCTTTTTATTATTATTGGAAATAGCCTTATAGGCAAGTAATAACAGTAATGCTAGAAGTATGGTGATAACAATACCTAATTTTTGACGTGTTTCCTGTTTTTTAATAAGGCTTTCTTGTACCATAATGGTGCTCTCCTTTTGGGCTACATCGAACTCTGTGCGCAATTGGGAAATGCGATGATCGGCCTCCGCCGTAAACACTTCATCGTTTAGTGTATCATACTCCGAAAACGCCGCATACGCCTTTTTATATTGATTAATACCCGCATAGGCCGTCCCCAATTCCTTGTATGCCAAACTCAAATAATAGGCATCCCCAAAATTATCGGTCGCTACTTCAATACATCGTTCAAGTGCATGAACGGCATCTTTGTAATTACTTTTTGCATTATGCATTCTGCCTACCGATAACCAAGATCGCATTACCATGAAATTATTTTCCAGTAATTCTGCATATTTAACTGCGTTTTGACCTGCTTCCTCCGCATTATCAAATTCACCTAAAAAAGAATAAAGGTCCACTAGTGAAATATACACATCACTCAAATTATTATAAAAACCATACCGTTCTCCTACTGCAATTGATTGTTTATAGTAATCCAGCGCCTTTTCGTACTCTTTTAATGCCAAGTAATTATTACCGGCGATATATAGCGTAAAGCCATAATCCAAGTCAGTAATGCCCCAACTATTAAAAAAATCTAAGGAGGTAAGTGCATATTCCAAACCCGATTCAAACTTGGCTTGTTTCCAGAAAATATTACTTAAGTCGCTATAAGCCATAGCTTTGGCTTTATTATCATTAAGTTTTTCACCTAAGGCAAGTGATGTCATGGCATAATCTGCTGCCTTATCCAATTGTCCCCTTCGCTCGTAAACGTATCCTAATTGTGTATTTAAAAAGGCTAGATCAGATTCTAAAACCTTATTCTTGGCCAGTTGCAGCACGGTTTGTGCACTATCTAGTTTTTCCATCCGTAAAAGAATGGCCCCTTGAGTCATCTGAAATCTACCTTCCCATAAGACATTCTCTTTTGCTTTTGTTAATTGGAGTCCTTTTCTTGTAAAGTCCAGAGCCGTATTAAGATTTCTAGTATGCCAATAATAGGCAAGGTCGTTAAGAATGGAAAACTGTATGGAATCGTTTTCAACCGTATCAAAACCTTGCTCTAGGTATTCTAAATAAGAATCCCCGAAATTGTCTGTTTCAACGAACACCTTAGTGTAGAGGTTAAGCCTGTTACTATCTATAAGCTGGCCAT
>JBLICT010000259.1:0-4052 GCA_047632415.1 Maribacter sp.
TTTAATAGACCTTATGAGATATTCGCTCAGTTCCTGTACATAGGATTTGTACTCTATTTGAGTAATATCATTTCTCATGTAGAGCATTTCGTGAACCATTGCCATAGAAATAACCCTATTCTGTGTGCTTTTAAGTAGGGTTTTCATTCTTGCCTCTTCCACATTACGTGATTGTAGACTCAGCAAACTGGATACGGTTTGTAAGTTGTTTTTTACCCGATGATGTACTTCCTTTAGTAGCGTTTCTTTTTCTTCCATTTGTGCGGTAAGTTCTTTTTTTGAACGGTACAGCGCATGGTGTGTTTTTAGTAAGTTCTTACCGAATATATTACCTAGAAGAAACATAGAGAATAAAACGGAAAATAGGTTAAACAGGTCTTTTGAACTCTCTGGAATTATATTTTCTGTGATAGTAAGGTCAGGAATACTTTGCGAAAAAATTAAGAACACCAGACAAAAAACAAGAATAAGGTACACCTGTCCGTATCGTTTTGTGGTAACATAACCAGCAAAGACAATCAAGGCCAGTGTAAAAATAAAGGAGCTATTGATGCCACCGCTGTATAGGGTAATGATAAAGGCACTGATAAGCGCCATTATAGAGGAAATATTATAGGTGATAGTGATGTTTTTATGCTTGTGAAAGGCCCAAGTATTTAGAAGGTTGCAAATGCCAAAAGCCACAAAAACAGTAGGGATTATCTGCTTTATATTTAGTCCGAAATAGCAGATAGCCGCAAAAATTAGGGACAAAGTACTAGAAACGTAGTTCACCTTTAAAATAAGGGAAACCTTATCTTTAAGACGTTCTTGATCTACATGTGAATCGTTCATATAAAACGTTTTGATTCGTTTTTAGTCTTTGTAACTAAATGTAAAACTAGTCATGTTTACTCAATAATTCCAATACTTTTTAACATTCCGAAAGCTAGGAGCTAAAAAAAATCTTAGATTTTTATCTTTATCGGTCTTAAACCTGTTAAATTCCCAATGGAAATGGGTTTTTCTCCTGTATGTTTTTATGCGATGCAATACCTATTAAAA
Organism: Maribacter sp.; assembly: GCA_047632415.1. GTDB lineage: Bacteria > Bacteroidota > Bacteroidia > Flavobacteriales > Flavobacteriaceae > Maribacter. The sequence continues at coordinate 1,045 of JBLICT010000259.1, forward strand.
TTGACATAGCACCGTCTAGTAGCCCTGCTATCTATCAGATTCAACAGCTACGTCAGAATTCACGAATATTTTATGGTACAAAGGCTTATCAACCTCGGCTGTGACCAATTTTTTCTTCTATTGATAAATATCGGACTAAATAGTAAAACAGAAGATTTGGTTCATTCTATAATCTCGTAATCGATACTTAGTTTTCGCAAAGCTCTTAATGCAGAACCAGAGTTTTTGTCTTCGACTTGAATGTCTACAGGATCTCCTTCTAGTAGTATATCTGTAAGTTCATTCGACAAGGATGCATCAATATTAGATGAAACGGCTTCAATACATTTAGCAATAGCCCTTCTATCTGGTCTCTGAACATCACAGGATAATAAGTTTAGTTTCATAATTATAAGGTAGTAATTCAAAGACTAATCGTGGGATACCTCTAGAATGTATTAGGATAAGTATCCATTTTAAAAACCTGTAACAAAAGAAATATAGATTATCAATGGTCTATATTTCTTTTGTTAGTGAAATTGAAGTATCATTTGCTTTAATTTCACCATTAAACAAGTTATTTGGAGTGATTAAAATACTATTTTGACTTTTTCAATCTCTTTTCTTCTTTCTTTTCTTTAGCTGTTTTTGCAGGTTCTTTTTTGACATTTTTTTTTGCGTCTTTACTTTTTGCCATAATAATAGAATTTAATGATTAGTAGTTTTTTTAGTTCTTTAGTGATTAAGTATGACTGCATATCAGACAATAGAAAGTCATAATTTTCAGCTTACTTAGTAGTTTAATATTCGATGTCTTTTATTCCTTCGCAGAGACAAAAGTCTTTAGATAAAAAATTAAATTCTGTTTTCTTATTGAAAGGTAGCATAATTAATGGCAGTTTAAAACCTTTAATTTTTTAATCTTTTGTCATATTGATTCTTTTTGTCGCCAAATAGATTGTCTGGATTCCATAAATTAGAATGGCTCCTCTCCTAAGATGAAGGAAGGAGCCACTATTCTTATTTTTAAAAACTTAGGTAGTAAATTGATATTACAACCACTTTTCAAATACGGTAGCTACTTTGGTATTGACCGCAGCCTTAACCCAATGCAATATCTTTTTAATGCCTATTGCAAAGCGTTTAATCCTGCGTTATTACCCATTCACCTTTTTGAAGTAAGGGCTCGGCCTGCTTGAATTTAACGGTCTTGCTTTCGCCGGACATCACGTTCTTTATGTTTACACGTTCGTTCCTGCCAATTTTTGGTTGTTCTCTCGTAATGGTTTCGGTCACTTGTGGACGTTGCCCTTGGTTCTGACTTACAGCTCTACTGCGGGCAGCAAGTTCATCACTATTAGGAATTTCGGCTTTAGAGGTCTGTAAATTTTCCTTACTACGCTTTACATTACGGGCTTCTTGTATCTCGTTTGAATTTTCAGAAGGTAATTCTCCTTTGAACAAGAAAGAAATAATTTCTTTGTTCACTTTCTCAATCATCTCTTTGAAAAGTTCGAACGCTTCGAATTTATAGATTAGCAAAGGGTCTTTTTGCTCGTGTACGGCTAATTGAACAGATTGCTTCAGTTCATCCATTTTTCTCAAATGTGTTTTCCAAGAGTCGTCTATAATGGCAAGCGAGATGTTTTTTTCAAAATCTGTTACCAATTGCTTTCCTTCGCTATCATAAGCTTCTTGTAAATTAGTCACCACACTAAGGCTTTTAATACCATCTGTAAACGGCACAACAATACGCTCAAAGTTGTTGGACTTGTCCTCATATACCTGTTTTATAACAGGTAAAGCGGTAGCGGCATTGCGCTCCATCTTTTGCTTATAATACTCATAACCCGTTTTGTAGACTTTGCCGGTAATCTCTTGAGCACTTAATTTTCCAAATTCGTCCTCTGTTACAGGGGAGGTCATGGAGAAGTACTTTATTAGCTCAAACTCAAAATTCTTATAATCACTGGCGCCTTTGTTACCCTCCACAATGACTTCACAGGTATCATAAACCATATTGGCAATATCTACTTTCAAACGCTCTCCTTGCAATGCATGACGTCTTCTTTTATAGACTACCTCACGTTGTGCGTTCATCACATCATCATACTCCAATAAACGTTTACGCACACCAAAGTTATTCTCCTCTACTTTTTTCTGTGCGCGTTCAATGGATTTGGTCATCATACTGTGCTGAATGACTTCGCCCTCTTCAAGTCCCATTTTATCCATCATCTTAGCTACCCTGTCAGAACCGAATAAACGCATTAGGTTATCCTCTAAGGAAACGTAGAATTGAGAGCTTCCCGTATCTCCTTGACGTCCAGAACGTCCTCGTAACTGTCTGTCTACCCTACGAGAATCATGTCGTTCTGTACCAACAATAGCAAGTCCGCCAGATTTTTTTACCTCGTTAGAGAGTTTAATATCCGTTCCACGTCCTGCCATGTTCGTAGCGATGGTCACTACTCCGGCATAACCTGCCTCTGCAACTACATCTGCTTCTTTCTTGTGAAGTTTTGCATTCAATACGTTGTGTGGTACTTTACGTACACTTAAAAGTTTAGAAAGTAATTCAGATATTTCTACAGAGGTAGTACCAATCAGAACCGGTCTTCCAGCCTGGCTCAATTTGGTTACCTCGTCTATAATGGCGTTGTATTTTTCCCGCTTTGTTTTGTAAATCAAATCATTACGATCATCTCTGGCAATTGGTCTATTGGTTGGAATTTCCATTACATCCAATTTATAGATTTCCCACAACTCTCCAGCTTCTGTTACTGCTGTACCTGTCATACCGGCCAACTTGCTATACATTCTAAAGTAGTTCTGCAACGTAACTGTGGCGAAGGTTTGAGTCAGTGCTTCAATTTTCACATTTTCCTTAGCTTCAATGGCCTGGTGCAATCCGTCCGAATATCTACGACCATCCATAATACGACCAGTCTGCTCGTCTACAATCATCACCTTGTTTTCCATTACCACATATTCCGTATCTTTTTCAAATAGGGTATATGCTTTTAACA
>JBLICT010000260.1:0-4015 GCA_047632415.1 Maribacter sp.
TGAAAATTATGATACAATAGACTCATTAATTGCCTCAATAACTGCATTTGCCGCACGTTCGCCACTAAGCATTGCAGCATTCAAAGACCCATTTAAAAGTTGGTCACCTGCTAGAAATGTTTTGGAGGTTAACCTAGTTTCTGAGGGTGCCATATCATACTGAATATTGGATAGCTCTGGTAAGGCCTTTTTGATATGATACTGCTTTAAAAAAGTAGGATTATTTATAGCACATAAAGAAGTTAGTTCATCGCTTACTGCTTTAACCAGTTCTTCTTCACTCATTTGATGTGATTTTACCACCGTTACGGAAAGTAAGTTTTCTGTTCCACTATTGGCCATTGGAAGTGAAGAATGATAAAAAATGTTATTTATTAAGGCGTCTGTTTTCGTTATTAATCCAATCAAGGGTTTTTGAATGGTTTTTGTTTTTGTTGTAAAATAAAGCGTGTCACAAGATTTCCAGGGTTGCTCCTGATTTCTGAGATTAGGCACCAAGTGCGATGCTTCAGTTGCAATAATGGTGTAATCTACCAACACTTCGGGCCCATTTTCAAAAACTAATTTGCCATCAGCACAGGATTCAATTTTGGTATTATATACAAGGTTCGTTTTAGATAATTTAGACACTAATTGCTTTGGAATAGCTTCGATACCAGCTTTTGGAAGCACGGCATTACCCGTTCCGAACATCTTATACACAAACTGAAACATTCTAGATGAAGTACTTAAATTAGGTTCTAAAAAGATACCACTGAAGAAGGGTTGAAAAAAATCCTTTATTATTCCATCACTAAAACCTTTCGCTTTTAAATAGTCTAATGTGCTTGTTTCTGTCTCCGTAAAAATCGATTCTATAGCCTTATTTTTGAGTTCACGGTTCAATTTAAAAATCTTCCATGTATCACCAAAGGTCCCAATACCAGAAGATAGTGTTGGTAACAGTAGGGATAAGTTCCTCAAAGGATCGCCTAGGGTGACTTGCCTTCCATTTTTAAATAAGGTTGCTCCAGGTAAAAATTTAGTCAGACCAAGAGCCGTATAGTCCAAATAGTTGCGTGCCATAGGATAAGCATCTAGCAATACTTGAAAACCATGATCCAGCTGATAACCGTTAACTACATCGGTCTTAACCCTACCTCCTGCCCTATCGGAAGCTTCGTATATGGTTGGGGAATATCCTCGGGACTCTAGTACTTGGGCGGCAATTAGTCCGCTTACACCAGCACCGACAATAGCAATTTTCACTTCCTTTTTCATATTCGTAAAAATAAGGAATGTATCGCTTTATCTTATGCGGATTAAAGAAATTGAGGAAGTAAATAGCTATAAAAGTATATATCGATTTTTGAAATATCAGTCACATAATGAGACTAGAGATAATAGAAGAGAAAGAAAATAGTAAAAGAGACAACTTGTGGGTAGTGGGTAAAAATTGGTTATTTGACCGGTAGCTGCTGTATTTGAGTTTGATTTTTGTGTTTTGCACTTTAAATCATCACTACAGGTCGGTTATTCTGTGATTAGGTGTAACATCAATCCTCCGGCGGATGGCCATGAATATCCTCAAACACGGTATCAAAATTTTCACGTAAGTAGGCGTTCAGTTTTTTCTGGTAGTCATCTTTGAGCCAACTTAAGAAGTTATACGTGCTTTTGCTAATGCATTTGGCATAGACTTGTATTCGATTGTCAATATCCTCCTTCAATAATTTTGCTAAAGCAATAGCATCATACACATCCTCACTATTTTCGATGCAAATCGAAGCATGCTGGGCAATGGACTGTTCTAAAACTACTTTGGATGATTCTCCTGCAAAGGTGGCATCTCTATAGATAGCTTTAATGTCAAAATACGTATTTTCAGATTTAGCGAACTCTTCTTTTATGTCGTCCGAAAGGTCGCGTTTAAAAACACCTTCTATCTCTTCATCGTCCTTGATACGGTCTATATAGTAATTTGGAGATTTAAAGATAGCCTGCCAATCCAAATCGGCTCCCCACGGTCCAAACCGGTACATATTGTTACCTAAATCTATCACCGTAAATTTAGACTTGTTATTCAGGATCCTAGATCCTCTACCGATCATTTGATAGTAAAGGGTCAACGATTTTGTAGCTCTGTTTAAAATGATGGTATCTATGGTAGGTTCATCAAAACCTGTAGTCAATATACTTACCGAGGATAAAATAGCATTAGGGGTTTCCTTAAACCATTTTAATATTTGTTTTCGTTGTTTTTTGGTCGCCGTGTTGTCCAAATGCATAATGGGCAAACCTGCATTTTGAAACGTATAAAACACCTGTATCGATGTTTCTATACCATTATTAAAAATTAATGTTTTTTTACCTTTTGAATGTTTGTTATAGGCTTCCAATAGCTTGTTTAGCATGGACGGACTCGTATACAAATCTGAAGAAGATTTCACCGTATAGTCTCCGTTAGAGCCTACCTCTAAAGATGTAAGACCCATGTCATATTGAAAAGCTTCTGCCTTGGCCAAGAATTCGTTCTCAATAAGGTTCTCTATGGATTCCCCAGTAATGAGTTCATCATAGTTACCGTTCATAGGTAAATCCTTGTTGGAGCTTAACGGTGTGGCAGTTACACCCAATAAAAATGCGTTCTCAAAAAACTTAAACAATTTGGTAAAGGAATTGTAATGTGCCTCATCTATAATGACCAAACCCACATCGGAAATATCTAATTTTCCGTCGTTGAGCCTATTATTAAGTGTTTCCACCATAGCTACATAACAACTGTAGCGCTCTTGATCATCTAAATTTGCTTTACTGTTCACGACCTTGTTCACAACGCCAAAACTAGTAAGCATGGTAGAAGTCTGATTGCACAGCTCTACCCTATGCGTCATTACCAATACTTTTTTGGAATGATTCTTTAGGTATTGCCTTACAATTTCAGAAAATATAACTGTTTTTCCCCCTCCTGTAGGTAACTGATACAATAAATGATAATCGTCTCTTTCGTTATCAAATTTTTCGAAAATATTCTGAATGGCACCCTGCTGGTAACTATAAAGTTCCTTATCGGTTTTGCGCTCTTGTATTTCAAAAATAGTCTCTTGCATCTTATCTTTTTCGGAGGGGGTGCAAAGATACGATCTTAGGCTGCCTTATACTAATGATTGGGATTAAAAGCAGTAACTGCCCGACCAATATACCTATTACAGGCTTATGAAGACTTCAAAAACTAACTAAGCCGATGTTTTATTAAATCTCGTGTTTCTTTAATCGTTTTTGATGAAGAAAGCGGTAAAGAACGCAAAACAACATATGTTTGTTTTTGGCACAACCCAATGATATAAAGGAAGCCCATGGTACTGCGAATGGAGTACTGAAAGATAGTATGGGTGCGTATACCATACGAGACATATCAGATTCTGTACCAGTGGATAATGCCATGTGCGAAGACTTAGGAATAGGAAATGTTCGTACTACAGGTGAGAAACAAACCATTTAATTTTCTGACTAGGTTTATTATAATATATTTTATAAAAGAGGGCCATTAGGCCCTTTTTTATTGCTAAAACTCTCCGCCTTTTTTTAAAAACTTACAACCTGCATTTTAGGTTTTCTTTCAATTGTAAGGCATCTATATCCCTTTTTGGTTAAATCAACCATGCTTTTAAATAAATCATATAATCTACCCTCGGTAATTAACATTCTAGTATACGTCTATAACCCGTTTTAGTCAAAATAGGAATCTAGTTTAAATACCGGCTAATGTTTTTAAAATTGATAAGAAGCTCCAATTTGAGCAATACCTTTATACCCAAAACCTAATTCTGCGTACGCTGCAAGCTTTTTACCTACGCGAAAACCGAGTGCAGTTCCTTGAAAACTAAAATTAGTATCATATTCGCCAGTCGTAAAATAGGCTAAACCAATACCCGAATACATTTGAAAACTTGGCTTTGAAATGTATCTATAGTCCGTCTCAATAGCGATGGTGATATTGGAAAATTCATCTATAGTAGGGTCACTTGAACCAAAG
>JBLICT010000261.1:0-4003 GCA_047632415.1 Maribacter sp.
TGAAGACCTAGGAGCGATAACGATAACAGCGTTTACAGAATTGGTTAATACTGAAATAAAGAGTACCTTAAAGTCGTTTTAAAAGTGCCTTACCTAAGATTTGTTGAAATACAAATCTAACCTATATAAAGAGTAGGTATAATGGGAAAAGGTTAAAGTAATGTTTAATTAAAAAATACGAGTCATAGCAATACGTAAAAGATTTAGGCCTCAACCTAGAAGGGAAAATAAGAATCCCCACAATATCAATGAAAAAATACTTGCTCCAGAAGTAAGGTTGGTTGGCGACAATGTGGAGGTTGGTGTATACCCGATCAGAAAAGCTTTGGATTTATCCAAAGAATTAGAATTGGATTTGGTGGAAATTTCACCAAAAGCGAAACCACCTGTTTGTAAGATAATAGATTATAAAAAATTCTTATACGAACAGAAAAAGAGGGACAAGGCCATGAAGGCAAAAGCCTCTAAGGTGGTTGTAAAAGAGATACGATTTGGTCCTAATACAGATGACCATGATTACGAGTTTAAAAAGAAACATGCCGAAAAGTTCTTAAAAGAAGGAGCTAAATTAAAGGCATATGTCTTTTTTAAGGGTAGGTCTATCGTTTACAAGGATCAAGGAGAAATCTTACTTTTGAAGCTAGCTTCAGAGTTAGAGGAATTAGGAAAGGTGGAACAAATGCCTAAGCTTGAGGGAAAAAGAATGACCATGTTCTTAGCTCCAAAAACCAAGGGTAAATAATATACCGGTATCGCTCAGATACCAGTATAGATTTATAAAATTCGAAACGCTGCTTGCTCATTGTAAGCAGCGTTTAGATTCAAAAAAGTTGAACTGATGGCAGTTAATTACTGAAATAAGTTTAGCATATAGTGAGATTAATTAATTAAATAGGAGAAAATGCCTAAACAGAAAACAAAATCCAGTGCCAAAAAGCGATTTAAGCTTACAGGTTCTGGTAAAATTAAAAGAAAGCACGCTTTTAAGAGCCACATTCTTACAAAGAAATCTAAAAAGCGGAAGCTTAGGCTAACGCATGATGGTTTGGTTCATCAAGCAGATGTTAACAGTATTAAAGAGCAGTTACGTTTAAAGTAACCTAGCCCTTTAAAAAGGTAGAATTATTAACCATGGAGTTAGGCCATAAAAGTTCCGAAATAAAAAACATAGGACGCCTACTACAAAAAATTTAGAAAAATGCCAAGATCAGTAAATGCAGTAGCTTCCAGAGCCAGAAGAAAAAAGGTGATGAAGCAAGCCAAAGGGTACTTTGGAAGACGTAAAAATGTTTGGACAGTTGCAAAAAATGCAGTTGAAAAAGCAATGTTATATGCTTACAGAGACCGTAGAAACAAAAAAAGAACCTTTCGTGCACTATGGATTACACGTATCAATGCGGGAGCCAGATTACACGGAATGTCCTACTCTCAATTTATGGGTAAGGTAAAAGCTAAAAATATTGAACTTAATAGAAAAGTTCTTGCAGATTTAGCCATGAACCACCCTGATGCTTTTAAAGCCGTTGTAGAACAGGTAAAATAAATTAAACATATACATCTCACTTAAAAAATCCGATTCATATGAATCGGATTTTTTTATGCCATATTAGTTCATTCTTCAACTGAAAGTATCGTATAATTAGCAGCTTTCTAGATAAAGCCGGTATATTTAAGTTCCTGATATAGTTAAAACCAAGTCCCTTCCAAAGGCATGATTTCTATGCTCACACAGATATACTCCTTGCCATACTCCTAAATTTAATCTTCCGTTCGTAATTGGAATTTGCACTGAAGCACCTAAGAGGGATGCCTTAATATGGGCAGGCATATCATCAGGCCCTTCATACGTATGTATATAATAAGGTGCGTTTTCAGGTACCATCTTATTCATATGACTTTCAAAATCTCTACGAACAGATGGATCGGCATTCTCGTTTATTGTTAGACTTGCCGATGTATGTTTAATAAACACTTGACACATCCCTATTTCAATTCTTGAAAGTTCCGGACACTCATTGACAATTAAATCGGTAATGAGGTGAAATCCTCTAGAAAAAGCAGGAAGTCTATATGTTTTTTGATACCATTTCATAAGATTGTTATGTATAAACCGATAGTTAAAGTAGACTAAAATAAGGGGTTGACTATACTAGTCCTCAACATATCCAAAGGTACAGACAGCCTAGTTAAGCTAAACACTATTAAATAAAAGTGAAAATTTGAGTAACCGTATCGGGAATCCTTTTCATTAAAATACCTTTACATTCTAAATTAAGCAATAGATGGATTTATCCAAAGTAAAGATGGTAGTATCTGATATGGATGGTACCCTGCTCAACTCTACCCACGAGGTTAGCGACCGTTTCTTTAAAATTTTTGAAATACTAAAATCAAAAGGTATCCTCTTTGTTGCGGCCAGTGGAAGGCAGTATAATAGTATAATTGATAAACTGCATCCCATCAAAAACGATATTATAGTCATAGCCGAAAATGGGGGTTTTGTAATGCAGCAAGAAGAGGAATTACTTTCTACACCATTACCGACTAACCATATCAAAAAAACTTTAGAAATACTGCGTATGTTTCCCGAAATGCATCCAGTACTGTGCGGAAAACAAACGGCTTTCATAACTGGAAAATCAGATATTTTTGCAGACAAATTAAGAGAATACTATTCCGAATTCGCTATTGTTGACACCTTGGAAAATGTTTCCGCAGAAATCATAAAAATAGCTATCTACCATTTTGAAAGTTCAGAACGTTTCATTTACCCACATGTAAAGTCGCTAGAACAAGAACTTAAAGTGAAAATATCAGGAACAAACTGGGTTGATATTTCTAGTGCAAATGCCCATAAGGGGTTTGCATTAGAAAAAGTTATGAAGGCGCATCACATCAATTCAGATGAAGTACTCGTGTTTGGAGACTATAATAATGACTTAGAAATGCTTGCCCTGTCTGATTTTAGTTTTGCGATGGAAAATGCACATCTTAACGTTAAAAATACAGCAAAATTCCAAACGGTATCCAATGATGATTTTGGAGTTGAAGTAGTCTTGGAAAAACTTATATCACAATTGAAATAACCTAATTCAATCAAAATTATATAGTCAAGTGACTTAGTTTTTAAAACCTTAAGCGGTCTAAAAAGTATTTTTATTATAAATTATTACTTAGAATCATAGCTATGAAATTTAATCAGAACTCTGCCCTAGATCAGTTAATGACCCTGTTATTCGAGCCATATAAAAAAAGTGTTTCGGATGTACAGAAGGTGTCCAATGCTTTATTGAAAGGCGGAATTATAGCATCAGAAGATGAAATAGTAAACGACCATATTGCTTTTAGGACTTTGGGCGTTCCCTATTTGGGTATAGCCTCTATAGAAAAGATTTTTCTTCACTATGGGTATGAAAAACGCGATTATTATTTTTTTGAAGGCAAAAAATTAAATGCGTATTGGTACGCACCACCATCACCAGAATATCCACGTATATTCATAAGTGAACTTAGGGTCGATGATTTATCAAAAAGTACCAAAGCGCTTATTACTAAATACACAGCTAAAGTTACTTCCGATCCAGTTTCCAATTTAGATTTGAATGACCCCACGGCCGTGGGTGACTTTTTCTACAAATCGTTATGGCAACTACCAAGCATAGAAGATTACCAAACACTTGCAGCTGATAGCGAGTATGCCGCTTGGGTAATTTACAATCGATACTATTTAAACCACTACACCATTAGTGTACACGAGCTTAAAGAAGGGTATAATACTATGGAAGCGTTTAACGAATTTTTAGTAGGTATTGGCATAAAACTAAACAACTCGGGCGGTGTCATCAAACAAAGTGCCGATGGGCTTCTTAGACAAAGTAGCTCTGTGTCCAAAATGATGGAGGCCACGTTTAAAAATGGCAAAACAATGGAAATTCCGGGTAGCTATGTGGAGTTTGCAGAACGACTTCCTTTACCTAAATATAAACATTTGAATAAATCAGAG
>JBLICT010000262.1:0-3966 GCA_047632415.1 Maribacter sp.
TGGCTTTGCCGGGTTGGTGTACGCTTATCTAAAAAGTATAAAAAATCAAAGGCTTATCGCCGAGCAAAAGCATATTATTGAAAACGCGCTAGTAGAGAAAGATTCCTTGCTGAAGGAGATACATCATCGTGTGAAAAATAATTTACAGATGGTATCTAGTCTGTTGAGTTTACAGACCAAAAATACGCGCAGCAAGGCAGCCATAGAAGCTTTGGAAGAAGGGAAGAGCAGGGTTAAGGCTATGGCATTAATACATCAGAAGCTATACCAGAACGATGATTTGTCTGTAATAGAAATGCAGGGCTATATAGAAAGCCTTATCAATAGTGTGCAATCTGTTTATAAAAAAGGGGGTCACAATATCAATATTACCATTGATGCAGAAGGGGTAGAGTTGGATATAGATCGTGCAATTCCTTTTGGATTGATTTTGAATGAGCTGGTTTCGAATTCTTTTAAATATGCATTCCCAAATGATGAGGATAATGGAAAAATCTATATCCATATAAGAAAGCTTTCTGGTCAGGAAGGATTCTTTGAGTATACTGATAATGGTGTAGGATTGCCAGAGGATACTGAGGAACGGGCAAATTCCTCCATGGGTATACGTTTAATGAATAGATTGGCAAATCAGTTGCAAACCAACTTAAATACCGATAGAACCACTGATGGTGTTCGCTTTTGGTTTAATTTCAAATAAGGTTTATCGTACGGCACTTTTCAATACTACTTGGTGTAATAACTTAGGAAAGAATCGTTTTAAGTAAATGGCGAAAGTTTCTTTACCACCTATATAGACTTCAAACTTTTTCTTTTCTATTGCACGAATAATCTTTTTTGCACATGTTGCAACGGGCAAGCCTTTGGCTGTGGCCTCATCCTGTTTTTCTTGGGCGCTGCCATCTGCGGTCAAAGCATTTTTAGCCACATCTGTTTGAATAAATCCTGGACAGATAAGCGTAACGCTTATAGTATCTTTCTCATGCTCCATACGTAACACATCAAAGAAGCCATGTAAGGCATGTTTTGCTCCACAATAACCGGAACGATAAGGTGATCCAAACTTCCCCATTAAACTGGTTATGGTGACAAATTGTCCTTGTTTATTTTTTATAAAATGCGGAAGTAATGAGTTGGTTAACTGAACTGTCCCCAGATAGTTAACATCTATCATCTTCTTAAATACTTCAAATTTAGTTTCAGCGATGAGGGAACGTTGACTAATACCTCCATTATTAATTAAAATATCAACTTTCCCGAACTGTGCTATTGCTTTTTCGGTGATGTCTGGAAGCGAATCAAAATGGGATAGATCTAGTGGTAAAACGGCTACGTTTTCAGGAAAACTACAGTTGGATTTTACGCGTTCTAACGCGTCCTTTCTTCGTGCCGATAATATGAGTCGATTTCCTTTTTTGCCAAGTTCATAGGCCAAGGCCTCACCAATGCCTGAGGAGGCTCCCGTAATCCAAATAACTTTTTCTCCGATACTACTCATGAATTTCTTTTAAACACTGAAAATATACCTAAATTTATACGTTTCTATGAAAGCAAGGTATAAAAAGTATGATTTAAATTTTAAGAACCCCAGCGGCACTTCGCGTGGGGTTTTGCGAACCAAGGAAACCTGGTTTTTGATTTTAGAGGAAAATGGACGTTATGGAATTGGGGAGTGCGGGCTTTTTAGAGGGCTAAGCCACGATGATGTGCCGGGTTACGAGGAGCAGCTTAAATGGTTGATTGCCAATATTAAAAGTGATAAAAAAACCCTATTAAATGCTTTAAATCAATATCCGAGTATCCAGTTCGGATTAGAACAAGCTGTACTATCCCTTACATCGGAAAATCCTTTTGAACTCTTTCCCTCAGACTTTACAAAATCAGAACGTCCTATTGAAATAAATGGACTCATTTGGATGGGAGAACCAGAATATATGCAAGAACAGATACAGCAAAAAATCGAAGAAGGTTTCCGTTGTATAAAAATGAAGATAGGTGCTATAGATTTTGATGCCGAGGTTAACTTATTAGAGGCTATCCGAAAGAAATTCGATAAAGATAAAATAGAACTGCGGGTAGATGCCAACGGTGCATTTTCACCTGACGAAGCTTTAGATAAACTAAAGCTACTGTCGCAATTGGATTTACATTCCATTGAACAGCCCATTAAACAAGGTCAACAGGAGCATATGAAAACCTTATGTGAGCGCACACCCTTGCCTATTGCTTTAGATGAAGAACTAATTAGGATAACTGATTTCACCGAGAAGGAAGAACTTTTGAAAAGGATAAACCCACAGTATATTATTTTAAAACCCAGTTTGGTAGGCGGCTTCCAAGGTAGCGAGGAGTGGATAGCTATAGCGAAGAAGCATAATATAGGATGGTGGGTAACTAGTGCCTTGGAAAGTAATGTTGGGCTTAACGCTATTGCGCAATGGACAGCTACTTTAGGAAGCTCCTTACCCCAAGGTTTGGGAACAGGGGGTTTATTTACGAATAATTTTGATAGTCCGTTAACCGTCTCTAATGGAGGTATTTATTACGATAGGAACACCCTATGGCAAGAACATTTAATTGAGGATTTATGTATATAGAACAGGCGTATAAGGGGTTGAGTGAAGGTTGGCGCTATTTGGTGGGTATCATTATTGTATTTTTTGGCTGGCAGATAGTTGGGGCAATACCCCTTGTGGCGGCGTTGGTAGCAAAAACAGGGTCATTGTCTATTTTATTAACTGCGAATGAGGATATGGGTATACTATCAAGGGCCTTAGGTTCTAACCCCTTTTTCTTTTATATGTTGGTGATGTTTGCGATAGGATTGCTATTCCTTTTTCTCTTTGTGAAATTTGCGCATAAACAAACCATAACGTCACTTACCACCTCCAGAAAAAAAGTAGATTGGTCCCGAGTGCTGTTTGCTTTTGTGCTATGGGCTGTTATAACGGTTCTTTTTATCTTTTTGGAAATGTATTTGTCTCCAGAGGATTACGAATACAATTTTAATTTGGGTCCTTTTTTGATTTTAGCGGTAGTAGCGATACTTATGATTCCAATACAGACCAGTATGGAAGAGTATTTTATTAGAGCTTATATGATGCAGGGTTTAGGTGTTGCAGTCAAAAATAGATGGTTTCCTTTAGTCTTTACTTCATTGTTATTCGGCCTTATGCATATTGCCAATCCAGAGGTTGAAAAAATAGGCTACGGTATTTTGATTTATTATATAGGTACCGGGTTCTTTTTAGGTATCATTACCCTTATGGACGAAGGTTTGGAGTTAGCATTAGGCTTCCATGCCGCTAACAACTTAACTGCGGCTTTATTGGTCACGGCAGATTGGACCGCTTTCCAGACTAATTCCGTCTATCGGGATATTTCCGACCCTGTCTTGGGTTGGGACGTTTTAATTCCAATTTTTGTTGTGTTTCCCATACTTCTGTTTATTTTTTCTCAAATGTATAATTGGAATGATTGGAAAGAAAAACTTACGGGCAAGGTATTGTCCGAGGATGAGTTTAATGCAAAAGAATTAGAATAATTGAAAGAGAGCACCATACATCCGGAATTCCGATTGAACGGAGTCTCTTACAATGCGGTGACCTTACAGGAAAAAGCTCATTGTTTTATAAAGGAGGGGGCGGCGTTTGAAATGCGTATCGGAGAATTTCTTTTGGATTGGTTGTCGACATCATTGACGATAAAGGCGCAAACATCAGGTTCTACAGGAGCACCAAAGCAGCTTGTTATCAAAAAGGAACATATGGTCAACTCTGCCCTTGCAACAGGTATATTTTTTGAATTAGAGCCAGGAAACACAGCACTACATTGCCTGCCTACGGAATTTATTGCTGGTAAAATGATGCTTGTTCGTGCCCTAGTTTTAGGTTTGGATATAATTTGTGTAGCATCAGTATCAAATCCTTTGAGGGCTACTAACTCAAAATTTGATTTTGCCGCTAT
>JBLICT010000263.1:0-3956 GCA_047632415.1 Maribacter sp.
ACGTAAAATAGAGATAAAGACGAGACGTCTTTCCGACCATATTTTTGGTGGGGAATATCATTCTACGTTTAAAGGAAGGGGTATGACCTTTAGCGAGGTTCGGCAATATCAATTTGGAGATGATGTTCGGAGTATAGATTGGAATGTTACAGCTAGATATAATGAGCCTTATATAAAGGTTTTTGAGGAAGAGCGCGAGCTTACCATGATGCTTGTAGCGGATATAAGCGGTTCTGAACTATTTGGAACTACCAATCAATTTAAAAACGAAATAGTAACCGAAATTTCCGCAACCTTGGCCTTTAGCGCGTTACAGAACAATGATAAAGTAGGGCTTATTCTGTTTTCGGACCAAGTAGAGCTTTTTATTCCACCCAAAAAAGGAAAGACCCATGTACTACGAATCATTAGAGAGTTACTGGAGTTTAAGCCGAAAAGCAATAAAACAGATATTACCCAAGCCTTAAAGTACTTGACCAATGTAATGAAGAAGAAAGCAATTGTTTTTGTGCTATCGGATTTCATAGCATCGGATTACGAGCGTAGCTTGAAGATTACAGGTAACAAACACGATGTTACGGGAATACGAGTGTACGATGAGCGAGAGGAAAGTATTCCAAATCTCGGCATGGTACAGATGATGGATGCAGAAACAGGTGCGCTACAATTAGTAAATACAGGCTCCAAAAAAGTTCGCAATGCTTATGCAGAATTTCATAGGGAGCGACTTGATTATTTTAAGGAAACGTTCAAAAAATCCGGTTGCGGCGTTTTGGACTGTCGTGTAGATGAGAGTTACGTTAAAAAATTATTGGGCTATTTTAAACGAAGATGATGATGCTAGAGACCAATACTAAAACCTGCACATGGACCTTTGGGCCAAGCTACCGTAATACTGCTTCCAAACTACTAGGTTGTATTCTTGTAATTTTGTTGTTGATAGGATTTCAGGGATTTTCTCAATCCAAACCATCCATAAGAACCCAAGTTGATACTACCTATATTAGAATTGGAGAACAAATACAATGGCAGGTCTCCGTTGAAATAGATTCTACCGATCAAGTCATTTTTCCGGAAGGCCAAACCTTTTCACCGCTAGAAACGGTAGAAGCCTATGCCACGGATACTACAAGAAAAAAAGACCGGCTCACATTACAAAAAATATACGCGCTTACACAATTTGATTCTGGCTCCTATAAACTGCCTAAACAACGTATAGAAATTAATGGAGTTGGCTATTTTACAGATTCGCTCCAAATAAACGTGGAAACAATTCCTGTGGATACCTTGGCGCAGAAGATGTATGATATTAAACCCTTGATAGCGGTTGAAAAAACAAATCCCGATTGGTGGAAGTACCTATTGGGAGGGATTCTGATTCTAGCGATTTTAGGTGGCCTCTTTTATTGGTTCGTCATCCGAAAAAAACCATTGAGCGAAGAAGAAAAAGAAGCCCTACTACCGCCATACGATCGTGCACTGCTGGAATTAAAACGCTTGGAAAATTCCAAATACCTAATTCAGGACGAGTTTAAGGAATACTACTCCGAACTTACAGATATCGTGCGTTCCTATTTGGAAGAAGACGCACAGATTTCGGCCATGGAAAGCACTACAGGACAGTTGATAGAGAAACTTGAACTATTAAGCGATTCGGGAGAATTAGAGTTGGAAAAAGACACTATTAATCAGTTTAAGAATATCCTCCAGACCGCAGATTTAGTAAAATTCGCCAAATCGAAACCGTCTATGTCGGTTGCCGAACAAGACCGAAAAACTGTAGGTCAGATTGTAGAAAAAACCCATGAGGCCATCCCTGAACCTACAGCGGAGGAACTCATGCATTTAGCAGAGTATCAGGAAGAATTGGAGCGTAAGAATCAAAAGAAAAAAGTCGTCTTGGGATTGGTGTCCTTAGCAGCATTATTGATTATTGGCGGCACCATAGCAGGTTTCAAATATGGCTTTACCTATCTTAAGGATTCTGTAATAGGTAACCCCACTTTGGAACTATTAGAGGGTGATTGGGTGTCTAGCCGATACGGGTTTCCACCTATCATTGTAGAAACGCCTAAAGTCCTTGTAAGACAAGAAATTAAACTTCCGCCAGAGGCAAAGGCAAACATTAGTGAGATGCAAGCATTCGCCTACAGAAGTACTGCCGGGCTTTTCACAGTAACTACAACCTCAGTTACCTTGAGCCAAGAGGCAGAACCGGATTTTACCCAGACGATAGAACAAATAATTAAAAACTTCGAGGGCCAAGGAGCCAAGAACATTATAACAAAACAAGAAGACTTCGTTACCATTAGTGGTGTTAAAGGTCTAAAAGTGTATGGCAACGGTAAATTTGCTGTACCGGAATACAAGGAACTAATAAAAGGAAAATACACCGTTTTGTTATTTGGTGGTAAAGGGTTTCAGCAATATATAATTTTAACCTGGCTGGACGATGACCCCTACGCACAGGACATTGTAGATAGAATATTAACCACTGTTGAAGTAAAAACAGAAATTTAGATGTTAGAGAATATAACATTCGCAAATCCAGATTTCTTTTGGCTATTTCTAGTATTGCCGTTCGCCGTTGTTTGGCATTTTTTTAAACAAAAGGAAGAAACCGCATCTGTTCGTATATCAAGTTTAAAAGGATTCAGTAATCCTAGTTTTTTACCAAAACTTAAACCGCTGCTTTTTATACTTCGCCTGTTGTCACTTGGTGCCATTATCGTAGCGATGGCCAGACCGCAAACCGAGGATATTTCTACCAGAACAAAAACTACGAAGGGAATAGATATTGTTATGGCCATAGATGTTTCTTCGAGTATGTTGGCTCGTGATCTTAAACCGAATCGCTTAGCAGCGTTAAAGAAAGTTGCAGCCGATTTTATTAAACAAAGACCTAACGACCGCATAGGATTAGTAGCCTATGCCGGTGAAGGATACACCAAAACTCCCATAACCACGGACAAGGCCATCGTACTTAACTCCCTTAAGGATATTACGTATGGCCAATTAGAAGACGGAACTGCTATAGGTATGGGCTTAGCTACCTCAGTAAATAGATTAAAAGATAGCAAGGCTAAAAGTAAAATTATTATTCTTTTAACGGACGGTGTCAATAATTCTGGCTTTATTGAACCTCAAACCGCTGCCGACCTAGCGATTGAGTTTGGCATAAAAACCTATACGATTGGCTTGGGTACCAACGGAAATGCCCTTTCGCCAATTGCTTATAATGCCGACGGATCTTTTAGGTACGGAATGCGGCAAGTAGAAATAGATGAGGAATTATTAAAAGATATAGCCAAAGTAACAGGTGGTAAATATTTTAGGGCTACCAATAACGAGACCCTAGAGGAAATTTATGATGAAATAAACAAATTGGAAAAAACCGAGATAGAAGAATTCAAATACTACCGTTACGAGGAAAAATTTAGGCCTTGGATATGGATTGCATGTATTTCGTTACTTCTAGAATGGTTATTAAGAAACACAGTATTTAGAAGTTTTGTATAAATCATGATACAGTTAGACGAGAAAATATATTTTTATTTACTGCTCATCATACCGGTGATTATCATACTATTTTTGATTTTGCTCGTCTGGAAAAAAAAGACACAGCAGAAGTTTGCCAATGACCTCCTTTTAAAAAGATTGACGCCCAATCGCTCCCATTACAAAGGCACCCTAAAACTCATTCTTTTTCTTTTAGGCCTTAGTGGATTGATTATAGGGCTTGTGAATCCTAAAATAGGTACCAAGCTAGAAACGGTAAAAAGGGAAGGTGTCGATATTGTTTTCGCAATAGATGTATCAAAAAGTATGTTGGCGGAAGACATTGCACCAAACAGAATAGAAAAAGCTAAGAGATTGGTGTCGGAAATTATTAACCAATTGGCAAGCGATCGTATCGGTATCATTGCCTATGCAGGAAAAGCATTTCCGCAACTGCC
>JBLICT010000264.1:0-3925 GCA_047632415.1 Maribacter sp.
TAATATAGGTGTCAAATCTATTCCTGCTGCTTTATAGTGGCCTATTGCTTTGTTGCGATCTAATTTTTGAACCTGTCCAACCATTTCATTAACTGTTCTAAAACCAAGTTGGGCCATTATTTCTCTAAGTTCTTGGGCAACAAAGTACATGTAATTAACTACGTGTTCCGGTTTACCTTTAAACTTTTTCCGTAGCTCTGGGTTTTGGGTAGCAATACCTACTGGACATGTATTTAGATGGCAAACCCGCATCATAATGCAGCCGGAAGCTACTAGAGGTGCGGTTGCAAAACCAAACTCCTCTGCGCCTAACAAGCAGGCAATAGCTACATCTCTCCCGGTTTTTAACTGTCCGTCACATTCTAGCACAATCCTATTTCTTAGATCGTTCATAACCAGTGTTTGTTGTGCCTCGGCTATACCTAGCTCCCAGGGGAGGCCTGCATGTTTTAAGGAAGTAAGTGGAGATGCTCCCGTACCACCATCAAAACCGGATATTAAAATAACATCTGCTTTGGCTTTTGCTACACCAGCGGCAACCGTTCCAACACCTACCTCCGATACCAATTTCACGTTGATTCTTGCTTTTCGGTTAGCGGATTTTAAATCATATATCAGTTGAGATAAATCTTCAATCGAATAAATATCGTGATGTGGTGGTGGTGAAATCAGACCCACATAGGGTGTGGAATTTCGTGTTTTAGCGATAGCAGGATTTACCTTCGGACCGGGGAGTTGTCCTCCTTCTCCAGGTTTTGCGCCCTGTGCCATTTTTATCTGTATCTCTTTGGCATTAGTGAGGTAGTTCGATGTTACCCCGAATCTACCAGATGCTACTTGTTTGATAGCACTGTTCTTCCAGTCGCCCGTAGCATTTTTATAAAAACGTTCCTCGTCTTCTCCGCCCTCGCCAGAATTGCTCTTGCCACCTATACGATTCATAGCGATGGCCAAGTTTTCGTGTGCTTCCTTACTAATAGAGCCATAGGACATAGCGCCTGTTTTAAAACGCTTCACAATATCGGTCCATGGTTCTACCTCTTCCAAAGGAATTGGGTCATAGTTAGAAAACTCAAAGAGTCCTCTTATCGTCATTAGGTTTTTGGATTGTTCGTTCACCATTCCCGCGTACTCTTTGTACGTATTTTGTTCATTCCCTCGTACTGCTTTTTGTAATTTAGCGACGCTCAATGGGTTGAACATATGTTTTTCACCATCTCTTCTCCAACGGTATTCTCCGCCTATTTCCAAATCTAGACTAGCAGCTACATTCTTTGCTGAAAATGCATTTTGATGTCTTTTTGCAATTTCTTTCTCAATTTCATACAAACCGATTCCTTGAATACGGGTAGGTGTATTCGGAAAATACTGCTCTACAACCTTTGTGTTAATTCCGATGCATTCAAAAAGTTGGGAGCCGCGGTAGGAGTTAAGGGTAGAGATGCCAATTTTATTCATTACTTTTAAAATCCCTTTTCCAACAGCCTTATTATAATTTTTTATAGCCTCATCAAAAGATAATTCTGTGATGTCCATTTCTGCTATTTGCTGGCCAATAATTTCATTAACTAAGTATGGGTTTACTGCACTCGCACCAAAACCAAATAACAAGGCAAAATGATGTACTTCCCTTGGTTCTGCGGATTCTATAATCAAGCTGCATTTGGAGCGTTTGCCTAATTTTTGTAAACCACTGTTTACATAAGAACATGCTAATAATGCGGGTATGGGTGCATTCTCCTTATTAATATTTCTATCGGATAGAATAATAATATTAGCTCCGTTATCAACCTCTTTTGAAGCTTGTGATAAAATGGCCGCAAGGGCATCCTCAAGGCCATTATGCCCTTTTTCGACGTTATAAAGCATTGGTATCGAAACAACTTTATAATCGGGACTGGTATCGTAATTCTTTATTTTATCTAAATCTTCCTTGGATATTACTGGGTTTTGAATTTTTAGTTTCCTACAATGTAATTCTGAAAACTCAAATATGTTCTGGTCGCTACCCAATGTTAAACTTATATCCGTTATCAACTCCTCTCGGATACCATCCAACGGTGGGTTAGTAACTTGGGCGAAAAGTTGCTTGAAGTAATTATATATCAATTGCGGACGCTGGGATAGTACTGCTATTGGCGTATCTGCTCCCATGGAACCAATAGGTTCTTTGGCAGAAGATCCCATAGGTAGAATAATCGTGTTGATATCTTCTAAGGTATACCCAAAAATAGATTTCCGTTGATCCAATGGTGCCTCGCCTAAAAATAAGGGGCAATCATTATATGGAATATCTTTTAGGTGAACCAAGTTAGTTTCTAGCCATGTTTTATAAGGGTACTTTTTTGCAATATTTTCTTTTATTTCCTCGTCATTTATAATCCGACCTTCTTCCATGTCTACCAAAAACATTTTCCCTGGCTCTAAACGACCATGAAACTGTACGTTCTCCGGTGCTATTTCTACCACACCTGTTTCAGATGACATGACAACATAATCATCTTTGGTTACAGAATAGCGCGAAGGGCGCAAACCGTTACGGTCTAATACGGCACCTATGTAGTTCCCGTCCGTAAAGGGGATGGATGCGGGTCCGTCCCAAGGTTCCATCATACAAGAATGATATTCGTAAAAGGCTTTTTTAGCTTCCGACATTTCATCATTTTTCTCCCAAGCTTCCGGCACCAATACCATCATTACTTCAGGTAGCGAGCGCCCGGTCATTAAGAGAAGTTCGACGACCATATCCATAGTGGCTGAATCTGATTTTCCAGGTAGGATAATGGGGAGTATATTTTTGATTTCATCTCCAAAGAGGTCACTTTTTAATAGCTCCTCGCGGGATAGCATTCTAGAAACATTACCTCGTAGGGTGTTTATTTCTCCGTTATGGCACATGTACCTAAAAGGTTGTGCTAGATCCCATGTTGGGAATGTGTTTGTTGAAAAGCGTTGGTGTACTAATGCTAAACGGGTAACCACTCTCGAATCCAATAAATCAGTATAAAATAAACTGATATCATGAGGCATTAAAAGTCCCTTGAAAATAATAATTTTTGTGGATAGACTAGGAACATAAAAGAATTTACTTTCTGAAAGTTTGGACTTGATAATGGTATGCTCTGTAACTTTTCTGGCAATAAATAGTTTTAGGTTAAAATCGAAATAAGTCTGCTTTGGATTTTCTTTGGCTACAAAAAGTTGCTTTACGAAAGGCTCGGTTTCCGCGGCAATTCTACCAGGAATAGAGCGGTTAACAGGTACATCGCGCCAACCTAAAAGTTTTAACCCTTGTTTTTTGATGTTCTCCTCAAAGACGGACTCACAGAAATCACGTTGATTTTCCTTTCTTGGAAAAAACACATTACTAACGGCATACTGGCCAGGTTCGGGCAATTCAAAGCTACATTCACTTTGGAAAAAATCATGGGGTATGTCGATTAAAATACCTGCTCCATCTCCTGTTTTTCCATCTGCACTAACTGCTCCCCTGTGCTCTAAACGGTCTAGTATTTCCAATGCCTTGTGAATAATGTCATTGGATTTTTTTCCTTTTAGACTACAAATAAAACCTGCGCCACAGTTATCATGTTCAAATTCCGGTAGGTAAAGCCCTTGTTTCTTCAGCGTCATATATTATGGTATTTTCTCAAAAATATCATTTTATATAAGTAAAATTCAATGATTTGTAAATTATGTTATAAATAATTCAACGTTTTTAAATAATCGTTAAAAAATATTGAATTACGTATTTTTACCTTGTTCAATTTGTCATATTCATAAAATGAGCTATGTCTTTTACTGTGCTTTATGATTTTAATGGGTTTGAAGGGATGGGAGACTGATTTAAACAAAAACACCCCTTCTAAAAAAGGGGTGTTTTTGTTTAAATACTATTTTAAAGACCCAAATACCCTATTAAACC
>JBLICT010000265.1:0-3920 GCA_047632415.1 Maribacter sp.
AATGAGCTTACCACCGGCATTTACCCAATCAGTTATTTTTTTCGTCATATCCTCTTTAAGAAAACTGCCGTAACCACGTCCGTCCGGTAGGATCAGCACGTCGTATTTGGAAAGATCAACTCGGTTAAAGTAGCTTTCGTCTAACACAGCAACAGGGTATTCTATTTGTTGCTCAAAAAAGTGCCATATTTCACCAAAACGCAGGGTAGAAGTTGGATTTCCGGCCAATATAGCTATTTTAGTGTCTGGAATCATATCTACATACTTAGACCCAAAATCCTTCCCACTATCAACAAATCCCGTGGTAGCAATACCTAAATCAATTTCTGGATGATTGTTTAACACTGATTTCAGTGTCCCCACGAAGTCTTTATGATTTTTATTATCAGACAAGGTAATAATCAAACTTCCTCTTTTATAGGAAGCGCCATCAACCGAAAAAGGCTTGTGCGCTGTACGCACTCTAATCTCATTATTTAACAGTGTCGCTAAGAATTTAGCATCGGTAAGGCTGTTCCAATCACTAACATACGCATAGTTAGTTACGTTTATTTTATTGGCGGAGGTTAAGCTTGCGACCATCTTCTTGTTCTGACTCACGCTATTTTCTGATGCAAGGGCATCAAGACCATAAGCGTAAGGCAAGGACCACGCAGTAATATCGTAAGTAACGGAATCACTAAGCTTTGCTTTTGGCTCAAAAAGCACTTTTACCAAGGTACCTTTAGTTTGGTTCGTAGAAACTATCATACTGTTTTCCGATACCTTTATGCTGTTTGTTTTACCTGTATTGTAATCGAAACCCTTAGCAGAGCCATTCGTGCCAAATCCATATTCTATCTCGTGCTGTTCAAGTAATCTACCTAGGGCGTTTAATTTGTCACTATTGCCATTTAGGACATAGCTTTTGTATTTGAAGTTTTTGTTTTGATAGAACTTCTTGAATTCGTCATTTAATTGCTGTGCATTTTTACTAGCTACTTCTACAGTAGAAAGTCCAGTAGTATAGTGGTGAGCAATACGGTCTTTTAGGGTAAGGGTATCCCCAATGCTGGTAATGATTCCGAGGCCAGCACGGCCGCTACCACCCTGCTCATACGTCATACCAATACCACCATTGTAGGTTGGGTAGGTGTCACCATAACTGGGGTATAGTAAATCGAATACTTCCTTAGTAAAATAGAACCATCCATTTTTATCAAAATATTTGGCGTGGTTCTTTCCTATAGTCTTTTGAAAATCGCGCTGAAAATCGGTAATCACTTCATGATAAGGTTCTGCCGCAGGCGCAAAATAATAAGGATTATCCACACCTTGTTCATGAAAATCTACATGTACATGAGGCAGCCATTTATTAAATTCTTTTAAGCGTTGCTGGCTTTCCACTTGTGTCAACCATGCCCAATCCCTGTTCAAATCAAACATGTAGTGGTTACTTCTGCCGCTCCACCAGCCCTCATGATGCTCCTTGGAATTTGGATCTACATTATTGGGTGTATTTTTATACTGATTGTACCAATTTACATAACGATCACGACCATCAGGGTTAATACATGGGTCAATTATGACCACTGTATTCTCTAAATAATCACTTTTCTTGGTTAATAGATCATAAATGGTCTGCATGGAGGCTTCTGTGCTAACACTCTCGTTGCCATGAACATTGTAACTCAACCAAACAATAGCTTTGTCTGGTTCTCCAGCCCCTTTAGTATTTTTTAAATGCTCTTCTCTGATGTTTTCTAGCTGTCCCATATTGGAAGTCGATGAAACATAGGCTAATACCAAGCGTCTGCGTTCATTCGTCATTCCATAATCCTTCAAAACCATTCGATTTGGTTCCTGTGCTGCTAAATATTCATAATAATCCAGTACCTGATGGTGACGCGTAAACTGACTGCCCAATTCATAACCCAAAAAATCTGATGGGGATTTTAATTGTGAAATGGCTAGTAATGGTAAGAGAAAAAGTAGTGTAAGTAGAAATTTCCTCATAAAATCTTTTTAATAAACGGTAGATTCAAATCTAATAAATTATTGTTGAAATACAGTTGTGGAGTTTTCCTTTTTGTTCATCTACCTAAAAACTCGATTTTCATCTAATTAACGTACTTTTATGAACTTAAATAACACAGCGTTTTATATTTATTTTCATTTTCATTTTTGTGTACATATGGACATCGATTGTTTGCCTTTTAAAAACACAGGTTATTTTTCAAAGCTCATTTGCGATTATATTTCTGAGGACGGCCAACTAGCCCCTTTTTATATTCGGTTTCCGAATTTGGAAAATTTTCAAGAACAAATAGCGGAGAAAAAGGCTAGTTTCCCTTTGGAGAACAGGCAGGTATTGCAGACTGCATTGATGCATCAATATGAAAATTATACGGTCTCTAGAAGTACCCAACAGCATATAGCCGCAGTAACCGACGAAAATACATTTACTGTAGTTACTGGTCATCAACTGAACCTATTCACCGGTCCGCTATACTTTCTTTATAAAATCATCTCTACTATCAATCTTTGTGAGACGCTCAAAAAGAAATATCCGGAACAGCATTTTGTACCTATATATTGGATGGCCACGGAAGATCATGACTTTGAGGAAATAAATTACTTTAATTTCAAAGGAAAAAAAATACAATGGAACAAAGATGCCTCCGGCGCTGTAGGGCATTTGACTACGGACGGATTAGAGGAGGTACTCGCAACATATTTGAATCTGTTAGGAACTAATATCAATGCCAAAACCTTAAATGAGCTTTTTGAGGCAGCCTATTTGAAGCATAAGAATTTAACGCAAGCTACGCGGTATCTGGCCAATGAATTGTTTGGAGCTTACGGTTTAGTTATTGTGGATGGAGACGATGCCCGTCTAAAAAGTTTGTTGATACCCTTCGCCAAAAAGGATATACTGGAGCAAACTGCTCATAAAGCGGTTTCGGAAACGATAGTGAAATTGCAGGCGTTGGAAACCGACTATGGTGTGCAGGTGAACCCTAGGGAAATTAATTATTTTTATTTGATTGATGGGTTACGTGAACGAATCGTAGAGCGAGATGGTATGTATTATGTGAATGATACAAACATTAAATTCTCCAAAGAGGCATTGTTGGAGGAGCTACAGGCGCATCCAGAACGATTTTCCCCTAATGTAATCGCCAGACCTTTGTATCAAGAAGTAATATTACCTAACCTTTGTTACATAGGCGGTGGCGGAGAGTTGGCCTATTGGCTGGAATTAAAAACAGCCTTTGAGGCAATGAAAGTTCCCTTCCCTATGCTATTGCTTAGAAACTCAGCTTTGGTCATCACACAGAAACAAAAGAAAAAATTACAAAAACTTAATATCTCGTTGGAGGAAGTTTTCTTAAAACAAAATACGCTAATCAATAAAAAAATACGTCAGGTTTCCAATATAAATATTGATTTTACCCCCCTGAGAAAACAGTTGGAAGAACAGTTTAAATCGTTGTATGAAGTAGCCGAACAAACGGACAAATCATTTCTAGGAGCAGTAAAGGCTCAAGAAGTGAAGCAGAAAAAAGGACTGGACCATCTGGAAAAGCGGTTATTGAAAGCGCAGAAGCATAAATTGGCAGACCATGTAAGCCGCTTAGCAGAATTGCAGAACGAGCTCTTTCCTGGAAAATCGCTCCAAGAACGTAACCTTAATTTTTCTGAACTGTATTTGGAATATGGGGAGGCGCTTATACCTATGTTGTTCAAAGCTTTGAATCCGTTAAAGCAAGAATTCGTAATCCTAACCGCGGAATAGGGATTTCTTATTTTTTTAATTTTTTTTAATCATAATAAAAAGCTATTCCCCTCTTAGGAGGGGCTAGGGGTGGGTAACCTAGTGAGTTTGTTATTTAAATTTCGCTTTCTATTCCTTGTTGTTTTATCAAGATAACCTGATT
>JBLICT010000266.1:0-3847 GCA_047632415.1 Maribacter sp.
TTCAAAATCTTCAATATTTTGTTTAGAACTATGGATTGTTATGAAAAAATATTGGTTGCTTAAATCGGATGTGAGTTTTTGGAAAAAGTGTCCATTTGTAGATTTTTAAGTGGTAAATTTATTAACAAAGTGGGAATTAGTGGAATTTTATGGAAATATAATCTATATATTTGAGTTATAAATAACAAAACATAACTTTTCAAGTGACCACAATTGTAGGACAACATGGATGTAAGGCAGATGCAAAGGGTAGGATAAATATCCCAACTGCGCTGAAAAACAAGCTTCTCCCGTTTATGAACGACGAGTTTGTGATTAAGCGCGCTGTTTTTAAGCAATGTTTGGAACTGCATCCAAAAGTGAAGTTCGATGAGGTTATGGCCAAAGTGATGAAAAAAGGCGGTAAGGGTAAGCAGTTCGATGTATTTCTTATGAAGTTTACCGCAGGATTAAAGGAAGTTCCTATCGATCCAGATACAGGACGTTTGCAAATACCTAAGGATCTTTTTGATTTTGCAGAAATAGATAAGGAGGTGGTGCTGAATGCGCAACACGATAAAATAGAGATTTGGAACAAGGATAAATACGAATTCGTATTGGAGTCTATGTCCGATCAGGAGTACGAAGCCATGGCAGAGGATATTTTCGATGGGGATGAGTAATGACTATCATAGCCCGGTACTGCTTGCGGAATCCGTGGCTGGTTTGGAGATTAAAGAGAATGGGATTTATGTGGATGTCACTTTCGGAGGTGGAGGGCATTCCAAGGAAATATTAAAAAATTTAGGGAGCGGTGGTAAGCTTTTTGCATTTGATCAGGACGAAGATGCACAAGCCAATGCGCTTGGAGACGAAAGATTTGTTTTGATTGGTGAAAACTTTAGGTATATCACCCAGTTTTTAAAGTTCTATGGCATTCGGAAAGTAGATGGTATTCTAGCTGATTTTGGGGTTTCCTCCCATCAGTTCGATAAGGCGGAACGTGGTTTTTCCACTCGCTTTGATGCGGATTTGGATATGCGGATGAGCAAACGGAATCAGCTTTCGGCGCACGATGTGGTAAACACCTATTCTTATGACGATTTGCGGAATATGTTCTTTAGCTATGGTGATTTAAGAAATGCCAACGCCTTGTCAAAGGCAATTGTTGAAGGTAGGGTAGGAAAAGGAATAAATACCACAGAGGAATTGAAATTGACCTTAGGGAAGTTTCTTCCAGAGTATAAAAGGCATAAGATACTGGCACAGATATATCAGGCAATACGCATAGAGGTCAACCAAGAAATAGCAGTAATTGCTGAGTTTTTGGAACAGGTTCCTGGATTACTGAATACAGGAGGTAGGTTGAGCGTGATAAGTTATCATTCCTTAGAAGATCGTTTGGTAAAGCGCTTTATTAGGGCCGGTCAATTTAAGGGAGATCCAGAAAAGGATTTTTATGGTAATATTTCGGTGCCTTTGAAAAAAGTAGGGCCCTTGATTATTCCATCCAAAGAAGAAATAGTAAAGAATAATAGGGCGCGCAGCGCAAAACTCCGAATAGCGGAACGATTAGCACAGGAACCATGAAAATGAAAAAGGGCATATTGGATATTCTAAAGGGTACGTTCCTGGTTAGTGGAGATGCCCCAAAGAATTGGCTTTTTATCATTTTCGCTTCCTTTTTGGCGGCGGTTATGATAAGTAGCTCTCATAGTGCGGATAGAAAGGTGCATAGGATTGCTGCGCTAAATGAGGAGGTGCGTGAGTTAAGAAGTGAATTTGTAGATGCCAGATCAGATGTTCAGCAATTAAAGCTGGAATCTACCATTACAAAGACCGTTAAGGAAAAGGGTCTTTTTCCATCTGAAACTCCCCCGAAAAAAATTAAGGTCAAATCTCTAACGTCTAAAGAATAGTTATGCCCGCAACGGACAAGAGCATATTAACAAGATTGTATTTTGTGGCTGGTGCGCTGGTGCTTTTTGCAGGTGCTGTGCTGTTTAAGTTAGTCTCTATTCAGTTTGTAGACGGTGAAAAGTATATGGCATTAGCGGAAACACGAACGACCAGAATGTTTACTATAGCTCCCAATAGGGGTAACCTGTATTCAGATGATGGTAGTCTCTTAGCTACTTCGGTATCCAAATACACCATTAGGTTTGATGCGGTTACAGTGTCTGATGTCGATTTTAAAGAAAATATAAAGCCCCTTTCAGATGCGCTCGCCAAACTTTTTGGTAAAACTTCTTCGCATTATCAACAAGTATTGAGAAAGGCAAAGCAGAATAAGAACAGGTATACTCTAGTTGCTCGTAATCTGGACTATTCGGACTACATAGCAGTAAAGGATTTTCCTTTGTTTAAAAAAGGACCTTTTAAAGGCGGACTCATCATTGAGCAAAAAACAAAAAGAGAACATCCTTTAGGAAAAATAGCAGAGAGAAGTGTAGGATATGAGCGGATAGATGAAAATGGCTATCGCACCAGAGTGGGAATGGAAGGCGCCTTTAGCGAGTATTTAAGTGGTATTGAAGGACGGCGTCTAAAACAAAAAATAGCCAAGAATCAATGGAAACCCATTGGTTCGGATAATATAGTGGAGCCCAAAGACGGTTATGATGTCTACTCTACAATAGATATTAATATTCAAGATATAGCCCATCACGCATTACTTAAGCAGTTGGAGCAGTATAAGGCGGATCATGGAACGGTGATAGTAATGGAAACTAAAACGGGGGAAGTTAAAGCTATAGCTAATCTTGGGAGCACCAAAGATGGAAAATACTACGAGCGTTTAAATTATGCTATTGGAGAGTCTCACGAACCAGGTTCAACCTTCAAATTAATGAATCTTGTAGCTGCCTTAGAGGATAAAGTGGCAGATACCAGTTCTGTAATAGATACCGAGAATGGAAGCTGGAAATTATACAATCATAGAATAAAGGATACAAAGCGCGGTGGACATGGCAAGATATCTGTAGCAAAAGCTTTTGAGGTCTCCTCAAATGTAGCATTCGCTAAGATGATTCACAATGGTTATAAAGATAATCCTGAAAAGTATGTGAATCGACTTATGAGTATGGGTCTTCATAAGGAGTTAGGGCTACCAGTAAGAGGTGAAGGTGTTCCTGTTTTAAGATATCCTGGTGATAAAGGATGGTCAGGACTGTCTTTGGCACAAATGGCATACGGTTATGAAGTGTCTATGACCCCTTTGCAAACATTGGCATTTTATAATGCTATTGCCAATGATGGGGAATTGCTAAAACCAAGACTTATAAAAGAAGTCAAAGAATGGAACAAGAGTATTAAGAGGTTTGACAAGGAAGTATTGAATCCGTCAATTTGTTCCCAGGAGACGGTAAGAAAGGTACAGCAGATTTTAAAAGATGTTGTTGAGAAAAAGACTGGTACGGGTAACGGCATGTACTCAAAAAACTTTTCCATGGCCGGAAAAACAGGAACTACGCAAACCAATTATGTGTCTAAGGATAGGGACAAATACGAATATATTTCTTCGTTTGCTGGGTATTTTCCGGCAGATAACCCTAAGTATTCTTGTATTGTAGTAATTCATAAGCCAGACAAAAGCGTTGGTTATTACGGAGCGGATGTTTCGGGTCCTGTTTTTAAGTCAGTGGCTCAAAAAGTATATGCGACATCCCCGTTAACTGACGAGATTGATATGCGAGATGAATTTGATAGTGGTTTGGATAAAGCCTACCAAGGATATTTTGCACACATGCAAAAAGAGTATATAGAGGTTCCCAATTTACAGGGTATGAGTGGTATGGATGCTGTTTCGATACTGGAAAATTTAGGAATAGAGGTAGAGCTAAAGGGGAATGGAAAGGTTTATCGCCAA
>JBLICT010000267.1:0-3829 GCA_047632415.1 Maribacter sp.
CAAATGTAGCAATTACTGTTACCCTATCTTGGTCCCATGTTTCAAATTCAATATCCGCATAACTGGTATTAATGTCCAAAACGGCATCCTTTGTCACCTCAAAACTTTCGGTAAACGTCTCCGTTTGTTTTTGCGCACTAATGCAAAATGGAATGGCAAAAAAACCTAGTGCAATGATGAGTTGTCTAGATACTATTGTTGTAGATCTGTTCATTTTTTGATAATTTTAATTGATTTAATTTCTTTTTTAACTTTTGTAATAACTGTAAGCGTAATTCTAAATTCTCTATCAATGCGGATATGGTTTGATCGTTGGGGCCCATCTGATTTAATTCTAGCGTGAGCGACTCATATTCATCATTCAATTCAGATAATCGGTCCATAAAACGATCTACCATAGCCATATTATCTTCGGAAACTTGCAGTTTTGAAAACTCCAGATTGATGGTTGCTACATAGTAATTTTCTACCTTTTTTAAATCAGGCGATAAATCTCCTAGGGAAAAAGAATTATTAACTTGCTGCTTGTTCACTACAGTAGTAGACATCCCATCCTTATCAGCAACTTGCTGATAAGCGGTAACACCAAGGCCTAAAATCACTAATACCGATGCAGCCATCTTCAGAAAACCAAACCTTTTTTTTGCTTTAGGCATCGCTTTATCCAACTTATCTGCAAATCGTTTATCATGTCCTTCCTTTAACCTAAACCGAGCCTCTTTAGATTCTCGACCAAACATTTCCCTAAGATCCTGTCCCATATCCTTTCTTTATTAGTGCCGATTTTAAATATGCTTTTCCTCGCAACAACCGTGTCCTGCTAGCAGTCTCGGTCAACTCCAAAACCTGGGCAATTTCCTTGTGATCAAATCCCTCTACCAAATACATGAGTACTACATACCTATATTTTTCTGGTAAGTTCTGGATGACATTCTTTACCGCATCTATACTGATTTCTGCACCTACACTCCAATCAGCATCATCAACAGCTTGCATATGGTATTCTTCTAAGGGAAGCACCTCCTGTTTTTTCGACTTTAGAAAATCAATGCATTTGTTCATAACAATACGCTTTAACCAGGCCCCAAAAGTTACCTCACCGCTAAACTGATGTATTTTTTGAAATGCACTGATAAAAGCATCCTGTAGCACATCTTCCGCATCATCGGAATTCTGTAAAAATCGCATGGCCACTATGTACATACCATCACAGTATTGCCCATATAATTTTAGCTGCGCTTTACGGTCGTTCGCCTTACATTTCTCTACGACATCAATTTGAAACATTGGCCGGTTTGGTGTTGATTTTAAGTTGTTGTTATCTAAAGGACGAAAGAAAAAAATGGTTGTGACAAAATTCTTTTATTTTTACATCGATTATTAGAACGATACCACTTGAAACAAGTTACGATTTCCAACGAGTTTATTACCCTTATGGTGCTGGATTACGGTGCCATTATCCAGAAATTATTGGTGAAAGGAACCGATGGCAACTATACGAACACCGTGGTTGGGTATAACCACCCTAGCAGGTATAAGTTGGACGAAAACTGCATTGGTGCTTGTGTGGGACGTTATGCAGGTCGTATTTCCAACGGAGGTTTTGAACTGGACAGGGAAAAATTCTTTATACATCAAGAGGACGGCGTACATCTGCATGGCGGCAAAGAAGGTTTTAACCAAAAAACGTGGAATATTGAAGAGGTTCAGCACACCGACGACCCCTTTGTAACGCTATCCTATCGAAGTAAACATTTGGAAGAAGGCTATCCCGGAAACCTAACAGTAAACATTACGTACAAATTAGTAAATAATACCTTGCAGATTATTCATGAGGCGGTAACCGACCGTAGTACCGCAGTCAACCTTACCAACCATTCCTATTTTAAAATAGATGATAGTCCGTATGTAGATGATTGCGAACTACAACTCAATTGCCCGTATTATTTAGAACTAAAGGAAAACCTATTGCCTACGGGAAATATAATTCCTGTAAGGGCTACGGATAATGATTTTCTTTTGCCAAAACCCATAGGCATTAAACGATTGGATACTGTATTTGTTAAAGACCTAGGGAGCGAAAAAGTTGCAGAACTTACTTCTGCAAAATCGGGTATCTCCATGAAAGTATACACAAACCAACCCGCGCTTGTGGTGTATACGCCTTTGGATTTTCCAGGAATCTGTTTTGAAACACAAAACTATCCGGATGCACCCAACCAACCCGACTTTCCAAACAGCGTGTTAAGACCGGGCGAAACCTACAATAACATTAGTATCTTTAAGTTTGATTTAGTACTTTAGAATGGGAATACGATAGTACGAGTACCAAACAACAGCTATGAAGTTTTTAAAAAGATTGCTTATTTTTTTAGTAGTTCTAGGAGCCCTATTCTTCTTTGTAGCTAGGCCTTTGCTACAAACGCAAACCAAGAAACACAGTCCTGAAAAAACTACGTCCTATGTTTTACAGGGCGCAGAACTACAGGTAAACTACTCCAGTCCATCAAAAAAGGATAGGGTGATTTTTGGGGAATTGGTGCCGTTTGGTAAAGTTTGGCGAACAGGAGCCAACGAACCAACCACCTTCACCAATTCGGAAACCGTTAAAATCGTAGATAAGGACCTTGCGCCAGGAACCTATTCCATATGGACCATACCAGAAAAAAATAGCTGGAATGTAATATTTAACAAAGAGGTCCCCGATTGGGGTGTTAGCCTACTAAGTGGTGGACAAAAAACCACAAGAGATGCTGAACAGGATGCACTCCAAGTTGAAATACCAGCAAGGGAACTTACCATACCCGTAGAAGATTTTACAATTTTATTTGAGGACGACAATCAGTTGTATTTAAACCTATCATGGGATACCGTAAAGATTCGTATTCCCATCAATAAATAAACCTTGAACGAGAACGGCACCAAGATTACTACATTCAAAAAACCAAAAACAGGCGGCGCTGGACAACATTATGTTCCGGAAGAACTTGTTGAAGGTATTCTTAGCAATAACATTGCTGCCCTGAGCAAAGCAATTACTTTGGTCGAAAGCACAAAACCAGAACATCAAGCCATCGCAAATCGTATTGTCGAGTCCTGTTTATCTCAAAAAAAAGAAACCCTACGCATTGGTATTACCGGCGTACCAGGCGTTGGAAAAAGCACATTCATAGAAGGTTTTGGTAAGATGCTTACCCAAATGGGAAAAAAAGTGGCGGTACTTACCGTAGATCCTACTAGCAGTAAAACTAAAGGGAGCATACTTGGAGATAAGACGCGCATGCAAGAATTGGTACTGGATCCCAATGCCTATATTAGACCATCGCCATCCGGAGATTCTCTAGGAGGCGTCACCAGAAAAACCAGAGAAAGTATCATTCTTTTAGAGGCCTCCGGCTACGACACCGTTATTATAGAGACAGTTGGGGTGGGACAAAGCGAAACTGCCGTCCATAGTATGGTGGACTTCTTTTTACTATTAAAACTTTCTGGCGCAGGCGATGAATTACAAGGGATAAAAAGAGGTATTATGGAAATGGCAGATGCGGTCGCCATCAATAAAGCGGATGGTGAAAACCTTAAATCCGCAAAACTAGCCGAGGTAGAGTTTAGAAGGGCTTTGCAATTATTTCCTCCAAAAGAAAATGGGTGGATTCCTAAGGTCATGCGTTGTTCCGCTTTAGAGAACAAGGGATTAAAACCTATCTGGGATGTGATTCAAGAGTTTGTAAAAACGAGTAAAGCAAATGGATTCTTTGAACACAACAGGCAGGAACAAAACAAAAGCTGGTTGTTGCAGCATATAGAACAAAGCCTTAAAAATGATTTT
>JBLICT010000268.1:0-3792 GCA_047632415.1 Maribacter sp.
TTTGTAGTACTTTATTTAAAGTGTCTGGACTTGACAAACCCAACAATGACGTAGCAAGGGACTGCCTTACAGGAATGGTGTCCATCGCAAAGGCTTTCTGAATGAGTCCTGTTGGTAACATACGGTGGTAATTCTCTAATAGATGCTGTTTAAAATGAATAGAATTTAAGGCTTCCCAATACCTTTCATACTCCAAGTCATCGCCTTGCATGGCTTTAAAACTCGCTTCCATCTCAAATAATAAGGCTAAAGAAGGTGACTGTTTTTCTAATAGTGCTTTTGCTTCTCTCATAGCAAACACAGTACTTTCTAACCACTGGGTCCTAAATCCTGATAAATCGGCACCACTGGCATCTGCAATCTCATGTAAAAACTGAGACACCGTAGCATTTTTGAATCGATAGGTCTTTAAATACTGCTGTATTCCTTTTCTAAAAGAATCCTCCCCAACAAAATCCCGAAGCACAACCAAAGCCCATGCTCCCTTTTCATAAAAGGTAAGGCTACTGGCTTTGGCATTAAGCAAAGACTCGCCTTCGTTCTTATCTGAAAGGTCTTTAAGCTGCTTTGCAGTGCTATATAGTTTCCAATAAAAATGGTCAGCCCCATAGATTTCCCTTTCTGCCAAATACGCATAGTAGGTGGCAAAGCCTTCGTGCAGCCAATGATGGTTTCCGTTTTTTTCTGTCACTAAATTACCAAACCATTGGTGCGCTAATTCGTGAGCATTTACATTCACATAGTTCTTATCTGCAAAAGCAGTGGAATCTATCATAAATGCATCGGAAAAAACGGTGGCACTAGTATTCTCCATTCCAGCATATAAAAAATCGCGTACAGGAACCTGTTTATAATTCTGCCAAGGATAAGCTATCCCTATTTCGGTTTCCATAAAATCAAAAATTTCCTTGGTGTATCGGTATGTAGGCTCTACCCTTAAGCTATCCTTCGGATAATAATAATTCTCTAAAGGAATCCCTCTATTGGAAACTAATTGCTGTTTGCTGTATTTCCCAATTACAAAAGCCAAAAGGTAACTACTCATGGGCTTTTGCATATCAAATTGCCATGTTTTTAAACCTCCAAGCGTACTTGTTTTTTTTAATTTACCATTTGAAATTACATTAAATTTTGGGGCAGTTGTTATTTTCAAATCAAACTCCACTTTCTCCTCCATATCATCAAAGCTCGGCAGCCAATGGCTCGTATATTTCCCTTGGCCTTGGGTCCAGATTTGTTCATTCCCATCAATTGTATCATCCCATCCCATAAAGTAGACGGTTTGTTTTGGAATACAGAAATACCTAAGCCCCAAGGAATAAGTCTCCCCTTTTTTAAACTTCTTACGGATGACTATTTGCTTACTATCATTTCTGAACTTTACTTTTCTACCGTTAAGTTTTACGGTATTAAAATCCATATTCTTTGCATCCAAAAAGACAGAGTCCAACTCAGACAATACAATAAAATCATATATAACCTCCCCCTGGATTGCCTTTTGAAAGGGCAAAGGTTCTACAAGGACGCTTGCTTTAATGAAATCGACTTTATCCTGATGTTGGGCAAAACCAGTGTAGTAAATAAATAATAAAGTGATAGAAAATTTAAACATGTCCCAAGAAATATATTTCTAATACCAAATTTAGGCTTTTCGTTTATTGCAGTTCAATGTCTTAAGTTCTAAATTCGTGAAATGAATCCCACATTGCTTCAAACTCCTATTGCATACCTTAAAGGCGTTGGCCCCAACAGGGCAGATAGTCTGCAATCGGAGCTCGGTATTCATGCATACCAAGACCTGCTGAACCTTTTTCCTTTTAGGTATATTGATAAAACGCAATACTATAAAATAGGTCAACTTAAAAAAAGTAATGCAGATGTACAGATTATTGGAAAACTCGTTCATATAAAAACGGTTGAGCAAAAAAAGGGTACTCGTTTGGTGGCCCGTTTTCAAGACGATAGTGGAGAAATGGAACTCGTTTGGTTTCGAGGGCAAAAATGGATTCGTGAAAATTTAAAATTGAACATTCCCTACGTCATCTTCGGAAAGTGCAATGTATTCAATAATACCTTTTCCATGCCGCATCCAGAAATGGAACTCCTATCGGAACACGAGCAAGGGGTAAAAGTGCATATGCAACCAGTGTACCCTTCTACAGAAAAACTGAGCAATAAAGGGATTACAAATCGAGTCATTAGTAAATTAATGCAGCAATTATTCTTAGAGACCAAGGGCAGGTTTTCAGAGACCTTATCCGACAGTCTTTTGCACGAGCTAAAGCTAATTTCTAGAAGTGATGCACTCTTTAATATCCATTTTCCCAAGAGTCAAGATTTATTAGCAAAGGCGCAGTTTCGTTTAAAATTTGAAGAGCTGTTTTACCTGCAAATGCAGCTTATAGCGAAGAATATGCTGCACAAACAGAAGATCAAGGGATTTCCTTTTGACCAAGTGGGTGAACTTTTTAAAGATTTCTACGCAAACAAACTTCCTTTTGAACTCACCAATGCCCAAAAACGGGTAATAAAAGAAATACGTTCCGATTTGGGTAGTAATGCGCAGATGAACCGCCTCCTGCAAGGAGACGTAGGCTCAGGAAAAACAATTGTGGCGGTGATGACCATGTTACTGGCCATAGATAATGATTTCCAAGCTTGTTTGATGGCACCGACCGAAATTCTTGCCAATCAGCATTACCAAGGTATTTCGGAATTACTGAAAGACACTGGAGTAACTTGCGCGCTATTGACGGGCTCAGTTAAAAAGTCAGCTCGAAAACCCATCCATGAACAGTTAGAAAATGGAGAACTGCAAATCTTAATAGGTACGCATGCACTCTTAGAAGATAAAGTGAAATTTAAAAATTTAGGCCTGGCCATCATAGACGAACAACATCGATTTGGTGTAGCACAACGTTCCAAACTGTGGCACAAAAACGAATATCCGCCCCATATTCTTGTGATGACTGCAACACCCATACCTAGAACCTTGGCTATGAGCCTTTATGGTGATTTGGATATATCGGTCATTGATGAACTTCCTCCGGGTCGGAAACCCATAAAAACAGTACACCGTTTTGATTCTAACCGACTCAAAGTATTCCGATTTATACGAGACGAAATTGAAAAAGGCAGGCAAATCTATGTCGTATACCCGTTAATACAAGAATCGGAGGCCTTGGACTATAAAGACCTTATGGATGGCTATGAAAGTATCGCTAGGGATTTTCCACTACCTGAATTTCAGATTTCTATAGTACATGGTCAAATGAAACCAGCCGATAAGGATTTTGAAATGCAACGTTTTGTAAAAGGAGAAACCCAGATTATGGTGGCTACCACTGTTATTGAAGTAGGTGTGAACGTACCCAATGCCTCCGTAATGATTATTGAAAGTGCTGAACGTTTTGGTCTTTCGCAACTGCACCAATTGCGAGGTCGTGTAGGTCGTGGTGCCGATCAAAGTTTCTGTATTCTAATGACCAGCCATAAACTATCTGCAGAATCCAAGACTCGTTTGGAAACTATGGTACGAACTAACGATGGTTTTGAAATTGCGGAGGTGGACTTAAAACTTCGCGGCCCTGGAGATATCATGGGCACGCAACAAAGTGGTATTCTCAACTTAAAAATAGCAGATATTGTAAAGGATAATGATATTCTAAAAACAGCTC
The DNA here is from genome assembly GCA_047632415.1 of Maribacter sp. GTDB lineage: Bacteria > Bacteroidota > Bacteroidia > Flavobacteriales > Flavobacteriaceae > Maribacter. The sequence goes on from JBLICT010000268.1 coordinate 3,678, forward strand.
GCTATTATGCATTACGGCTACTAAAAGATGATTCATCTTTGGAAAAACCTGATAATATCGTCATTAGGCATAGTTACGCACAATTAGTAAAATATAAAAATATTTGGAACTATAT
>JBLICT010000269.1:0-3758 GCA_047632415.1 Maribacter sp.
GTTACCATGCGTAGGCTTAGCCAAAAGTCCGTTTTCCTTTAAGGCCATACATATATCCCATGCTGTGGAGCTATCTTCTGTATCGTTAATAAGAATAGCATTTAAGAGCCCTTTACCCCGAACACCGGAAACCAAATCACAACTTGGAATAAAAGCGTCCAGTTCAGCTCTAAATAGTTCGCCCAAATCATAGGCATTCTGTGCCAGCTCCTCTTCTTTTACGACTTCTAAAGCTGCCATACCTACTGCTGCAGCTATTGGGTTCCCACCAAAAGTACTACCATGGTTTCCTGGCTGTATAACACCCATAATGTCATCATTTGCCAACACGGCAGAAACTGGATAAGCACCGCCGGACAATGCTTTGCCCAGTATCAAAATATCAGCCTTTGTTTCGGGTGTACCGCTACAGTGTTTATCTGCGCAAGAACAGTTTCCACAAGTAGCCAAGAGTCGACCGGTCCTAGCTATCCCTGTTTGTACCTCGTCAGCAATAAACAGCACCTTGTATTTCTTACATAAATCCTTTGCCTTACTTAAGTATCCTTCGGAAGGAACATAAACCCCTGCTTCGCCTTGTATAGGTTCCACTAAGAATCCGGCTATATTTTTATTTCCTTGTAAGGCGTGTTCCAAAGCCTCAAGGTTATCGTACTCGATTTTTATGAATCCGTCTGTAAACGGTCCAAAGTTTTTGCGTGCTACAGGATCATTGGAAAAAGAGATAATGGTAGTGGTACGACCGTGAAAATTATTTTCACAAACTACGATTTCAGCCTGGTTTTCTGGTATACCTTTCTTCTCATATGCCCATTTTCGGCATATTTTCAATGCTGTTTCTACCGCTTCGGCACCCGTATTCATAGGTAAGAGCTTATCAAACTTAAAGGTCTCCGTGGCATACTTTTCATATTTCCCAAGCATATCGTTATAAAAAGCGCGTGAGGTCAACGAAAGTGTTTTGGCCTGATTGACCATTGCATCCACAATCTTTGGATGGCAATGTCCTTGATTTACGGCAGAATAGGCCGATAGAAAGTCGTAATATTTTTTTCCTTCCACGTCCCAAACGTAGACACCTTCTCCCCTGCTTAATACTACAGGTAAAGGATGGTAATTGTGGGCTCCGTGTTTTTCTTCTAATGCAATAGCATCTTTAGAAGTGATGTTTTCTAAAACTGACATGATAAAAATTACTTTGCGAGATTCTTTTGCAAAGTGCCCATTGTTATTTTATACTTCTTTTTGCGCGTTACTTTGTAAAGTTTTAAACCGTAGCTCTAACAATGCTTAAAAATTTAATCTCCAACCCCATCAAAAATACCCTATAAAATAATTCAATCACACATTTCAAAACAACCTCTGATAAAACTTTAGCAATTCCTTCTATACCTTTTTCCTTTCGAAATGTCCGAAAATTCAGCGTAGGAGAGAAATCATCCTGTAGAACTGCAAAATTACTAAAAATTTCAACGCGTTAAAACATATTGGCTACGTCGTTCTATTTTGTTGTTGTTGCGCCACCGCATACACCTGTAGTTCTAATCGTTTGAGTTCTCGGAGAATATCATTTTTATCCATTTGCATCCAAACATATAGCTTTAACATGACCATAACGATTAAGCATATGAAACTGGCACTAGCCCAAGTAATTAATCCTACTGTATCTGTTGTTTTCACAAATTGAATAATACAAAAAATAAAAATTATAAAAACACCAATGTTTACCGCTGTCATTACGGAGGCTAGCCATCCAATTTTACCTTGGTAGACCTTACTCACTTTTTCTATTAACGATTGTTCTCCTAATGCATCGTAAAATTTAGCTTCTTCACTACTTAACGCCTCCTTAATAAGCTCATCGATTTTTTCTTCTTCTTTTTTCATGTTATTTATTTTTTAAAATTGTTTTTAATTTTTCCCTTCCGTGAAACAAGCGCGATTTAACTGTACCAACAGCGATTTCTAGTATATCGCTAATTTCATTTAGGGAATATCCTTCCGTATAAAAAAGCCTAAGAACTACTTGCTGATTTGCTGGCAATGAGAGTATAGCTTTTTGTACTAAAGGCACTCTGTCATCTTTTGAAGTATCAGTTATAGTTGTATCGACCAAAATCTCATACTAATGTAATTCCTGCTTACCTCTTTTTTGTTTATTGAGATAGTCTAGTGCTTTTCTTGTTACGATTCTAAAAGCCCAGTTTCCAAACCGCTCCGGCCGTTTTAGCGTATACAAATTGGCAAGGATACTTTTCCAACTATCCTGAACAATATCCTTGGAACTAGCTAAATCATGTGTAAACCAATACGCGTGCTTACATAGCTTTCGATGGTATTTTTTCACCAAGACTCCTAATGCCTTGGAATTAACAGAGCGATATTCCATAACCAAAAAAGCGTCTAATGTCTTATCGCGATTGTTCATACTTCTATGTAATAGACCAGAGAAGTTCAAAAAGGTTCATTTTACTTAAATAATTATTATTCCCTTTAAAGTTATCCTAATTAAAACAAAGCAATTCCTATTTTTGTTCCATGCGAAAAAAGAACAAACGACAAGTTTTTGAAAATGTAGAAGTAGTAGATGCAGGAGCAAAAGGAAAAACCATTGGAAAAGCACCAGATGGTAGGGTAATTTTCCTAACCAATACTGTTCCAGGAGATATCGTAGATGTACAGACCACCAAAAAACGAAAAGCATACTTTGAGGGTGTCGCTACCCAATTTCATTTGCTATCCGATAAACGCACAACACCCGAATGTGAGCATTTTGGTGTTTGTGGCGGGTGCAAATGGCAAGATATGGGCTATGAACACCAACTGTTCTACAAACAGAAAGAGGTAGCCAACAATCTTAGACGTATTGGTCATTTAGAGCTACCGGAAATCACGCCAATAAAAGGTTCCAAAAAACAATATTTTTATAGGAATAAGATGGAATTTTCATTTTCCGATAGTCGGTGGTTGACTTTGGAGGAAATCCAATCCGACACTCAGATAACGGATAAGAATGCGTTAGGTTTTCATATTCCCGGAATGTGGGATAAAATCTTGGATATAAATAAATGTCATCTACAGGCAGACCCTTCCAACGCTATACGCCAGGAGACCAAAGACTTCGCAACTAAGAACGATATTACATTCTTTAATCCTAGAAATCAGTATGGGATGCTCCGTACGCTCATGATTCGCACTTCTTCTATCGGAGAAATCATGGTGCTAGTTCAGTTCTATGAAAATGATGCGTCCAAAAGAGCACTACTATTGGAACATTTGAAAAATATTTTTCCAGAAATAACGGCATTACTCTATGTTATCAATCCAAAACAGAACGATACCATTTACGATCAAGAGGTAGTATGTTTTGCAGGTCGTGACCATATTTTTGAAGAGATGGAAGGGCTAAAGTTTAAGATTAATGCCAAATCTTTTTATCAGACCAATTCAGAACAGGCCTATGAACTTTATAAAATTACACGTGAGTTTGCAGGATTAACTGGTAAAGAACTGGTATATGATTTATATACCGGAACTGGTACCATTGCACAATTCGTTGCTAAAAACGCTAAGAAAGTAATCGGAATAGAATCGGTTCCTGAAGCCATACTGGATGCAAAATCAAATGCCAAGCACAACGAGATTTCTAATATTGATTTCTTTGTTGGGGACATGAAAAATGTGTTTAACGAGCAGTTTATTTCTGAGCATGGCATTCCTGATATCATTATTACCGATCCTCCAAGAGATGGAATGCA
>JBLICT010000270.1:0-3686 GCA_047632415.1 Maribacter sp.
TTTTACCTCGGATAATCCTAGAACAGAATCACCCTCGGAAATCATTACCGAAATGGTGGCGGGTGTAGAACCCCAGTATACCAATAGAATATTAGCTATTGAAAATAGGGAGCAAGCGATTAAAACAGCTTGTCAATTAGCTGCTGCAAATGATATTATTCTAGTAGCCGGTAAAGGACACGAGACCTATCAGGAAACCAATGGGAAGCGGATAGAGTTTGATGATTTTAAGATGGTAACCGAAGTATTAAAAAGTTTAGATAAATAACCAAGGCCGATGTTAATTGGCTTGTAGCGAGAATATATGTTAACCTACCTATTTGAATATTTAGAAAATGAATACCAGTTCCCTGGGGCATCCCTTTTTGGGTTTCTGACCTTTAGGGCGGCTATGGCTATCTTATTTTCTTTGGGTTTAGCTACGATATACGGTAAGCGCATCATTATTTTTCTTCAAAAAAAGCAGATTGGCGAAACGGTGAGGGATTTGGGCCTAGAGGGGCAAAAACAAAAAGCTGGAACGCCAACGATGGGTGGTATTATTATCATATTCGCAACACTAATACCAGTCCTGCTTTTAGCCAAATTACACAATATCTATATCATACTCCTTATTGTAACCACCCTATGGATGGGAATTATCGGTTTTATCGATGATTATATTAAAATTTTCAGGAAGAACAAAGATGGACTAAAGGGTAGGTTTAAGATTTTGGGTCAGGTTGTTTTAGGATTGGTAGTAGGTGCCACGCTTTATTTTCATCCAGAAGTAACCATGCGCGAGCATACCAAAACAACGATTACCGAGAATTTTACCGTAGAAGAGGTAAAAGGGGCAGATATTAAATCTACCATGACCACGGTTCCTTTTTTTAAGAATAACGAGCTGGATTATAGCAGTTTTATTTCATGGATGGGCGATGGCTTCGCTGGCTATAGCTGGTTAATTTTTATCCCTATCATCATTCTTATCGTTACTGCGGTTTCCAATGGAGCCAACCTTACGGATGGGATAGATGGACTCGCAGCCGGTACTTCAGCCATTATAGTCATTACCCTTGGGATTTTTGCCTGGGTTTCCAGTAACATCATTTTTTCCGAGTATTTGGATATTATGTACATAAAGGGAGTGGAGGAGTTGGTGATTTTTATAACTGCATTTACAGGTGCACTGGTTGGATTTTTATGGTATAACGCATTTCCAGCGCAAATTTTTATGGGAGACACTGGGAGTTTAACCATAGGAGGTGTCATTGCAGTAATCGCGATTATTATCCGTAAGGAATTGTTGATTCCCATTCTATGCGGAATCTTCTTTGCGGAATCTATTTCCGTTATGGTGCAGGTGGGGTATTTTAAATATACGAAGAGGAAATATGGAGAAGGGAAGCGTGTTTTTTTAATGGCTCCTTTGCATCACCACTATCAGAAAAAAGGATACCACGAAAGTAAAATCGTAACCCGTTTTTGGATTGTAGGAATCCTATTAGCCATAGTCACTATAGTGACTTTAAAATTACGATAAATGGCATTTTTAGTGATTCTTGGCGGCGGAGAAAGTGGCGTGGGTACGGCTATTTTAGGTCAAAAAGAGGGATACGTTGTTTTTGTGTCCGACAAAGGAAAAATTAAAGAGAAGTACAAGAACGTTCTTTCACATTATGGAATTGATTGGGAAGAGGAAAACCACTCAGAGGACCGTATACTAGAGGCAACTATCGTAATGAAAAGTCCTGGTATTCCGGATACCGTGCCTTTGGTAAAGCAATTAGTAGCGAAAGGTATTCCGGTTATCTCTGAAATTGAGTTTGCGTCTAAGTATACCGATGCCAAAATTATTGGTATAACAGGTAGTAACGGAAAAACGACTACCACCATGCTCACCAACCATCTGCTGAAAGGTGGAGGCTTAGATGTAGCTATGGCGGGTAATATTGGGGACAGTTTTGCAAAGATGGTCGCTACAAAGGATTTTGAGTATTACGTTTTGGAGATAAGTAGTTTTCAGCTCGACGGTATTAAGGAGTTTAGGCCAGATATAGCGGTAATAACCAACATTACGCCAGATCATTTGGATCGGTACGATTATAAGTTCGAGAACTATATCGCCTCAAAGTTTAGGATAGCAATGAACCAAAAGGAGACCGATTATCTAATTTACGATGCAGATGATGCTGTAATTGTTTCTTGGCTAAAAGCCAACCCGGTCAAATCCAAATTGATGCCATTTTCCCTCAAGGAGAAATTTGAGGAAGGAACCTATTTAGAAGACAAACATATTATAATAAGAACACTAACAGATAAGATAACGATGACGACAGACGCTTTAGCACTGGAAGGACAACACAACGTAAAGAATACAATGGCCGGGGCTACCATTGCAAAATTGGTGAGTATCCGTAAGGAGACCATAAGAGAATGCATTTCTAATTTTCAGGGAGCACCCCACCGTTTGGAAAAGGTTTTGAAAATAAACCACGTGCAGTACATAAACGATTCTAAGGCAACCAATGTAAATGCCACCTATTTTGCGTTAGACAGTGTAAAGACCCAAACAGTTTGGATTGTTGGCGGTGTGGACAAAGGAAACGATTATACGGCCTTGATGTCACTGGTACGCGAAAAAGTAAAGGCTATCGTATGCCTAGGGATGGATAATACCAAGATCAAGGAAACCTTTGGGAACGTTGTGGATTTAGTGGTGGAAACATATGCCATGGAAGAAGCGGTAAAGGTAGCCTATAAGATTGCCGAACGCGGAGATACGGTTTTGTTGTCTCCGGCATGTGCTAGTTTTGATCTGTTTGAAAATTATGAGGACAGAGGTAATCAGTTTAAGAATTGTGTAAAAAATTTATAAGTGCTAAAACTGTTTAAAAATATCAAAGGAGATAAAGCTATTTGGGCGATTGCGGCCTTATTGGCCCTATTTTCCTTTTTACCGGTCTACAGTGCCAGTAGTAATCTGGTCTATGTGTTAGGTAATGGAACTACCGTTGGTCATTTGGTAAAGCATGCGTTACTATTATTCTTTGGTTTTGGCATTATCTACGGTGTTCATAAAATCCCGACACATTTTTTTAGGGGACTCTCCTTGATTGCCTTACCCATAATTTTGGTTTTGTTGGTTTTTGTATTGGCACAAGGAACAAATAGTGGGGAGACCAATGCCAGTAGGTGGATTCATATACCCTTTGTTGGGTTCGGGTTTCAGCCCTCCAATTTGGCGGCAGTAGTGCTGCTTATTTATGTGGCTAGATATCTTTCTAAGATACGGGATAGCACAGTTACGTTTACCGAAAGTATATTGCCCTTATGGCTTCCTGTATTTTTTGTAGTGGTATTGATTTTACCCGCTAACTTTTCTACCGCAGGCATTATATTTTCCATGGTATTGATGCTTTGTTTTTTGGGAGGCTATCCTACAAAATATTTATTGGGCATAGTAGCGACCGGATTGGTTTGTTTGATCCTATTCGTAGTAACGGCAAAGGCATTTCCTGATTTATTTCCAAACCGTGTAGATACTTGGATGAGCCGTATAGATAGTTTTACAAGCCCAGAAGATACAGATGCCAATTACCAGATAGAAAGAGCAAAGATTGCCATTGCTACGGGTGGTATTGTAGGTAAGGGTGCTGGAAAGAGTGTGCAGAAAAACTTTTTACCACAGAGTTCTTCGGATT
>JBLICT010000271.1:0-3649 GCA_047632415.1 Maribacter sp.
AACATTAAGCGTAGTGCCTAAGGCATACCTCTTATGCATTCAACTAGGTTCTATATTTTGGATACAACATGATCAAATGACCTAAGAAGAAAACAAGGAAATCTTTGAATTAAATTCGTTCTTCCAGTACAAATAAGCGCTGTTTCTTGTTTTAATTAATAATACACTTTCTATTTAGGGCTAGGCTTGTTAAAAAAAAAAGCATCTTTAAATACTAGAAATGTAGTATCTTAACACTGTTATTCTTCCCCCAACTATGTAGGTTTTGAAAAATAAATAGTGCATTTTGGACATTAAAAATAGGCACTCGTCCTTGGTACCAGCTATTCCTTTGTTCAACCTTAATATATTGAATTTATTCACCAACCAAATTAAAACCAAATACTATGGCTAATTCTGATTTAAAATTAAAAGTAAAGAGCAGTGGGCAATTTTTAAATATTTTTCAAGTAACTGATATTGAGGGTCAGTATGCGTGTCAAGGTGTGCAAGATACTACGCCTAATTTTATATGGACGATAACAGCAGCACCCAATAATCCCGGTTGGTCATTGTTGAAAGTTAAAAATAGTGGGCAATATTTAAATGTATTGAACAGTGCCAGTAATAATGGGGCGACGGCAGGTCAGAATACCTTAGCTGACCCAAACAATCCACCAGCCAATTTTTTATGGAAACTGACCAATGCCCCTAAAAATCCAGGGTGGTGCTTTTTACAGGTGAAAAGTAGTGGACAGTATTTGAATATACTAAATGCTGCACAAAATAATGGAGCGGTTGCCTGCCAAGGTGTTGCTAATTCAACGGATAATTTCTTATGGCAAATAAATTATGTTGGGGAAACCATAGAAACCCATACCATTACAGTAAGTGCAACTGCAGCCACTCCCAAACCGCCAACTTTATCTGATGAGAAAGGAAACGTATCAAATACAGAAGAAGGAGATTTAAATTTCACAACGCCTGTTGGTCCCGGTGATGTCATCATGTGGCAAAAAGACGGTAATATTTCTAGTCTTGACAATGTTTTTGAAACAGGAGGAAATGATATCTTCATTATTGACCCCTCACAGGAAAATAACGGCACTTGGGTAGGTATCGTAGGATCAATGGATCCTGGTACCGAAGAGGAGTATAGTATCACGTACAAAGTAGGTGGTAATTTATATACTCAGGATCCAAAGCTCACAATGAACCCAAGAAATAAATGATAAATTTAAATTGCAGGGTAGTTATAATTTTGGCATGGATTTTTTTTTCTAATGTTCAGCAAAGCAACGGTCAAGATCAGAAAATTGCTGACAGTTTGAAATTATTCTATCAAGTTGACACTTTGAAAGGGGTTTTAAAATTAGAACTACTTCGTAATTTAGCCTTTAATGAAATCAATGATTTTGATTTAGCATTGAAATATGCTGAGGAGTTAATTCAGTTGGCCCAAAAGGAAAATAACACTAAGTTTTTATCATATGGATACTTTCAAAAGGGAAATAAAAAAAGGTTCATTGGTGATTTAGAGGAGGCCTTACAAGCCTATTTTAAAAGTGCAGAAATCGCAAAAGAGGAACGTTTAACGTCAACAGAAGGTAGTGCCTATGCTGCCATTGCAGATGTATATTCTGTTTCTGAAAATCATGAAAATGCTATTTCGTATTATGGGAGGGCAATAAAAACGCTACGTAGAAACTTACGAAACCAAGAAGATTCGATACTTCTTGCAACTTCAGTATTGAATGCTGGTGATGAATTCTTATTAAATAAAAAATACGACTCGGCCTTAGTTTATTTTGAAGAGTCAAGTATTCTTTTTGAAAAAGTAGATTATACCGCTGGTAAAGCTTTTAACCTAGGAAATATAGGTATGGTCTACGCCAATACTGGTAAAAACGAGCTAGCTGAAAGTAACATCAATGAAGCTATTCGCCTATTGGAAGAGTCACAAGACTACTATCCAATCAGTGTCTATTTGATGGCCATGGCGGATATTTATGTGGAAAAAAAGGAATTACAAGTTGCCATAGATTATGCCAAAAGAAGTCTTGCCTTAGCGGAACAATACGGGCTGAAAGAACAGCTAAGGGATGCCAATCTAAAATTATCAGAACTTTATGAACGCGCGGGTGATCCTATATCTGCCTACGTTCACTATAAGGTTTACATAACACATAGGGACGAATTAAATAATATTGAAGCCGTACAGCAAAAAGCAAACCTACTTACTAATTTTGAAGTCTCCCAAAAACAAGTGGAAATTGACTTAACTAAGGCCGAAGTTAACTTATTGGAAACACAGAAAAGAAACCAATTGATCATCTTAAGTTTTGTGGGTCTTTCCCTTTTAGCTTCCCTGTGGTTTTACAGTATCATTTCTAGAGAGAAGAAAAAGTCGGAGAAGCTTTTGCTAAATATACTGCCCGAGGATACCGCGAAAGAGTTAAAGGTAAACGGCAAGGTAAAAGCCAAGAAATACGAATCCGTGACGGTGTTCTTCAGCGATTTTAAGGGCTTTACCAGTTATTCGGAAAAGCTATCCCCAGAAGCCTTGGTAGAAACCGTGAATTTTTATTTTTCCAAATTCGACGAAATCATTTATAAACACGGCTTAGAAAAAATTAAAACCATTGGGGACGCCTATATGTGTGCAGGTGGCTTGCACGATTCAGAAACCGATCATGCACAACGCATGGTGCGTGCCGCTTTTGAAATTGCCACATTTGTAGAAGAAACTAAAAAGGATGTCGCTGCCAGTGATTTGACGTTTGATATCCGTATCGGTATCAATACCGGCCCTGTGGTAGCCGGGGTCGTGGGGACTAAAAAGTTCGCCTATGATATTTGGGGAGATACCGTGAATGTAGCCTCCAGAATGGAATCCATGTCGGAGCCTGGGAAAATTAATATTTCCCACAGTACCTATGAACTTATAAAAGAGGATGTGGATTGTGAATATCGTGGAGCGATAGAAGCAAAGAATAGGGGGAAGGTAAAAATGTATTTTGTCAAGGCCATTAAAAAAGAAGCGGTAGCGCTGGCTAGTGGATACTAAAACAAAAAAAGGGTGCCTCATGGAGACACCCTTTTCTATCTTTCTAATATAACGTATCTGCTACTTTAAATGCTTCAATAACAATTCTGCAACCAATTCGGATGATGCCGGGTTCTGACCGGTAATCAAATTACCATCTTGGATGGCATAGGCCTCCCAGTCCCCTTTTTTAGAATAGATTCCGCCATGCTCCTTCAGCATATCCTCCACTAAAAAAGGAACCACATCCGTAAGCTGTACCGCAGCTTCCTCTGTATTGGTAAATCCGGTTACTTTTTTACCTTGTACCAGTGGGTTGCCAGCTGCATCCTTTACACCTTTTAGTGCTGCAGGAGCGTGACAAACAAAGGCGATAGGCTTGTCTTGACTCGTAAAGGTTTCAATTAATTTTATGGATGTAGCGTCGTTCGCCAAATCCCATAAGGGACCATGGCCTCCTGGGTAAAATACCGCATCAAAATCATTGGGATTCATATCCGCCAACACCTTGGTATTGGCGATACGTTCCTTGGCTTCCGCATCGGTATCAAAACGTTTGGTCGCCGCTGTAGCCGCATCTGGTGAATCACTGCTTGGGTCTATTGGGGCCGCACCACCCTTTGG
>JBLICT010000272.1:0-3633 GCA_047632415.1 Maribacter sp.
CGCTGTTACTTTATATTTAAATAGAACCCATTGGGAAAATGCCCAACGAAATGGCAATGCCTTACTAGATTCTTGGTATCATAAAGCCTCGCTGGAGCATGCGATTGATTTCAAAATAAGTGAACTTCATAACCATCTTGAAATTCATAGAAGACAAAATTTTATAGGAAGCTTGTTACAACATCAAACGATGGCTAGTACGAAGTATATGAGTAAGTGGATTCAGGAAAAAAATAAAACGTAACGAACTTTTACGTGTATTTTAGTAAAAAAGGAGACAGGTAATTACAATCGGTAGATAGCATCGAATCTATATTTAACTTTTGAATTCTCTCTTTACAAGCACTTCTAAATAGGTCATCGTGTTTACCAAATATTTACGGTCACTGGATAATGTTGCCATCACCACGGAACCTTGAATCATTGTATACAACTGTTTTGCAAATTGCAATGGCGATACCGGAAGCTTAAATTCTCTTTTGTTTATTCCATTTTCTAAAACCAATGCGATTTTACCTTCAATTTCCTTTACCGTTTCCTTTGATGCGGCAGCCAACAAATTATTGTTATGTTGTGCATCTATTCCGGTATTCAAAATAGGACAACCCCCTATTTTCAATGTAAACGTATCATATTTTTTATAAAAATCGATAAGCTTAAAAAGCTTTTCGACAGCAGTGCCCGGTGTTTCTAATACTGCATCTATCGCATCTACCAGTAGCCTTCGATTATGTTCAAAAGCCGCTAAGGCTAGGGCCTCTTTGTTTTCGAAATTACCATAGAGCGCACCTTTGGTTAAACCCGTAGCCTCGGTCAAATCGCTCATACTAGTTCCGATATATCCATGTTTGTTAAATATAGGAGCTACGGTCTCAATGATAAAATTGGTGGTTTTTTTAGCTTTTGTGGTCATTCGTCTGGATTTTACACGAAGATAAAAAATCTATACTGAACGGTATAAATTGTTGATAAAAAAAGTTCTTAAAACTTTCATTCATGCCAATACAGGAACGGAGTCGAAAATATCAAACCGTTTAGGTTCAACATATATCGACTCCGCTCTGTATCATATAAGATTAAACTATAATACCTCCGTTTTAACTTACCAAATCATTCTGGTTTCTAAATACCAATTTATTATCAAAAGCATCTAATAAAATAATACTGTCCGCCTTAATTTCTCCACTTAGAAGGGATTTAGACATATTGTTAAGCACCTCCTTTTGTATGGTTCTCTTTACCGGTCTAGCGCCAAATTGGGGTTCATAACCCTTCTCTGCTAAGAAACTAATCGCTTCATCGGTTGCATCCAAAGTAATGTTCTGTTTGTTCAACATCTTTTTTAATCCTTCTAATTGTAACTTTACAATCTCATGGATATTCTCCTTGGTTAGTGGTGTAAACATGATAATATCATCTATCCTGTTTAGAAACTCTGGGCGTATTGTTTTATTCAATAGACCCATGACTTCAACTCTTGCATCTTCCGCGGCACTAATGCTATCATTTGAATTTTCAAACTTTTCCAAGATAATATGGCTGCCCATATTACTGGTCATAATAATGATTGTATTCTTAAAATCAGCTAAGCGACCTTTATTGTCTGTTAGCCTTCCTTCATCCAATACCTGCAATAGGATATTAAAAGTATCTGGGTGTGCTTTTTCAATCTCATCCAAAAGGACAACAGAGTAGGGGCGTCTGCGAACGGCTTCCGTTAACTGTCCGCCTTCATCATACCCAACATATCCTGGAGGTGCACCTATCAATCTACTCACCGAATGTCGTTCTTGGTACTCGCTCATATCTATTCTGGTCAAGGCATTTTCATCATCAAAGAGATACGCAGCCAAGGTCTTTGCCAACTCGGTTTTTCCAACACCCGTAGTACCCAAGAACAAGAAGGAACCAATAGGTTTTTTCATGTCCTGTAAACCTGCCCTACTTCTTCTGATAGCATCCGATACCGCTTGTATGGCTTCATTTTGACCCACAACACGTTTGTGCAGTACATTTTCTAGGTTCAATAGTTTTTCCCGCTCGCTTTGAAGCATTTTGGTTACCGGAATACCTGTCCATTTAGCAACTACTTCTGCAATATCTTCACTGGTTACCTCTTCCTTTATTAAGGTTCCTGCCTCCTGCTGCTCTGCCAATTCCTCCTGAAGCTTCACAAGGTTTTCCTGTGCCTCCTTAATTTTGCCATATCGTATTTCTGCTACCTTTCCGTAGTCTCCATTACGCTCCGCTCGTTCTGCGTCTGCCTTGAAATTTTCAATATCTAATTTTGTCTTTTGGATATTGTCCACCACAGTTTTTTCGCTCTCCCATTTTGCGAACATTTCATTTCGTTCGTCCTTTACATTAGCAAGGTCCAAATTAAGTACCTTAAGTTTAGACTTATCATTCTCTCGCTTTATGGCCTCTATCTCAATCTCCAATTGCATTATTTTCCTATCCAATACGTCTAGTTCCTCTGGTTTAGAGTTGATTTCCATACGTAACTTGGAAGCTGCTTCGTCCATAAGATCAATAGCCTTATCTGGCAAAAATCTATTAGTAATATAGCGTTGAGAAAGCTCTACTGCGGCTATTACGGCTTCATCCTTTATACGGACTTTATGGTGTGCCTCATATTTTTCCTTTATTCCCCTAAGGATAGAAATAGCACTCTCCGTATCTGGCTCATCTACAATAATTTTTTGAAATCTCCTTTCTAAGGCCTTATCCTTTTCAAAGTATTTTTGATACTCATCTAAGGTTGTTGCGCCTATAGCCCTTAGTTCTCCTCTGGCTAACGCAGGCTTGAGTATGTTTGCCGCATCCATGGCACCTTGGCCACCACCTGCACCTACAAGCGTATGTATTTCATCTATGAACAAGATGATATCACCATCAGCACTGGTAACCTCTTTGATGACTGCCTTTAAACGCTCTTCGAATTCTCCTTTGTATTTGGCTCCTGCGATTAGGGCGCCCATATCCAATGAATATATGGTCTTATTCTTTAAGTTTTCGGGAATGTCGCCTTGTACGATACGATGCGCTAAACCTTCCGCAATGGCTGTTTTACCCACACCAGGCTCACCAACCAACATAGGATTGTTCTTGGTTCTTCTAGACAGGATCTGAAGTACCCGTCTAATTTCTTCATCTCTACCTATTACCGGGTCTAATTTTCCACTATCCGCTAACTCGTTTAGATTTTTAGCATACTTATTTAAGGAGTTATAAGTTTCCTCAGCACTTTGAGACGTTACCTTAGCGCCATTACGTAATTCTGATATAGCAGCAAGCACATTTTTTTCAGAAACTCCTTGGTCCTTTAAAATATGTGCAATCTTACTTTTAGATTTAAAAATAGATAAGAATAAATGCTCTATGGAAACATATTCATCTCCCATCCCTTTTGCTACAATACTAGCTTCATTCAAGGTTTTACTAGCTTCTCTTGAAAACTGTAATTCTCCTCCCTCAACTTTTGGAAACGTATTCATCTCTTTCTCCAAAATCTGATTAATCAGGTTTGGATTGAGACCTAATTTTTTGAGCATGAACGGAATGGCGTTTTCATCTACCTCTGTAATGGCTTTAAAAAGATGCTCATTCTCTATTTGCTGATGTCCCATGCTC
>JBLICT010000273.1:0-3595 GCA_047632415.1 Maribacter sp.
AGAAATTCCGTAGTTTAATACGAAATCTAATAGATTTTGCTTTGCAAAAGAAAAAACGAAGTAAATTCAACGTAAATTTAAATTCGTTAATCATTTAAAATGAATGGAATAAAATCAACCTATTTACTTCTACTACATATTAAATACTAAATCATTGTTTTTATGAAAAATTTCATTCTAGTTTTCGTAACCCTTTTAACCTCATCGTATTCAAATATTGAGACTCAGATAAACCTTAGGACTTATGATTATTGTTTTCAAGACAACGATAGGCTTGAAGAATTAAATAGTTATTGGGCATCCTTAGCAAAAACAGCTAAGGATGGAGATTTTGAAGGAATGAAGTCACTATATCATAAAGATGCGGTGGTAGTTAAACCGGATACTACCTTTGCAGTTTCGCAAGCTTTCAAATTTCGATGGAAAAAGGAAATCATGGAGGTTAAAAGTGGTAAACGCGCCAATACACTTGAATTCCGTTTCTCTAATCGAGTGGGCGACGAAACCACAGCTTTCGAAAAGGGGATTTACCACTACACTTCTGTTGAAACATCAAATGGTAAGCAATTAGGTGATAGTTACGTACATTTTGAGACATTACTTGTGAAACAAGATAATCACTGGGTTTCTTTAATGGAATATCAAAAAATGGAAGCTACTGAAGAAGAGTGGGAGGCCTTAAAGTGAAGACTACAACCAGTTTTTTTAGATTTTTGTATTTGGGTAAGAATTAGCGGTAAACTACCATTGTGCTTTATTATGGCCAACCATAAAACCAATGATAAAATTCTTTAGAAAAATGAGACAAAAATTACTTAGCGAAAACAAATTCAGCAAATATCCGCTGTATGCCATTGGCGAAATTGTACTTGTGGTTATTGGAATCAAGAAAAAGAAGACAAAAAACTGAAAAGTTTTTACATGAATTCTCTGGCGAATGACGTAAAAAAAGATGTAGTTGATATAAATCGTATTACTCTAATACAGATTTACGACAATAAGACCACAACAAACTATTTAGAAAAAATCTATAAGCGGTTATATAAAAGTAGATGAAATGGCGAGGCGGGAATTATCTTGAACATTGTTGCTGTTCTCCTACTGGTCGGGTTATTTCAATTTATACTTCTTTGTATTGTTCTAAAATATGAGCCTACTTCCTGTTTTAAAAATAAAATTGATACGCTTTCCACAGCTTTTTTTAGGATTATATAATAATGGACTTAAGTTGTGTATAATTGTATGATTTTTATTATTTTTAGAACCGACCGATTAAAACTATCATCTCAACTCAGCAATAATTCTAATATCCTATTATGAAAAAAATAATCCTTGCAGTATTTGCATTTGTGTTGTTCAGTAGTCACATTATGTACCTCAAATTAGACTCTTATTTTTTGGAACCAAATACGTCTGCCACTATCCAATTATTTAACGGCACCTTCGACAAAAGTGAAAATGCCATTGACCGCAATCGTATGCAGGATGCAAGTTTTATAGGTAATAGCAATAAAATTCTAATAAATGAGTCTCAATGGAGTGAAAAAGACAATATAACCCTCTTGAATTTTCAAACGGGAGAAGCAGGCACATGGGTCGCAGGAATTTCCACTGCTCCAAGCTCCATTGAAATGGATGCAGAAACTTTTAATACCTATCTTGAACACGAAGGTATAATAGATATGCTTGCTTGGCGTCAGGAAAACGATAAACTAGATGGTGATGCAGTAGAAAAGTATTCCAAACACGTTAAAACGATATTTCAGGTCGGGGACAAAAGGACAAATGATTGGCAAAAGAGCTTAGGTTACCCTATTGAATTCATACCACTTGAAAACCCATATGAACTTAATACGGGAGATAGTATAAGTGTGAAACTATTGTTTAACGGACAGCCATTGGAAAACCAATTGGTCTATGCTGACTTTAAAGGTAAGAAGGATGCACATAGCCATGCCGATGAGTCCGAAGGACACAGCCATGAAGTGGAAGCAGAAGAAGGTCATAGCCATGTTGAAGACGAGGGCAATGAACCCCATCAACATACCTCGGGGCAGCAACTGCGCACAGATGCTGACGGAATTGTAACTGCAAAGCTTACATCAGATGGCATTTGGTATTTACAAACCATACATCTTTTGAATACGGAAGAAGAAGGATTTACACATGAGTCCAACTGGACAACACTCACATTTGAAGTAGCTCATGCTCACGGAGAGGCATCACATACCCACACGGAAGAAGAAGGAGATATACCTTCTTATGTATATTGGATCGGGAGTCTTTTTTTGCTAGGTATACTGTTCTTATGGTTTAAAAAGAAGAACTAAATGGCGGTATTGACAAAGAAAATTCTGATAAGTTTAGGTTTTTGTTTATTTCCTTTATTTCTGGTAGCCCATGGGGTCAGCTCCGCCGATCAAGAAATTCTGAATAACGGGGGACTTCTATCTTACATTTACGTTGGTGCCAAACACATGCTTACGGGCTATGACCATTTGCTATTTTTAGCCGGGGTTATTTTTTATCTAAATGGATTAAAGGACATTGTCCGTTTTATTACGGTATTCACTATTGGACATAGTATTACATTAATCGGGGCAACCTATTTGGGAATTAAGGCAGACGAACACTTAATTGATGCGGTAATTGCCCTAAGCGTACTTTACAAAGGGTTTGAGAACCTAGGCGGTTTTGAAAAATGGTTCAAGCTAAAATCGCCGAACTTATTGTTCATGGTGTTTATTTTTGGACTCATACACGGTTTCGGACTTTCTACTCGGCTGCAATCTTTTGAAGTTGGTTCATCGCAATTTTTAATGAAAATAATAAGTTTTAATGTTGGTGTGGAACTTGGTCAAGTTTTAGCGTTAATTCCTATCGTTTTTATCATATCCCAGTGGAAAACAAAAAAGAGTTATAAAGCATTTTATAACGCAGCCAACTTCTATCTGATTATCGCAGGTATTGCCCTTTTTGTCTATCAAATATCTAATTACTTCAACGCTAGCTGAGCTGATATCATTTTTAGCAACTTGTTCAGATGAACGCTTTGACTATAGCGGATAAACAAGAATGAATGAAAATGGGACGAAAGTCAACAAATAGAACGGGTAGGTTCTTCTAAACCTAAATTCAATATAACTTCTAATAGCCTATTTGAATTATATTTACCTACTATTTTATAACAATAGTCCCTACGTTCATGAGGGCTTTACAGCTTGACTTATTCCAAAAAACAACGTTTTTTTGTTACCCTGGTCACCTACTGCGGTTAAAGCTTTTCCAAAATGAAACTGGCGATTAAACCATTTGTGGGAAAGAACGTCCTAGATTCAAAATCCTAAAAAATAAAAAGATGAAAAAAATAGTATTAGCGGCCCTTTTGCTAACAGAAATTATGGCAACTACCTAAGAACGCGAAATGAAGGATGTAACACCAGAACAAATGGCTACGCTACAGACTAAAAAAATGACTTTGGCAATCTACTTGAATGAAACGCAGCAAACAAAAATGAAGGCCTTGTTTACCGCCAATACGGAAAAGCGAAAGGCCAAAATGGAAGAACATAAGGCCAGGAAAGAAAGTGGTGAA
>JBLICT010000274.1:0-3568 GCA_047632415.1 Maribacter sp.
TACCCCTATATAATGAGTGACGCTATAAAGCACGAGTGTGGTATCTCGGTCATCAGATTACTAAAGCCTCTTGAATACTACAAGGAAAAGTACGGGTCAGCATTTTATGGAGTAAATAAAATGTACCTCATGATGGAAAAACAGCACAACCGCGGACAGGACGGTGCTGGTTTTGCTAGTATTAAATTGGATGTAGACGCGGGACAAAGATATATGAGCCGTGTACGCTCCTGCAAACAACAGCCCATACAAGATATTTTTGCACAAATAAACGACCGCATCAATAAAGAACTCAAAGAACATCCGGAATATGAAGATGACGTGGCTCTACAAAAAAAGAACATTCCTTATATAGGGGAATTACTTTTAGGCCATGTACGTTATGGCACTTTTGGAAAGAACAGTATAGAAAGCGTACATCCGTTTATAAGACAAAACAACTGGATGCATCGGAACCTTATTGTAGCCGGAAACTTCAACATGACCAATGTACATGAACTATTCGATAATCTTATCCAATTAGGTCAGCATCCTAAAGAAATGGCAGACACAGTTACTGTCATGGAAAAGATAGGGCATTTTCTCGATGATGCTGTCGCCAAGCTTTATAAGGAAATAAAAAAAGAAGGATACACAAAACAAGAAGCCTCTGCTATTATTGCGGAGCGATTAAAAGTTTCTAAAATCCTGCGCCGAGCAGCTAAAAATTTTGATGGCGGTTATGCCATGGCTGGTTTGCTAGGGCATGGTGATGCTTTTGTTCTTCGAGATCCTGCTGGAATACGCCCTGCCTATTACTATAGGGATGACGAAGTTGTGGTGGTTGCTTCCGAAAGACCTGCTATACAAACGGTATTCAATGTCCCCTATGAAGAAGTAAAAGAATTAGATCCAGGACATGCTATTATTATAAAGAAAAATGGAAGCTCTAGCATAAAAAGAATTTTAGAACCTACAGAGCGGAAGGCCTGTTCCTTTGAACGTATCTATTTTTCTAGAGGTAGCGACAAGGAAATTTATCAGGAACGAAAAGAACTGGGTAAACTCGTATTCCCACAGATTTTGAAATCGATTGATCATGATATTAAGAACACTGTGTTTTCTTATATTCCTAATACGGCAGAAACTTCGTTCTTTGGTATGGTAAAAGAGGCCCAGAACTACCTGAACAAAAAGAAGGAGGAGCAAATACTTGCTATAGGCTCAAAAATAACCAGTGAAGAGCTGCATGCTATTTTAGAGGTACGCCCAAGAATAGAAAAAGTAGCTATAAAGGATGCTAAACTAAGAACTTTTATAACACAAGATGACAGCAGGGACGATTTAGTAGCCCATGTCTACGACATCTCCTATGGTTCGGTAAAAAAAGGAGATAATCTGGTTATTATTGATGATAGCATTGTAAGAGGAACCACACTAAAGAAAAGTATATTACGCATATTGGATAGATTGTCTCCAAAAAAGATTGTCGTGGTTTCTTCGGCGCCACAGATTAGATATCCTGACTGTTACGGTATTGACATGGCTAAACTGGAGGACTTTATTGCTTTTAAAGCAGCACTAGCTTTGCATCAAGATCATGGGTCTATGGATATTGTGGACAATATTTATAAAAAGTGCAAAAACCAAGTACAATCAAAAGACATAGATGTAGTAAATTATGTGCAAGAATTTTATACCCCGTTCTCTGCAAATCAAATTTCAGCCAAAATAGGGGAACTTCTAAGTTCGGACGCTATAAATGCAGAGGTACAGATAATTTACCAAACTATTTCTAACCTCCATATAGCTTGCCCGAAAAATTTGGGAGATTGGTATTTTACAGGAAATTATCCAACACCGGGAGGTAATAGAGTAGTAAACAGAGCCTTTATTAATTTTTATGAAGGCAAAAATGAACGGGCATACTAGTTTTTAATAGCTGCAAAACGAAAGGTGTTGTGTATTTCAACGATAAAATAGGTATTTCGACGTTACAATAACCTATTTGAATCTAACGAATATACTTTTAAGTTTACCATAGCATAAGTAGGTTAAGTTCATGGTAAAATTTGGGGCAAAAAAGGTGGAGACTTCTCCACCTTTTTTATTTGACTTTCATCTAAGCTAGCCTTGCATGAATACCAACCCTTAATAAGGGCGTTGTATTCTAATCCCAAAACCTATCTTGGCAATATACCGTTTCCAAAAGAACACTTCCTTCTTACACTATTATTAATAGCACCTTGCATACGCTTCATATTCAGTATTTATATTAAAATAATTCGATTATAGTACTTACACGTAACAATGTCCATTCCTACACTGTCTTTCCCTTTCGCTTAACAATAACTGCTTTTAAACCTGATATTTTGGGTGTTTGACCGACACCTTTTTTAAATATAAATATGCACCATACCTTTGAAAAACCATAGCATAAGTAGGTTAAGTTCATGGTAAGATTTGGGAAAAAAGGCGGAGCATTGCTCCGCCTTTTTATTTCTATAAATTCCTACTATACTGCCATTCTTCCTTCGGTTATTAACTGACATCATTTAAGCCAATACTGTTGGTCAGCCACTCATTTTTATCAAAAGAGATATCCTAAATCATGTATTGACTTTAGTACTAATCGACATCACCCATCTGTTAAAGAATTTTTTTTAACCAAAATCTAGGCTCAGACTTTAGCATTACAGATTTCATTCACCCCCAATAAACTTACTTTTGAAGCAATTGAGGCCAGGGATAATTAAAAATAACCAAGCTTCTTTTGAGGTTGCCACCTTCAAAGCTTTAGCTCAACCCTATAGTTTGCCACAACAGCCAATAATTAGCTTAAGAAGAAATCATCTACTTAAATGTAGAGGCATGTAGATGAAATTTACTTTTAATCCCAGACATGGAATACGTTAGTTTGTAAAGCATCAAGAACCTAAGCGTTAAAGTATCCTTATAACTGTTCTTCATAGCGTCCAGGTAACACTATTTCCAAAATGCCATCCTACAAAATCTCCTATATAATCCAATATGGGTATTTCAACCAGAGAATCGGATGTTTAACCCATTCCTTTTTTTAGTATAAGCCACTACCATACATTTGAAGAACCATAGCATAAGTAGGTTAAGTTCATGGTAAGATTTGGGGAAAAAGGCGGAGCATTGCTCCGCCTTTTTTATTTACATATGCCTATTCCTGCAAAGCAACCCCTGTACAGCTACATTCCTTTTTAGTACGTATGATATTAGAAAAAGAAATTATTTTTTTAACATTTCTTTTTTTATTCCCCACAATACCAGTAATTTAGTCTTGCCATAGCATAAGTAGGTTAAGTTTATGGTAAGATTTGGGACGAAAAGGGTGGAGACTTCTCCGCCCTTTTCTATATCTAATAAGCACAAAAAAACCACTTAAAACAGAATCCTAAGTGGTTGTAAATCCAATAATTAACAGGTATTTTATTATAAAGTGTTACTTGTTTTCAGCGTATAAATTAGCTGCTTCTTCCCAGTTAATAAGGTTAAAAAACGCATTTATGTAATCCGGTCTTCTATTCTGGTAATTTAAATAATAAGCGTGTTCCCATAC
>JBLICT010000275.1:0-3565 GCA_047632415.1 Maribacter sp.
GGTTAGGGTGAAGACTGAAAAGAGACTAATAAAAATGAAACGAAAAACGAAACCACGACTAAAATTCATACCTATATCTTTATAAGGTAAAAGTAAATAAAATCTCCCTTAAAAGATGAAATCAAGGTCAAATCAAGCCCTTTATTGTTACTTTTACATAAAGAAACCTATTTAAAACGCATGAACTATTTAGCGTCTATTGGAAGCTATGCCATTATGGTCAGGGAAGTTTTTAAAAAACCCACCAAATGGCGTATCATGAAATCTCTTATTTTAAAAGAAATAGACGAACTCATCTACGGGTCTCTTGGCATTATTATTTTCATTTCTTTTTTTATTGGTGCCGTTGTTGCCATACAAACGGCTCTAAACCTTACCAGTCCTTTAATCCCAAAAAATCTCATTGGCTTTGCTACACGACAGTCCATTATTTTAGAATTTGCACCCACTTTTGTGTCGGTGATTATGGCAGGAAAAGTAGGTTCTTACATCACATCCAGTATAGGTACCATGCGCGTTACCGAACAGATAGATGCCTTAGAGGTTATGGGGGTAAATTCCTTGAACTACCTCGTATTTCCAAAAATAATAGCCATGCTCTTTTATCCATTTGCCATAGCCATCGCTATGTATGTAGGTATTTTTGGTGGATGGTTTGCTGGTGTTTTTGGAGGATTTCTGACCAGTGCGAATTTTGTTGAGGGATTACAGATGGATTTTGTTCCGTTTCATATCGCCTACGCTTTTATAAAAACATTAATCTTCGCCTTCGTTATTGCTACCATTCCTTCCTATCACGGATTTTACATGAAAGGCGGCGCACTGGAGGTTGGTAAAGCGAGTACCACATCTTTCGTATGGACCAGTGTGGTCATTATTATATTGAATTATCTACTAACACAACTCCTGCTAGGCTAATGATAGAAGTAAACGACATACACAAATCATTTGGAGATGCCCATGTACTAAAAGGAATAAGTACGGTTTTTGAGAACGGAAAAACCAATTTGATTATAGGTCAAAGTGGGTCAGGTAAAACCGTATTCTTAAAATGCCTGTTAGGCTTATTTTATCCAGAACAAGGAGATATCGTGTATGACGGAAATAGCTATGCTTCGCTTCCTGACAAAGAAAAAAGAAACTTGCGGCAAGAAATGGGTATGGTTTTTCAAGGTAGTGCGCTTTTTGATAGTATGACGGTCGCCGGTAATGTTATGTTTCCGTTAGAAATGTTTACCAATCAGCCTAAATCGGAAATGACAGATAGGGTAGATGCCGTTCTTAAAAGGGTAAACCTAATTGATGCACACGATAAATTTCCTTCTGAAATATCTGGCGGGATGCAAAAAAGAGTTGCTATTGCACGCGCCATTGTTATGAATCCTAAATACCTGTTTTGCGATGAGCCAAACTCTGGCCTAGATCCCAAAACCGCTATTTTGATAGATAACCTCATCAAAGAAATTACCGAGGAATACGATATTACCACGGTTATAAATACCCATGATATGAACTCCGTAATGCAAATTGGAGAGAAAATTCTATTTCTAAAAGACGGACTCAAGGAATGGGAAGGCACTAAGAACGAAATCTTCAAAACCGATAACAAAGCGGTTACCGATTTTGTGTATTCTTCAGATCTTTTCAAAAAAGTACGGCAAATGTATATTGAGGAGCGGAACTAGAGGGTTACTATGAATCTAGTACTCCCAATTACACGCTATTCGTATCGAAGGTCCATCAATCTATACTAACTTCTTTAATCTGAAGGTTTTTATTTTGCAATCGGAGCTTCAACCACTCGTGTAATTTTTTGACGTCTTTCTCTGTGTCTAAACGCTTGGCTTCCTTTTTCCACGTCACCTCAAATACAGGAATCGTATCGGTTTTGGCAAAGTCGGTTGAAATCATATACGAATATGCCAATCGAGATAGGTTCTCATAATTGGTTTTAGCCTCTAAACTTATTTCCGGAAAAGGAATCTGTCCTACTGTTCCCTTGTTCAATCGCATGAGTTCCAATTCTAAAAAAGAGATTTTTTCATCCTTACTAGACAGTTGGTTCTTCTGGGACTCATACAACTCATTAACATATTTAAGCTGATCTCCAGCTTCATTTTTGGACCCTTGCACTACATTCAGTGTGGTTCCCTTTAGCTTTGGATAATCGTTCATCTGTGTTTTCCACGTCGAAATAATATTATCAGGTATGGTCTCATTACCCATAAACACGACTTCCACAAGTGAGTTCTCCCCTTCATTAAATTCGATATCCGTTAAATTTTCTAAAAACCGACCTTCCCCTGAGAACTGATACGAAGCAATTTTCTCCTCTACAAAACTGACGGCCTGCTTCCGGAACAATGATTGTTGAAACACGTTATAAAAAGTAAATCCAGCCGGTACCATTACAAGGATAGCCACCAAAGAAGCCATTCTAGCGATAAACCTACGGCGTTGCGAATTCACATAGCGCACCATAGGAAAACGCAATAATTTTATGACCAAAAAAGTAGCCAAGGCAATAAATATGGTATTTATGGTGAATAGGTACATGGCACCGCCCGCGTAATCCCAATTTCCAATGGCTAAGCCAAAACCAACCGTACACAACGGCGGCATTAAAGCGGTAGCAATAGCGACCCCAAAAATAACACTGGCTATAGTTCCTTTTTTTGCTCTCGCTATTACCAGTGCTAATCCCCCAAAAAAAGCGATCAATACATCCCTAATATCAGGTGCGGTTCTAGCAAGCAATTCAGACGATTCGTCCCGTAGTGGAAAAAACTTAAAAAATAAAAATGCGGTCAATACACTCAACACTACCATGACCGCAAAATTCTTTAGGGACCGCTTTAGCGTATCTATATCATTAATACCAATAGAAAGACCTATCCCCAAAATAGGCCCCATAAGCGGAGAAATAAGCATCGCCCCAATAACCACCGCAGTGGAGTTAGCGTTTAATCCGATTGAAGCGATAAATATAGAGCAGATAAGAATCCAAGACGTATGCCCTTTAAAAGGAATATCCGCTATAATCGCTTCTTTGGTTGCTTGCTGATCTGTATTGGTACGAATATCCAATAGTTCGGACAAGAACTTTTTAGTACTCCCCAACAATCCCTGTAAATCTTTCTTTACATCCTCTCCACTTTCGATAGTACTATCTGTTGGAGTGCTATTATCCTGACCTGATTTATCTTGCATAGTTATGCGTACTTATCGCCGAATTTATCTTTTACTTTATTCAGTACTTTTTTAATATCCTGCTCCTTAGACTTGGGGTATATTAAAAGTACATCTTTTTTATCTACAATAATATAATCCTGTAACCCGTCTACAACAACAATTTTATCCTTAGGGGAACGGATCATATTACCATTTGCATCTTCTGCCAGCACTTGCGCATTTACTACTGCGTTTCCATTTGCATCCTTATCCAATTTATCGAATAAGGAACCCCAGGTACCTAAATCGTTCCAATCAAAGGTAGCGGCTAGCACGTAGATGGCCTTGGACTGTTCCAAAATTGCGTAATCAATGGAAATATTCTCTGCTTTTG
>JBLICT010000276.1:0-3533 GCA_047632415.1 Maribacter sp.
AATAGAGTGAAGTCCTTTTAATGGTTCGTTTAACAGGACAATTCAAAAATTAAGATTTTAACGGTTAGTATAAAAGTAGTAGCGAAAGATTCTTTAACTTTTTAGCTAGCAAGCTGCTAAATAGAAGCAAAAACCATTTATTTAAACAGCCAAACCACTGTTGCTCTTATAACTTATCGTACGTTGGTTTTTATGCTAGTTTACTATTCATGATGATTGTTTTAATATCAGGGTGCTATTCGTTTCTTAAACTTTTTAAGGGGTTTGCAGTAGCAGCTTTTATTGATTCGAAACTAACAGTAAGCAGCGATATGCCAATTATTAATACAGCAGTTAGGCCAAATACCCACCATGGCATATGTATTCTATATTCATATTCTTCCAGCCATTTGGTCATGAAATAGGAGGAAATTGGTATTCCAATTGCGACTCCAACAAAGATCAATTTTAAAAAATCTCGTGTTATAAGTGAGGTAATCGTAAAAACCGAGGCCCCTAGTACTTTTCTAATACCAATTTCTTTGGTTTTTTGTTCTGCTGTAAATAGGACCAGACCAAACAAGCCCAAGCAGGAAATTAGAATGGCCAAAATAGAGAAGTAGGTTGATAATTTGTAAAATATAGATTCGCTCTTATAGAGTTTGTCATATTCCTGATCTATAAACCGATACTCAAATGGAAAAGCTGGATTTAAATTAATATGAAGGGATTCTAAAGCTGCTAATGTTTGTTTTTCATTGCCCCTTATATATTTAACGAAGGCTATATTAAATTCGGAATACCCTTCACTTCTAATAATCATTGGGAAGATCGATTCTTTTAAAGAACCAAAGTGAAAATCTTTAACCACACCTACAATGGTTCCCGGATTTCCCCAAAACGATAGGGGTTGACCTATCGGGTTTTCCATCTTCATTATATTCATGGCCGTCTCATTAATAAGATATTCAATGTTTTCCGGGTTATTATGAATAAGTTCTCTTCCCATAAGTAATTCAACACCATAGGTACCAACAAAGTCTGTACTTGCCACCATTCCTGTAAATAACGACTGATCATCGGCGCTCTTACTGTTCCAGATAACTTCTGGTGACGTACCATAGTCTCCTAGCGGAATATGCGACGTTTTTGTAACCGATTGAACTCCAGAAATTTGTAAAGCGCCACCTTTAAAGGCGTCAAAATTATTTTGTAAGTCTTTTGACAGCGTGATTGCCAATAAATTTTCCCTGTCAAAACCGATATTTTTATCTTGGACAAAATCAATTTGCTTTGAAATAATAATCATGCTACTGATAAAGACAACCGAAATGGTAAACTGAAACACCACCAAACCTTTTCTAATCCATTTGGTGCTGGAGCTAGTTTCAACTTTTTTCTTAAAAAGATCAGTAGAACTAAAGGAAGAAAGCAAAAATGCAGGGTAACTTCCAGATAAAATTCCGGTTAAGAGTGTAATTACGAAAACCATTGTCCATGTGGATACAGGCAAATTTAACAGGTCAATGTTTTTTTCTGTGATGTCATTAAATACGGGTAGCGCAATTGCAATAAAGATTAAGGCAAAAAACAGACTTGTAATAGAAAGAAGCGTGGCTTCTCCTAAGAATTGCAC
This sequence comes from Maribacter sp., assembly GCA_047632415.1. Taxonomy (GTDB): domain Bacteria; phylum Bacteroidota; class Bacteroidia; order Flavobacteriales; family Flavobacteriaceae; genus Maribacter. The sequence goes on from JBLICT010000276.1 coordinate 1,616, forward strand.
AATTAAACTGCTTTTACTCGCTCCTAAAACCTTTCTGGTCCCAATTTCTTTAGCTCTTTTCATATAGCCGGCTGAAGCTAAATTCATGAAATTAATGCTTGCAATTAGCATGATCAGAAAAGCTATTATCCCAAACATTCTTACATATATAATTTTCCCTTCCCCTTTTTCAATGTCAGCATAAAGATAACTGTCTACGTAAGCTTGAAATCGAATTTCTAAATCTAATTCATAGTCTTTTAAGAATGGTTTTAGTTTTTGTTCTAACTGAGCAACATCGGTTCCTTCCGCCAATTGAACGAAGGTATAGGTACCTAGGTTTTTCCATTCATGCATCCACGCATTCTCATCGAAAAGGGGCTCAAAGGGCAAATAATAATCACTTTTCTCAGTTGAATCTTCACTGCTTAATTCAAAAACCATAGCTATTTCCAACTCTTTTGAATTTTCGTAAGTGAGTGTTTGTCCTAGGGCAGCTTTTGGGTTTCCAAAGAACAATTCGGCCATTTCTTTTGAAATAGCAATGTGGTTTGGAGCGCTTAATGCCTTAGAAGCATTTCCTTCTAAAATCTGAAATGAAAACATTTCAAAAAAGTCTTCACTTACAAACTTTCCATTTTGCTTTAAAACCGTATTTCCATTGGAGAAGGTACTATTTCTGCTATTGTTGGTCATAGCCGTGACTTTCTCAATCTCCGGAATTTTTGTTTTTAACTCTTTATACAGCAATGATGACGTTCCATAACCATATGCCGCGCCATCGGATGATGTAAGATATACAGAATGGAGTTGATCTATGTTTGCATGATACCTATTAACGCTATTTTCACTTGATATCCATAAATAGATGAGTAAAAAGCAAAATAACCCTGAGGTTAAACCTAAAATATTAAGCAAGAATAAAACCTTATTGGCTATAATATTTCGCCACGCTAAAGTGATGTAGTTTTTAATCATAATCTGTCTCTAATGGTTAACTACTATGTTCTCGGCAAATAAGGGGAACAAAATTTTCATAAGCCTAGTTTTACTAAAGACGAAGAATTTCAGTGAATGTTACATCCAAGAACAACGTTTCTTATTGAAGGGTAACGATGAATTATTATGGTAAAAGTGACAAAACTCTTTACAAAAAGTAGATTTTGCAAAGAGTTCTACTTTTTTGAAGCATATTTCACGGAGTTCAACAGCTGTCATGAATACTTGCCCGAATGTAGATGATATTTAAAAAGCACAATTAAAGGTGGGATTATTAAAAACCAGATTTTAGTGTGGATAGTCCTAAAAATGCTTCGTGGCTGTTGCAGAAGTGGTTTGTGTGTAAGATATCAACACGATTATGCTGCTGTTATGGAGTCTTTATGAGAACCGGTCTTGATTGGATTTGCCGGAGAAAAATGGTCAGGCAGCCTTGGAAGTCATCCATAATGGTCTTGCAAATACCAAGGGAGGGCTTCCTTCCCCCTTTCTTAAGGTACTTCTTCAAGTTGAAGGCGATTTCCGCCATGAGCATGACCTTATGTGCACCGGCCTTGCCCAGTACGCCTATTTTTCTCAGACCGTAGAACTGGGTCAAGCTACCGAATACGGACTCCACCGTACTTTGTCTCAAGTTTTTCCTTCGTTTGCCCCATTTGCTGTGCTGTCGGGCGTAGACCTTCAAGTATTGTTCATCATAAATCGTTCTGGTAATTTTTTTGCATTTGGTATTCGGCACACATTGGGATTTCATGGGACAGGCCTTGCAGTCCCTCGGTACCGCCCAATAGCATTTCAGTACGCTACCGTCCCGGTTGGTTCGGAACCCCTTGAAGGGCAGGGGCCTGTTCATCAGGCAACTATATTCGTCCTTTTCCTTGTTGTATGGAAAACCGTCTATCTTGGGTTTGTATTTCCCGAAAACGGGTATCCATCCGGT
>JBLICT010000277.1:0-3453 GCA_047632415.1 Maribacter sp.
ACCTATAGCAAACACAAAATCATAGTCTTGTTCTGCATACACCCGCATGGCAGCTCTGCCTTTATTTACGTTGCTGCTCTTTATTTCCATAACCTTGTTCCCGTTTAAGACACTTAAGTCATCATTGGCTATTAAACTTGTTAATACCGTATTGAGTTCTACAGCCCGTTTCTGACCAAAATCTGGATCAGTGTTTCGGTAATGCCATGCCAAGGAATAGTTTTTTTCCTCAATAAAACTACCGGGCGTGCGATCTACAAAAGACTCCAACACAGGTAGTATTTTAGCCATCCAATCTTTTTTGACATTTTCTAACATGTGAAAATCTTCCCCACCTTGGGAAAGCCATACCCCATGTTCCACAATCATGTTGTACTTTTTTGGAAGGAACCATTTAGTAAAGGTTTCCTTATCCCGGCCGCTTATAAGATACATGTCGGTATTGGGTTGGGATGAAATCTCATCTAGTAATTGGTACAATGCCTCATCTGGACTCGCTTTTTGAGGGTCGTTATGAAAGCCTGCTAGCGTACCATCATAGTCCAAGAATACCAGCCGCTTTTTTGCTTTTATGTAGTCTTGAATTACGGTATTCATAAGGTCAACAGACAACCTACGGGACACATATACATTCTCTTTTTCTTTTTGGTTGACCAAGGAGGTCATAAAGTCGTTCGCCCATTTTTCTACATTATAGCGCTCCAATCGTTTTTGTAATATGCCGTTACGTTCCTGTTGTTCTTCTTTAGGCATGTTTATGGCTTGGAACAATGTATCCGCTATTTGCTCAAAATTATTAGGGTTAATAAGTAAGGATTCATTCATTTCGTTGGCAGAACCGGCCATTTCACTCAATATAAGCACGCCTGTTTTATCCGTTCGGGTTGCAATGTATTCTTTAGCAACCAAATTCATTCCATCTCGTATGGGCGTTAACCAAGCAATATCACAGGAGGTGTATAAGTCTATTAGATTTTCAAAAGGCATTGATCTGTAGAAATACCAAATGGGTGTCCAGCTAACCGTAGACAATTCTCCATTTATACGACCTACCAATTCATCAATTTCTTTTTTAAGTAGCTTGTATTGAGGTACGTTGGATCGGGAGGGAACCGCTAGGATAATCAAACGAACCTTTTCCTTATATTCTGGATACTTATTCAAAAAGTACTCATAAGCTTTTAATCGCTTAGCAATCCCTTTGGAATAGTCCAATCTATCTATGGATAAAAAGAACTTGGCATCCGGAGCCGATTTTTTGTGAGTATCCAGTCGTTTCTGTAATTCTGATTTCTCGGATTCATTCCGTTGTAAATGTTCCTTTGCCGCCTCGCTGAATTTTTTGTAATCGATGCCCATAGGGAAGGAATCCACTTTAATCACTCTATCCTCTAGATAGATATCATTAAAACTAACCTCTAAACCCAATAATCTTCTAACAGAACTTAAGAAGTGGCGTTCATAGTCGTACGTATGAAATCCTATAAGGTCTGAACCAAGCAGCCCTTGCAATATTTCTTTACGCCAAGGCAACGTTCTAAAAATTTCATAAGATGGGAATGGTATGTGTAAAAAGAAACCGACAGAAATATTAGGACGTTTCTCGCGCACCATTTGCGGTACCAACATGAGTTGATAATCGTGTACCCAAATGGTATCGTTCTCATCTGCCTTCTCTAAGATAGCATCTGCAAATTTTTGATTTACCGCTTTATAGGTTTCCCAATAGGAGAGCTCAAATTCCGAGTATTCCAAAAAGTAATGGAATAATGGCCATATGGTTCTATTGCTAAAACCGAAATAAAATCCGTCTACTTCGTTTTTTGTTAATCTTACTTTAGAGGAACCATGTTCCGCTAGAGCCTTGTCAATTTTTGGCGCTAATTCTTCCGGAATTTCCTCATCTGTGAGTCCGCTCCATCCAATCCAAAGGCTATCTCCGCCCGAGTGAACAGATTTCATTCCCGTTGCCAAACCACCTACACTTGGTATCGCGGTAATGTCTCCATTGCTAATTTGCAATTGTACGGGTAGTCTATTTGAGATAATGATAGTTTTAGCCATAAATAGCGGATTTTGTTTTGTTTTAAACTTAATTTCTCTCAATTTCGGGAAAAAGAAGGGCAATAGCAATTGAAAGACTGTATGAATCAAGATTTTTACGGAAACCTCATTTTGACCTCTGTTTTTTACTCGCAGCCTAATTGATATTGTAAAATGACTACCAATAATGGAATACCAACCCAGATACGAAATAGAAAATATATATGGATAATTTAGATTACGGAATTATAGGAAATTGTAGAAGCGCGGCCTTAGTGTCTAAAACGGGTTCTATAGATTGGTGCTGTTTACCAGAGTTTGACTCTTCCTCGGTTTTTGCAAAATTGTTAGATGATACCAAAGGAGGCAGCTTTGAGGTTCAGGTAGATGACTCCTATGTCATTAAACAAAGCTATAAGAAACATACCGCAATTTTAGTTACACGATTTACTTCTGATGATGCTATTTTTGAAATCCGGGATTTTATGCCTAGATATCGTAAAGAAGATGGGTATAATTCGCCTCCAGAGCTGGTTCGGTTTTTTAAGCATATTTCAGGAAAACCGGTTTTTAAGGTACACTATAATCCTAAGTTGGAATACGCCAAGGGTAAAACGGATACCTATGTAAAGAAGAATTTTATAGTAAGCCTTACGCATGGTGAAAAGTTTGACACTTGTTTTTTATACACTTCTTTTAATAAGAATGCTGTTATGGAAGGAAGGGAGATAGCATTAGAAAAGGACGGTTACTTTTTAATGGGCTATAATGAGAAGTTGTTTCAGCCCTCTGTGCGGAAAATGTATACCGAGTTAGAACGTACTAAGGTATATTGGCTTAATTGGAGTAATAAAACACCGAATTACAAAAAATACAATGCGGAAATAAGTAGAAGCGCCATTACCCTTAAGCTATTAAGTTACGACAAGACAGGTGCTGTATTAGCAGCTGCCACTACATCCTTGCCCGAGACTATTGGTGAAGTGCGAAACTGGGATTATCGCTTTTGTTGGATTCGGGATGCTTCCATGGCTATTAAAGTCATCGGTGATCTTGGTCATAGGAATGTGGCCAAACGTTACTTACAATTTATTGTAGATTTAATTCCGGATAAGGATGAAAAACTACAAATCATGTATGGTATCAATAAAGAAAAGAAATTAACCGAAGTTACCTTGGAACACCTCGCCGGGTATAAAGGTTCGGCTCCTGTTCGCGTTGGTAATGCAGCCTACAAACAAAAGCAGAATGATATTTATGGTATTCTAATGGATGTTATCTATGAACAGTTGTCCAAATATCATAACGATACTGAAAATGGGGAAGAACTCTGGGGGATTACAAAAGGAATCGTTTGGATCGTTTCTAACCACTGGAAAGAAGCGGATAAAGGTATTTGGGAATTTAGGG
>JBLICT010000278.1:0-3451 GCA_047632415.1 Maribacter sp.
TTAGATTATTTATAGTTTTTTAAAAGGCTGCTAAAGTAGTAAAATAGAATAAAAAAAGCCACCATTATTAATAATACATTAATAATGGTGACTCTAAATTAAGAATCAGTTCTTTAAATGGTAAAGGTGCGCTTCTTTTTATGTTCGCTTTCATCATAACGCTGCACGCACTCGTGATAAATTTTTATTGCCTCATCAACATTGCCCCAACCACCAACATCAACTTTCTTCTTTTCTAAGTCTTTGTATACTTGAAAGAAGTGCTCAATTTCTTTTTTTCTATGCGGATTTAAGTCATCTAAATCATTCTTCTGGTTCCAAATAGGGTCAGAAACGGGAACACAAATTATTTTTTCATCAGGGCCTTTTTCATCCTCCATGTAAAAAACTCCTATTGGCTTTACCTCAACAACAACCATAGGATAGGTTGGCTCTGTACACATTACCAAAACATCAAGAGGATCCATATCCAAAGCCAAAGTCTCTGGTATAAAACCATAATCGCCTGGATACATCATAGAAGAAAATAATGTTCTGTCAAATCTTATCTTATGCAGCGTAAAATCATACTCATACTTGTTTCGACTGCCCTTGGGAATTTCAATTAAAACATCAAAAGTTACATCGTTAGTCTCACTCATATCTCAAATTAATTTAATTCTAATAAAAATTAAACGCCGTTTACCGCTCAAAATTGTACTATTTATAACTATACTAAAAACTAAAACCAAATGTACCTCTTATAGCAAAAGGTCTAGCATTTGGGCTATCCAGATAATTACCCCTGAAATTAAAATCGATTCTAAATATTCTAAAAATATTTCCAACTCCCAAAGAATATTCATAATAGATTCTATCCGATGGCGCTTGCAAAGGAGTTAGCGCAGATGCTGGAGCGCTCAAAGCAATATTTGAATCAGACAATTCACCCCAAACTCCGCGCAAACCTATAATCTCCCTTAAATCAAGCTTTCGGAGAAAAGGTATTCGTGAAAATATACGCCCATTGAAATTATGTTCCAAATGTACTGCGGTATAGGTGTCTGTAACGAATTCATAAAAATCAAGATTGGGAAAAGTACCATAGTTCGAAAAAAGCGTCTGATTACCAGGTACTACATTCAACAAGCCTAAGGGAACATCCCCGAAAATTTTACCAATCTCTACGGTGCTGGTTAGACGCCCAAATCCTCCTACTTGCCATGGTTGCGTATATGAAAATTGCAGCTTACTGTAGTTGAAATCACTCTCCCAAATACCATCGATTCCTTTGGTATACTTTAATAACAAGGTACTATATTCATCATTGATATCGCGACGCTCCACACCGTAACCAATAGTTCGTTTTCCCGGGGTATAAATCAATACCGTCTGAAAATCCAACTGCTTTATTTCAGAAGACACCCCAGTAGGCGAGTCGGCATCAACATAGTTAAGGCTAAAAGCTGCCGGCAAGGCCGAACTCAGATTTCGAAAAGTTCCACCTAAGGCTATCCTCAAATTGGTTACAGGTTCTATTTCTATGCTAAGACCGCTCAAGTCAATATTCGACAATCTATTATTGGCCCCGACCGTTAAAATAGCTGAGGAAGCAATACTCCTGCCCAACACATCATTGGTAGCTGTAAGACTACCGCCCAATTGTTCCACATCACGTCGCTTACCTCCCGAAAGAATCAATCTGCTCTTTTGATCTAATAAGAACTTTCCAGATGCGCCATATTTAAATTTTTTATCGCTAAACCCATAAGCGCCGTATCCTTCTAGACGCCATGAATCATTTTCGCCAAAATAAGTTCTGGCACCTAACCGTACGCGCAGACCTTCAGCTTCATTGTACCCCCAGAAATCGTATATACTGCCAATATCCATATTCCATTTATCAATTTCAACATAGCCGGAACCGAGGATACTTACAACATCATAAAACATGTTGAATTTAGGAACGGTTTGGAGCGTGTCCAGTAGCTGGTAAATACCTTGTTCGTCTTTATTCAAAACTTCCAGCCGGCTGTTCTGCCAAAAGATACTATCGCGATTTTGGACAATAGGATCATAGGGGTTACTTTCCGTTTTGTAGAATTCCTTGGACTGCTTTTGATCAAACGTATAGCCGCCATAAACAGTTGTTCGCTTGCCATATACCCCACGCGATTCCTCTTTTTTCTGAAAACTAAAATCACTCATCATGTAGTCGCGTTTCAGTAGGAATACCGAATCGTTTACCACTTCAAAATCTTGTTCGATATAAATTTCTTTGACCCAGTTGATATTTGCGCTTTTAGTAACCTCAAGGTTGATATTCTTGATAGCATAGGTCGAATCGCTGACCCAAAAATCACCTTTAAAAGTAAGCTCATTTTTACGCCTCGGGTAGTACACAATATTATAGCACCATTTGTTATCGATAAACGCGCTATCACGCAGCGCATAATTGTAGGTATCTACCCCTGTTCGAGATAACGGACTCGTAAAACTCTTATCGAAAAACTTTAGATAATTGTCGTAGATATTATAGTCTTGATAAAGATCGGCGATAAAGCTGATAATAGCCTGATTGTTATCGAAACCCGAATTTTTATTACCCAAAACATCTTCTTTTTCTTCTTTCAAAAGATTATCGCCATATACTTTAGAAAAAGTTTCGTTTAGGAAAATGGGCAGATAGGTCTTACCAGTGATTCGGGAAGTATCTAAATCTTGGAAGACAAATTCAAGCCCTTTAAAGATTTTTCGCTTCATTAGGGCACTGTCGATAGTGTTTAGGTCAAATTCTACCTTTTCATATTTTTCAAAAGCGTATTGATTGAATTGACTTACACCGTTCTGCCGTTTTTTAGCCCATATTTTCTTAAGTATTTCTACCGCAGGATTATTTTTTTTAGACTGTTTGCCAGAAATCAATACCACTTCGTTAAGTTGCTGTGTAGCTTCGACCAAGATTATGTTCATGTCGTAGGTTACCTTATTTTCCAGAACAATTTCCTGATTTTCAAAGCCGATAAACGAAACCAACAATATGTCATACACATTATCAGACTCCATATAAAACCTTCCGTTATCATTGGTAATAGTACCTTCTGTAGAATTTTTAAAAAGTACATTGGCAAAAGCCACAGATTCCCCAGCCTCATCTACAACAATACCGCCAACCTTGGTCTGGGCATTCAACCAAACAAAGCCTAAAAGTAAAAAGAAAGATAAGATTTGTTTCATTGCTAAAATTCTGCAGGAGCTATTGGACAAATAGCTTTCCAAATAAAAAAAGCTTCCTCAACCTTGGTCGACGAAGCTAAGATACTTTTACAAAAGTATGCTATAATTTATACAACACCTTTTTAACTGCCTTCACTACATCTTTATAATTAGGCAGCCACTCTTCTAATAAAACAGGTGAATATGGCGCTGGTGTATCAGCAGTATTAATTTTTACAACAGGGGCATCTAGATA
>JBLICT010000279.1:0-3424 GCA_047632415.1 Maribacter sp.
GCAACTTGGCTTTCCGTCAGTAATCATAAAAATCTGTTTGTTCGTATTCCGTTTTCTTCGCAGCATGTCCATTGCTAATTGTAATCCTGCAACTGTATTGGTATGGTATGGGCCGACTTTTAAGTAGGGCAAATCTTTGATGGGAATAGGCCATGCATCGTTTCCAAAAACCAAAATATCCAAGGTATCCTTTGGGTAACGGGTCGTTATCAATTCGGAAAGTGCCATTGCAACTTTCTTGGCAGGTGTTATCCGGTCTTCCCCGTAAAGAATCATACTATGACTAATATCAATCATTAGAATAGTGCTCATCTGCGCCTTGTATTGGGTGTCTTCCACCACTAAATCTTCTTCCGTCAGTTGAAAACTACCAATACCGTGATTTACCTGTGCATTTTTAAGACTCTCGGTCATAGAAATATGTTCCAGTCCGTCACCATACCGGTATTCCCTAAAATCGCCTGTATGCTCGTCTCCCTGTCCCGATTTGCCTGTTTTATGGTTTCCGGCGCCACTGCGCTTGAGCTTACCAAAAATCTGGTCTAGAGCGCGTTGCCGTATAATACGTTCCATTTTAGCGGTTATGGAGACATTGCCACCAGGTCCATCACCTTCTTCTCCGTCATCGCCTTTGCCTCCAGTATCTTCAAACTCTTCCTGAATGTACCCTTTGGCCTTTAGATCTTCTATAAAATCCTCTATAGTGTAATTTTCATCCGTTAACTCATATTCCTTATCCAATTCGCGCAGCCAATCTATGGCCTCATCAAAATCGCCCGACGTATGGGTAATCAGTTCTTGGAAAATATCAAAAAGTTTATCAAATGGAGAAATTTCCGCTGCTTCGTAAGGAACAAAGCGGAATCCTTTTCTTGTATTCATTGCCATGATATAAAATTAAGACTTTTCGTTTGGATGCGTTGCGTATTTAGGAAATGTTAACGTTGTTGTTTAAGGTTGGTTCTTGACCCTTTTCAAAATACATAGGTATCAAATGGAATTCGTTATTCATAAATTGTGTAGTACATCGAATAATAAGATGGGGCTTCAATATTTTGTTCCACTCTTGCGTTTCCTTTTTATAAAGTACCCAAATAATTCATAACTACCTACTATGACTCTTAAATCGCTTTATCGTCTTTCCTTTTTGTTTGTAGTCCTTGTTCTTTACAACGCATGTACCGACGGTGAACTAACAGAATTGGTAGCGCCTGATACCATAGAAGAAACCGATGAAATGGCATCCGAATCTGAAACGGCAGAGGAAGAAGGTTCAACAACAGAAACTTCATCGGAAGAAACAGCATGCATGGATACCTCAAGTTTTGTATTCAACGAAAAGGAAGGACTTGTGCTGGTAGAATTTGAAAAAGCTGAATTTACAGAAGATTGGAAGCTAAAAACCGATGGTGAAAGCGATTCTGGTTCCGGCTACATGGTGTGGGATGGGTCACAAAGCTTAGGAAATCCAGGGAATGGGGCAGCAACGTACCAGTTAAAAATCGAAAATGAAGGCACGTACCAGTTCCTTTGGCATTCCTCGGTAAGCATCGGCGATAATGGTACCGAGCATAATGATACCTGGTTACGCTTTAACGATGCTAGTGATTTCTACGGACAAAATAGCCAAGGTAACAGCACGGTGTACCCCAAGGACACCGGTAAAACCCCAAACCCAGAAGGAGCCACAAAAGATGGTTGGTTTAAAATATATAGAAGTGGTACTAATCTTGACTTTAAATGGCAGGCTTCCACATATGACAACAATGCGCATGATATCTTTGTTGTTTTTGATAATCCAGGTACCTACCTTATGGAAATATCCGCACGATCTTCTGGCCACGGGATTGATAAATTTCTGCTATTTAATTCAACGGTGAACAAAGCAGATGCTATCGCTAGTGAAACTTTTAGTGTTATATCCTGTGATTAATTAGGTTTATACTGTTTGCCTGTCGTCCGTAATTAAAGATACAGTAACAATTTCTATTTCTTAAAGACGGTTTATCCTTATACATGCTGCAGCAGTTCTACAATTCTCGTAATTTAGTACTGTTATGCTACAAGAACACCTCCAACAACAAGTCACAGGCTTCCTCAATACGCCGCCCATCTGGGTGAATTCTCAATTTGGGATGCAACAATTTGATTTTCCACAGGTAGATCTAACCAGTTTCTCCCCCACTCCATTTTCACAGAAACTACGTTTGGGCCACCAGATGGAACAGGTTTGTAAACAAGTACTGGACCATTGTTCACCATATGAGGTACTGCTGCATAATCTTCCGATACGGCAAGGGAAACGAACCATAGGTGAAATTGATTTTATATTAAAGGATACAGCGACCCAGCACCTTATTCATGTAGAACTTACCTATAAGTTTTACATCATAAATCCCGATATATCCGAACCTATACATCAACTTATGGGACCAAACAGACGGGATATGTTTTTTACCAAAATGGAAAAGATTAAAAACGCTCAATTTCCCCTGCTTCATGCACCCGAAGGAGCTAGTGCGTTAGAAACCCTAGAAATTGACCACACTCAAATAGAACACCAAGTATGCTATAAAGCACAGCTTTTTGAACCTTACGGTAGCAAAACCAGCCACCTAAGACCATTGAACCCTAAATGTATTATTGGGTATTGGTTGCGAATGGCGAACTTCCAAACCGGCGCTTTCGAACCATACGAATTCTACATTCCTTATAAATCCCAATGGGTAATACCACCGCATGAAGATGTAGCATGGACTTCCCATTATGAAACGATGCTCCATATTTACATACGCCTAATCAAACAAAATGCTCCCATGGTTTGGATGAAAAAATCGGAAACGGAATTTGAGAAGTTTTTTGTGGTTTGGTGGTAAAGAGAAATACAAAATCAGAATGTCAAATTAAAAAAATAGCACTGGTACATTTTTAGTGGATTACCGGCAGGATCATCTTTAAGTAATCACTTGGTTTTATTAGTGTCTTTTATAAAATCAATCCCGGCTAGCGCAAGCAGCCTGCGCTAAATTAATTTCAGTATCACGCCTGTGCTAGCATTAGTAAACTAGAATAAAAAATATAAATGAGTAGAAAAAACAAATTCGCTAACCATAACTCGAGCATGACCAGTGACCATCTGAGTAAGAACCAATATTATTGAGTTGCTCATTCATTGAAACAAACATTGCAAAAAAAGTTAGCATCTATTTGCAGGTTAGGTTTTATTTTCCGATTCTAATACCACATTGTGCTCAACCCATAACCAACGGTACAATGCTTTCAAATGTAAAGTAATACAGTTTATGAAAATAGGAGAAACTATAGCTGTAGAATTCAACGATTTTTCTAAGAACTACACCAATGATATGATTGGCTGTGTACCGCACTATTTATCGCTACTTTCAAGTTTCACCAAACATTTTCC
>JBLICT010000280.1:0-3408 GCA_047632415.1 Maribacter sp.
TCAACAATGTTTGCATCTGGAAGCTCGGTATAGATAGAACCCTTTAGCACCCCAACAAAGTGGTCTTTAATTCCGAAATCGGTTGTTAAGGTAATAATCGCCATGCGACAATGTTGATATGTTTTTGCTTAGGCAAACTTAATTTTTACTTAAATTTGAGTAACAAAATTAAACAAAAAAACAGCCAAGCGAAATTAATCTTTGCTTAGTTGACATCTTACTAAAAATCACTATTTGAACGAGCTAATATTAGAACTTACCGAGATAAGCCCACGAGATTTTTTTGGACAGCAAAATGAACACATAGACCTCTTGAAAAAGTATTTTCCAAAGTTGAAAATAGTAGCTAGAGGCAACAAGATTAAGGTATATGGAGACGAAGTACTTCTAGAAGAATTTGAAAAGCGTTTTGAAATGCTTGTTCAGTATTTCGCAAAGTATAACAAGCTAGATGAAAATAGTATTGAGCGGATTCTTATAGAAGATGAAGAAACGTCTAAAAACCAAGCCTCTGCAAAGAGCGGCGAGACTTTGGTGCATGGAGTCAGTGGCAGGTTAATAAAAGCTAAGACCCCAAATCAAAGACGTTTGGTGGATGCCTCAAAAAAGAACGATATGGTTTTTGCTATTGGCCCAGCGGGTACTGGAAAAACGTATACAGGAGTTGCCTTGGCTGTAAAAGCACTTAAAGAAAAGCAAGTGCGTAAAATCATATTAACAAGGCCTGCGGTAGAAGCGGGGGAGAATTTGGGATTTTTACCAGGTGACCTCAAGGATAAGTTAGATCCCTATATGCAGCCGCTATATGATGCATTACGGGATATGATCAGTCCAGAAAAACTTACACATTACTTAGAAACAGGTATTATACAGGTAGCTCCAATGGCGTTTATGCGCGGGCGAACGCTTGACAATGCTTTTGTGATTTTGGACGAGGCTCAAAATACCACCCACGCACAGATGAAAATGTTCCTGACGCGTATGGGCAAGCACGCCAAATTTTTGATTACAGGAGATCCAGGACAAATAGATTTGCCACGCAGAACTATCTCCGGTCTAAAAGAAGCCTTGTTGGTTTTACAAAACGTACCAGGCATAGAAATAATTTACTTGGATGATAAAGATGTTATTAGGCACAAACTAGTGAAAGAAGTGATTGATGCCTACAAGACTATTGAGCACCATAACTAGGTATTATAATTTTTTTGGGAATATGCTATTCCTTTTATTTAAAATGTACAGGGACCAATGAATACCATAATAGACACTAATTTTAATTTCCCCGGGCAGCAAAGTTTGTATAAGGGAAAAGTGCGCGAAGTCTATGCGTTAGAAAATGATATTTTGGTAATGATAGCTACCGATAGGCTATCTGCTTTTGATGTAGTCATGCCAAAGGGAATACCATTTAAAGGGCAAATTTTAAATCAAATCGCGACGAAAATGATGGCGGATACGGCGGATATTGTTCCCAATTGGCTAACAGCAGCTCCCGATCCAAACGTAGCAATAGGACATGCTTGTGAACCTTTTAAGGTTGAAATGGTCATTAGAGGGTATATGTCTGGTCATGCGGCACGTGAATATAAGATAGGAAAAAGAATGCTTTGTGGTGTGCCGATGCCAGAAGGAATGAAGGAGAACGATAAGTTCCCGAATCCCATAATCACCCCTGCCACTAAAGCTGAAATGGGCGACCATGACGAAGATATTTCAAAAGCAGATATTCTTAAACGCGGTATTGTTTCCAAGGAGGACTACGAGGTGCTGGAAAAATATACCTATGCGCTTTTTAATAGAGGAAGTGAAATTGCCGCGGTTAGAGGATTGATTTTAGTGGATACCAAATACGAATTTGGTAAAACGAAAGAGGGCAAAATCGTATTGATAGATGAAATACATACTCCGGACTCTTCCCGTTACTTTTATGCGAATGGCTACGAGGAGCGACAGGAAAAAGGAGCCGTTCAGAAACAGTTGTCCAAAGAATTCGTTAGGCAATGGTTAATTTCTAATGGTTTTCAAGGATTAGAAGGACAAAGTGTTCCAGCAATGACGGATGAATATATAGCCTCTGTCTCCGATAGATATATAGAACTCTACGAGAAGATTACTGGAGAAAAATTTGTGAAAGGGGATACCGAACATATACAAGAGCGTATTGAAAAAAACGTGTTGGAATTTTTGAAGTAATTTAAGCTGAATTTATTAGTTTTATGTAATGAAAATTGGTGTTTAATACCAATCATATCCAGACATGGATAATGGATTTTTATTATAATCAGAACTTGCAGAGATGTTTTGTTTTCCCACCATAACCACCTTATCAATTAAAGTATTTTAAGGTCTTTGGGACTAGCCTTTAATAATGCGATTATATCTGTCTTGGACTAAAGTTATGAAGTACTCTGCATATTAGGAAAACGAATGCAACAGATTGAAAGGTTGTAAGAATCTCCACTAAACAATGCGCTTGAACTCCTTAACCTAAGTAGGTTTCAATCAATAATTGGCAATAACTCACGCAACCTATGTATCTAATAGTTATCTAATTAGGAAAACAACATAGCTCATGGAGAATATACGTTTGCTTTTTAGCTTTTTAATATTTGGTTTCTTGCTTACATCATGTGATGATGACGCTGTCACTGCCGATGAAGGTGCGCTAAACATTACTGATGAAAGTTCTGACCGTGCAGATAGTTTTTCTTCGGAGTCTGGAAGTGCCACATCTCCAGGTGGCAATGGTGACGGAAATGGTGGTGAAGCGGGATTGCTGACGGCTGCAGAATGGAACGATTTGGAAAACTGGACTTTTTGGAGGGACTTGTTGCAAACAGAAGAGTTTACAAATAAAGCAGAGTACTGGAATTTTCATAACC
Organism: Maribacter sp.; assembly: GCA_047632415.1. GTDB lineage: Bacteria > Bacteroidota > Bacteroidia > Flavobacteriales > Flavobacteriaceae > Maribacter. The sequence continues at coordinate 2,883 of JBLICT010000280.1, forward strand.
TGAACAGGATTTCGGTTTTAATAAAAGGGGAGACTGGGGTGCCTATAAACGATAAGTCTGTAAGATTGGAGAAGGATGGAGCCGTTGTTTGGGAAGCTAAAACAGATAATTTTGGAACCGCGCAATTGTTTGTTAGAATGCACCAAGATGTGTCTGCGCTATCCATGGAAGAATATACCTTAGTTGTAAATAATAAAATGATGTCTACACCAGTAAAAATGTTCAATGAAGGCATCAACGAATTTGTTTTAGGTGCTGTGGGTTCATCTGGTACGAAAGTGGAATTGGCTTTTATTGTAGATGCAACAGGCTCCATGTCTGACGAGTTAGAATTCTTAAAGAAAGATTTTTTGAGTGTGATTTCAAAAGTAGAGCAGCAAGTTCCGAGTCTTGATATTTTGACATCTAGTGTATTCTATAGAGATACCGAAGACGATTATTTAGTTAGACATTCTGGATTCACTATGAATACGGCTACCACCCTAGAGTTTATAAAAGCGCAGAGCGCTGATGGAGGAGGTGATTT
>JBLICT010000281.1:0-3391 GCA_047632415.1 Maribacter sp.
GCGCTTTCGACCAAAGCGTTCGGGCATTAAATCACTAAAGTATAGGTTGTTTTTACTGTCTCCATCCGCATGTATACCCGCGGTCTGGGTAAATACATTATCGCCCACAATAGGTTTATTCGCTGGAATAGTGAGTCCCGTGAAGGCCGATACTAATTTACTGACTTTAAATAAAGATGTCTCGTCAATACTGATTTCTACCTCTGGTAGAAAATCGTTGATTACAGCTACTGCGCTTGCCATCGGTACATTTCCGGCACGTTCTCCCATTCCGTTTACGGTCAGATGCAAACCATGACAGCCTGCTTTTACTGCTTCCATAACGTTGGCAACACCTAAATCATAGTCATTGTGACCATGAAAATCAAAATGCTGTTCTGGGTAGCGCGCCGTAATTTGAGCGATATAATCGTATGTTTCGGTATGTGTTAGTACGCCCAATGTATCCGGTAAGAGAATTCGTTTTACGGGTTGGGTAGTTAAAAAATCTAAGAATTGGAACACGTATTCCTTGGAGTTACGCATGCCATTACTCCAATCCTCTAGATACACATTTGTAATGATCCCTAGTTTTTCTGCCTCTTTAAAAACAGCTACTATTTCAGAAAAATGTTTCTCGGGCGTTTTTTTAAGCTGATGTTGCAAATGATTTAAAGATCCTTTTGTCAACAGATTTTGGGATTTAGCCCCTGCTTTTTTCATCCATTGTAAAGAAACACCACCATCTACAAAGGTCAAGACTTCAATCCTGTCTAAATATCCTTTTTCTTTTGCCCACTCGGTAATCTGTTGTACCGCCTTCAATTCGCCATCTGAAACCCGTGCCGAAGCTACTTCAATACGGTCCACTTTCAATTCATCCAACAACAGTTTGGCTAGTGTAAGTTTCTCTGAGGCGGAAAAGGATACGCCTGAGGTCTGCTCCCCATCCCTGAGGGTGGTGTCCATTATTTCCAGATATCTTTTTTTCATTTATGCAATCCCAATGATTTGGGAGGTTGGTTGTGGTACTGGTTGTTTCGGTAAATCCTAAATGTCATATAGAGTGGCGTCGAGATAGCTGTAACAGCCAACTTTTAAGTCCTTTGTCTGCACGCAGAGTGATAGGTGATTTAAAAGGGTCTTGTTTTGGCGAACTCCTGAATATCTTTTTTAATATTTAATAGGTAATCGATATCATCGAAACCATTAGTCATATTGTTCTTTTTATAGTCGTTGATATCAAAAGATTCACTTTCGCCGGTAGTAAGTAAGGTGATTTTTTGCTCGGGAAGATTCACTTTCAATTCTGTTTTTGGGTCCTTTTCTAAAGCATCAAAAATCTTCTGGAGGAAATCCACACTGACTTGAACTGGTAATACCCCAATATTTAAACAGTTTCCTCTAAATATATCTGCAAAAAAGCTAGAAACCACCACACGAAATCCGTAGTCATAGACGGCCCAAGCGGCATGTTCACGGGAGGAGCCAGAACCAAAGTTATGACCGCCTACCAATATCTTTCCGTTGTATTTTGAGTCGTTGAGTACAAACTCCGCCTTTGGTGTATTGTCTTGATTGTACCGCCAGTCACGAAATAAGTTATCACCAAAGCCTACGCGCTCTGTTGCTTTAAGAAACCGTGCAGGTATAATTTGGTCGGTATCAACGTTTTCTATGGGTAATGGAACTGCTGTTGATGTCACTGTGCTGAATTTATCGTATGCCATGAATAGTTGTTAGATTTTAGAGGTTAGACTTTAGATGGGTCTAACTGTAATTTATTCTATGTTTTATTCTTAGTTCGTTCGGAAAATGTTCCTTTTAAAAGCCAAATTGCACTACACCATTTCCTTCTGCATTAGCTCCCTTGGATCTGTTACTTTCCCAGTAACGGCAGCTGCGGCCGCAACTAAAGGACTAGCTAAAAGCGTTCTAGAACCTGGCCCTTGTCTTCCTTCAAAATTTCTATTTGAGGTGCTGACCGCTAGTTTTCCTGGAGGTACTTTATCATCGTTCATCGCTAAACATGCAGAACAGCCAGGTTCACGGAGCTCAAAACCAGCTTCGTTAATGATTGCCAAAATCCCTTCTTCCTTAATAGCCTTTTCTACTTTGTGTGACCCAGGAACGAGCCAAGCAGTAACATTGTCCGCTTTTTTCCTTCCTTTTACAATGGAGGCAAAAGCCCTAAAGTCTTCTATTCTTCCGTTGGTACAGCTTCCTAGGAATACGAAGTCGATGGGTTTTCCGATCATAGAATCACCTTCTCCGAATTGCATGTATTGCAAGGATTTTTTATAGGTAGATGCACCACCTTGCACCATATCTGATGTTGGAATATCTTTTGAAATACCCATCCCCATTCCTGGATTGGTACCGTAGGTAATCATGGGTTCAATTAGTGAGCCATTAAACGTGAGTTCCTTATCAAAAATCGCTTCTGGATCTGTGTATAAGGTTTGCCAGTAGTCCATAGCAGTATCCCAATCAGCTCCCTTTGGAGTGAATTCGCGGCCTTTAATGTAATGGAACGTGGTTTCATCTGGCGCAATCATTCCGCCTCTTGCACCCATTTCTATACTCAAATTACATACGGTCATGCGGCCCTCCATGGTCATGCTTTTAAATACATCACCTGCGTATTCTACAAAATATCCCGTAGCTCCTGAGGTAGTTAGCTGTGAAATTATAAATAAAGCAACATCTTTTGAGGTTACCCCAAATTGTAATTCTCCTGTTATATTGATACGCATGCGCTTCGGCTTCGGTTGCATTATACATTGAGTAGCCAAAACCATCTCTACTTCAGATGTGCCAATACCAAAAGCAATAGCACCAAAGGCACCGTGGGTAGAGGTGTGCGAATCACCACAAACGATAGTTGCGCCAGGAACTGTAATACCGTATTCCGGACCTACAACATGAACAATACCGTTTTTCTCATGACCGAGTCCCCAATACGAAATACCATGTTCATTAGCGTTTTCTTCCAACATTTTTAATTGGTTGGCCGATAATGGATCTACAACCGGTAGATGCTGATTGATAGTTGGTGTATTATGGTCGGCAGTTGCAAATGTTTTTTCAGGATGCAGTACGCCAATCCCCCTAGTTTTTAAACCTAAAAAAGCAACAGGACTTGTTACTTCGTGTACCATATGTCTGTCTATGAACAGGACATCGGGTCCGTTTTCGATTTGGTGGACTACATGTGAATCCCAAACTTTATCAAATAGTGTCTTTTTTGCACTCATACGTTTAATTCTAAGCTAGCAAAGCTAATAAAACTAGGTATTTTGTAGAAATTACAGTATTTAAAATTACGATGTTCAACGAAAAAGTTATCCGTTTAGTTTTAGCTGATGTAGTTCCAAATATTTTTATATTTTACTAATTGTGCGTAACTATG
>JBLICT010000282.1:0-3387 GCA_047632415.1 Maribacter sp.
ATGATAGTTACGGCGGTACAGATATTTATTATGTAACTACCAACAACGGACAGATTATGTCCGCTCCAACAAATCTAGGTCCTAGAATAAACTCTCCGGGAAATGAAATTTCTCCTTACCTCTTTAATGGTGATCTTTATTTTTCTTCGGACGTTTTTTACGGATTTGGAGGCATGGATATCTACAAGTCGAATCTCCAGGCGAATGGGACATATAGTATTCCTGTTAATCTAGGTGAAGGTATTAACACCAGTGCAGACGATTTTGGTTTTATTATAAAAGAAATGGCCGATGATGCGTATTTAGGGTACTTGGCATCCAATAGGAAAGGGGGTAAGGGAGGTGATGATATCTACGGTTTTAGAATTAATGGTATTCCGGGTCTAAAAACTTTTGCTTTACAAGGGGAAGTGCTCAATACCTTAACTCAAAAAGGAATTAGTCAGGTCCAAATAAGTGTAGTTGATGCACAAGGTGTTATTTTAAAAGAGATTTACACTAAGGAAGACGGTACATTTACCTTGGAGATACCTTGGCAGGAGCAAGTTACGATAGCTGCATCCAAAGAAAAGTATTCTATTTTTTCCACCACCTTCAAGGAAGAAGACATGGACAATATTCAGGATGTTCCATTTCTTATAGGTCTAGTATTGTTTGATGATTTTGTAGAAGAAAAAGAAGGTCAAATCGCATTAAAACTGGATAAGTTTTACTTTGACAAAGGAAAAAGTGTCATAAATACGAGCATAGCGGCTGAGCTGGACAAAGTGGTAGAAACGGCAATCCAGTTTCCGCAGTTACGTCTGGCAATTGAAACGCACACGGATAGTAGGAATAGTTCTTCCTATAATTTAAAGCTTTCTCAAAACAGAGCTGATGCTATTAAGGCTTACCTTATTAAAAAGGGTGTGTCCCAAGCTACTATCGTTGAGTCTTTAGGCTACGGAGAAGAAAAATTGACTAACAACTGCATAAACGGAGCATATTGTTTGGATTTTCTACATAAACAGAACGAACGTACTTTGATAAAGATAGTACGTTGATAGTTAACAATCGGCAATAGGTTTCAACTAGAAAATGACCACATAGAAATAATACAAGGAAAAACAGGACAACACCACAATGCCTAAATAGGTTAATGTCCGTAGGTTTTTGTTTGGTCTCTGTTCCACAGGAATATCATTGCTCATCACATTCTTTAAGTTCATGTAACCTATGATTGGGGCTACTACAAAAGAAACAAAGGTAGCGAGAGCAACAAGATTTCCCATATTTGCTCCAAAGGCAGCTATGACTATAAAATTGATTATCGCCAGTAATACCACCCCAATCGCGAAGTTTACTTTGGTATTTATTGAAAGTTTACTTGATTTCAGGAGACCAATGATATCCAAACTTACCCTAGTTACTGCATCGTGGGCTGTCATACAGGTGCTGAACATGGTAGCAAAGGCCGAAATGGCAATAAATAGATAGGCCCAAGCCCCAATGTGAGTTGTAAATAGTTGCACCACCTGATCTGCAAAATTAACGGCATTACCACTGAGAACCGTATTGGTGCCATAAAGTGTAAACCATCCTATGGTCATAAAGAATAGCGCTAGGATTCCAGTTAGAATATACCCTAAGTTAAACTCTTGTAGAGATTCTTTTAAAGAAGGTTTTTTCTGGCTTTTCCATTTTTCAATACTCCACAGGCTTATCCAACTAGAGGCTTCTACGGTTGTGGGCATCCACCCCATGAGACCTATAAGAAATAAAATTCCTACCTCATTGAAAATCGGTATAGGGACAAAGTCCGCTACGGGAGCAACCTGTCCTTTTAAAACCACCAAGGCGGTAGTAACGATCAATGCTGAAAACAGAATGCTGACCACAAATTTTAAGCTAATTTCTAGAAATCTATATTTACCGATAATCAACAGACCACTAATAAATATAAAAAGTCCAAGCGCAACCGTACTTATACTTACATTATTAATTTTAAAAAGGTTGATGAACAGGCCAGCCGTTACGGTATATAAAGCTGCCAAAATAGTAAAGGTGGTAAGCAATGTTATAGCCGCATAGAACCACAGATAGCCTTTACCTCGATTTAGATACCCCTCAATAAGGGTTTTGTTAGTAATGCTGGTGTAGCGTACCCCAAACTCAAAAAATGGATATTTTAAGACATTTGCTAAAATTATAGGGATGACCATGAGCCACCCGTATTGGGCCCCCGCTTTTGTAGATAATACCAAATGTGATGTCCCTATAGCCATGCTAGCGAAAAGAAGACCTGGCCCTAGGTTTTTAAGCAGTGTTTTTGTTTTTGACATCGTTTATTATTTATCGTTTTTTAAACACATGTACCCCTAACCGATAATCTCTTTATCTCCATAGAATCGAGGCTGTACTTTCAATGCCAAATCCAAGAACACTTTAACACGGGCAAAATACTCGCGCAATTGAACGCGTAGTCCCGATTCTAAAGAAATGTCCGTTGCATTAAAACCAATGGCCTTCAACCCTTTTTTTTCGGCAATATAGATAGCTCTTTCATTGTGAAATTTTTGAGATATGACTGTAACTTTCGTAAGTCCAAAGACTTCTTTGGCACGCACCATAGAGTCTAAGGTTCTGAAACCGGCATAGTCTAAAAAAATATGTTCCTCAGGAATTCCCTTAGCAATTAAATCTTTTTTCATGGTGGTGGGCTCATTGTAGTAAATACTACCATTGTCACCACTTACTAGTACAAAATCTATTTTATCGGCAGTGTAGAGCCTTACGGTCGCCAAAATTCTATTTTCGTAATATGGGTTGGGTTGTCCTCCTATTAATCTTTTAGAAGTTCCCAGTATTATCCCAACCTTATTTTTAGGTATTTGGGTAGTGGAATTATAGGTTTTTCCTTCAGCGAACGAGTTAATGAGGTAATTACAAATTAATAAGGCAGAAAGGGGAACCATAAATAGAATAAACCCGATTCTAACTAATTTTTTTCGCATATGTAAACCGTTCTAATCTTAAAGATAGCAAAATGGAATCTTACCACCTCTGTGTACAATGATACTATTGTTTTGATTTTTTAGGAAATAATTGCCATTTTAAAATTAATGTAACGCTAAGCTTTTTGCTAAAACCTTGCGGTTATTTTTGTGAAATGTGTGAATCTGCTTAAAATCTATATTGATTTAAATAATAATAGGGTATTATTCATAAAGATTGCCCGTTATGCATCATCGGAAAAGGCTTAAATTTGAGAGAGTCTGGTAATTCTAAACCCTTAGTAATGAAAAATATACCTCCTTATAAACCTGTGAATAAAATACGAATCGTTACAGCGGCTTCTTTGTTCGATGGTCATGATGCCTCTATCAATATCATGCGCAGAATAATTCA
>JBLICT010000283.1:0-3378 GCA_047632415.1 Maribacter sp.
ATCTTCAAAGGAACAATAGAATGGTGCCGGAGCCAAACGAATAACATTTGGTTCGCGCCAATCAGTTATTACTCCATTTTCCATAAGGTAATTGAACAAAGCCTTTCCTTCGCCATGTAAGAAAACAGAAAGCTGGCATCCCCTATCTTTGGGTGTAATAATCTCAAAAGAACTATCTACCTCAGCATCTATTTCTCCTAAGACAAACTCTAAATACGCCACTATCTTGTTACGTTTTTCTATCAAAGCTGGCATACCCACTTCTTCAAATAACTCTAACGAAGCTAAATACGGGGCAACGGAAAGTATGGGTGCATTACTAATTTGCCACGCATCTGCGTTTTCCATAGGTTCGAATTCTGGCTTCATTAAAAAACGGGTATCCTTTTTTGTGCCCCACCAGCCCTCAAAACGAGGGATATCTTTTCTGTCTAAATATTGTTCATGAACATAAATACCTGAAGCATTTCCTGGTCCGCTGTTCATATATTTATAACTACACCATGCTGCAAAATCGGCACCCCAATCGTGTAGTTTTAGTTCTACATTACCTACGCCGTGGGCCAAATCCCAGCCTACAGTAGCACCCACAGATTTACCAGCTTTCGTAATGGCTTCCATATCCAATACCTGCCCATTATAATAATTAACACCGCCAATGAGCACCAAAGCCAACTCATCCCCTACTTCGTTAATTTTATCCAAAAAATCTTCCGTACGCCAGGCATGTTCGCCTTCGCGTTTCTTAACTTCAACGATTGCTACTTTCGGGTCAAAACCATGAAAACGAGCCTGACTCTGTAACATATACTGATCGCTAGGAAAGGCCTTTTCCTCGCAAATTATTTTGAATCTTTTAGCTGTGGGTGTGTAAAAAGAAACCATCAATAAATGAAGGTTTACAGTAAGTGTATTCAGTACCGATATTTCCTTTGGCAAAGCACCTACCACTTTAGACAATGGTTCTGCCAAGCGCTCGTGATAATCCCACCATGGCTTTTCTGCATAAAAATGACCTTCAACCGCCAATTGGGCCCAATCGTCCATGACATCATCCACGTATTTCTTGGTTCGCTTTGGCTGTAATCCCAAAGAATTTCCTGTAAAATAGATGACCTGCTTTCCGTTTACTTTCGGGAAGTGAAATTCATTTCTATAGGGGCGCAACGGATCTTCTTTATCTAGTTCCTGGGCATAAGAAAGTGTATTCTTAAACGTCATAGCTTTGTTTTTAAGTAAAAATACTCATAAGGGCAGAAACAATGGGTAAAGTTTGCTGTCATAAACCCTTATTCTGACAAAGGCCAACGCATTTCGATAATATGCTTTTTAAAACCTACCTTTTCATAGGCACGCAAGGCAGCACTATTTTCATCGTAAACAGTTAGTCTAATTTCGGTTAATCCATTTTCTTGCGCCCATTCCTTTAGGTTTTTTAGTATGGTACCATTTAAGCCGTTTCCTCTATACTCCGGCTCGGTAAACATAAAGCCCAGATAAGCATACGTTTCATGCTTTAAATAGGGTTTTCCTTGTTTCTCCAAGGCATAGCCACAACTCACAATTGCATCTTCATCTGTTGCTACTAACACCAATGCTCTTGGGTTTTCCAGTAAGCCTTCTAAATCATAATACTGAATGGAGTCTTCCCTTAGCGTAGGATCAAAAGGTCGTTCCGCTTCAATAACCCCTTGTTCCATGGTTCTAAGCGTTTCCAAATCAGCATGCGTTGCTTTTCTTATCTCTATTTCCATATGTTTTTCAAAACTTTAAAATAATGTTTTAATCGGTACTTTTGCAAAAAAATACACATGCATTTTCTATCCGCGGAACTAGAGGACTACATTGCCGATAATTCCCAGCAAGAACCAGACATTTTAAGAGCGCTTACCCGTGAAACTCATTTGAAAGTCATACAACCTAGAATGCTTACCGGACATTTTCAAGGGAGAACGCTGAGTTTGTTATCCAAAATCATCAACCCAAAATACATATTAGAAATAGGCACCTATACTGGATACTCCGCCTTATGCTTGGCCGAAGGTTTACAAAAACAAGGGGAGCTACATACCATAGATGTAAATGCGGAGTTATATGACATCCAACGAAAGTACTTTGCTAAAAGTGGTTATGGCCAACAGATGTTTCAATATACTGGTAACGCATTAGAAATTATCCCACAGCTAAACCAGACCTTTGACCTCATCTTTATAGATGCGGAAAAAAAGGATTATTTGAAGTATTTGGATGTTGTTCTGCCTAAAACAAAATCTGGCAGTGTAATTCTTTCCGATAATGTTTTATGGTCAGGAAAGGTGATTGAGAAACTAGACCCAAAAGACAAAACAACCAAAATTTTACAGGAGTACAACAAAAAAATAGCTACCCACCCATTATTAGACACAGTGCTACTGCCTATTCGTGACGGCCTAACCCTAAGTAGGGTAAAATAAGACGATGGTGTAACCAGTAAAACAACAAGGCTGACACGGCACCTACCAGAGCACCCGCCATCAAGTCTATGGGGAAATGAACCCCTACATAAATTCTGCTCAATGCGAACAACAGTGGCCATAGATAAAATACAACTACCCATTTGAATTCTTTCCATAGAAAGAGAACTACAAGCGTGGTAATAGAAAATGAGGAGGAAGCATGACCAGAGAAAAAACTGTAGCCGTTTGATTTTTTCAATATCCGGATAAAACCATTGATATCTATATCATTATTTGGCCGTAACCTAGCCACAATCTCTTTTGTTAAATCCGTGAGGGTCAGCACAAAAACAAACATAAAAATAACTGTAAGTATACTATACAGCGCCTGTTTTTTGGGATATGCCTTAAAAAAGAGCACTATAAAAAGAAGGTATAAAGGAATCCAAGTAGAAATTGTAGTAACGGTGCTCCAAAAAACATCGTATTTCTCTATGCCTAGGCTGTTTAAATAGATGAAGGTTTCCCGGTCCCAATCTAAAAGCTTATCGAACATGGGCTTACTTTCGTTTTACAGAACCAGCCGCATCTCCAATACGTTTACCAATATCTCCAAAACCCTTTTTCACATCCTTGGCTATACCAGTATCAATACTGCCCTTAACCTCTTCGATGTCTTTTTGAATATCTGTAATAATACTCGTATCTATGCCTTGTTTGTCGGCGCTTTTTTTAATTTCTTGCTTGATGTCCTCGGTGGCATCCCTAAGTTGACGCATACCTTTTCCTAGTCCTTTAGCTATACCTGGGATTTTATCTGCACCGAAAACCATCACCACGATAAACATGATGAAAAATATTTCACCTCCGCTTATAAATAAAAATTGGGTTGACATCATAATACAAATATAAACAAGTTTAGTATCGGAATAAAAAAAGCCCC
>JBLICT010000284.1:0-3236 GCA_047632415.1 Maribacter sp.
TGAGACTTTAGGCCAGGGTGAAGGAAAAATAAACTACCGCTTGCGCGATGCCGTTTTTAGTCGCCAGCGCTATTGGGGAGAACCTTTTCCGGTGTATTATATAGATGGGATGCCGCAAATGATTGCTGCGGAAAATTTACCAATTACCCTGCCGGAAGTAGAAAAATACCTACCAACAGAAACAGGTGAGCCTCCTTTGGGGAATGCAACTGTTTGGGCTTGGGATACTAAAAAGAATATTGTTGTTTCTAATGATTTAATAAATCATAAAACGGTGTTCCCATTGGAATTAAACACTATGCCTGGTTGGGCCGGAAGTTCCCAGTATTTTAACCGATACATGGATCCACAAAATGATAGTGCTATCTTTTCGGAAGAAGCCATCAATTACTGGCAAGATGTAGATTTATATATTGGCGGTAGCGAGCACGCTACAGGACATTTATTATATTCTCGTTTTTGGCAAAAATTCATGTTTGATAAAGGCCTGGTACCTAAGGATGAGTTCGCTAAAAAATTGATTAATCAGGGAATGATTACGGGGACTAGTGCTTTTATTTATAAAGATGTTAGTAGTCTTAAAGTCTATTCGAAAGGAAAGATAGGACAGAATAGTGTGCTTCCTATTCATGCAGATGTTTCGTTGGTTAATTCCTCTGATGAATTAGACGTTAAGGCTTTTAAAAAATGGCAACCAGAATACAAAGATGCCGAGTTCGTTTTGGAAGACGGTAAATATATCGTAGGCCGCGAAGTCGAAAAAATGTCCAAGTCTAAGTACAATGTGGTTAACCCAGATGCTATTTGTGAGGAGTACGGGGCAGATAGTCTGCGTTTATACGAAATGTTCTTAGGCCCTTTGGAGCAATCCAAACCTTGGAATACGGCTGGGATTACAGGAACGCATTCGTTCTTGAAAAAATTATGGCGTTTGTTTCATTCTGGCACTGAAAGTTCTTTTTTGGTTTCGGAAGAAGAACCTACTAAAGATGCTTTGAAAACACTCCACAAAACCATCAAAAAAGTAGAAGAGGACATAGAAACCTTTAGCTTTAATACATCGGTTTCTACGTTTATGATATGTGTTAATGAGCTGTCCAGTCAAAAATGTACGAGTCGGGCTATTCTAGAACCCTTAGCTATTTTGGTGTCGCCCTACGCACCTCATATTGCAGAAGAGCTTTGGGAGAAGTTAGGAAATATTGAATCTGTCTCCACAGCGCCTTTTCCAGAATTTGAACCAGGTTATTTGGTGGAAAGTACCAAGGAGTATCCGATTTCCTTTAATGGAAAAATGCGCTTTAAGCTAGAGTTGCCATTGGATTTAAGCAAGGATGAAATTGAAGCAGCTGTCATGGCACATGAAAAAACAAAAGACCAATTACAAGGCAGAACCCCTAAAAAGGTAATTATTGTCCCAGGAAAAATTGTAAATATTGTTGGCTAATGATAACAGAAGCTAATTTAGGTTGGAACAGCAACAAATGGACTATATAGAAATTTTGGGTTTAGTGGCAGCTGTCTTAACTACTGCTGCTTTTGTTCCTCAGGTGTATAAAACCTGGAAAGAAAAATCAACTAAGGACATATCCTTAAGTATGTATACTGTTTTATTTACCGGTGTCCTACTTTGGGTTGTGTATGGAATTCATTTAGAAAGTTTACCTATTATTTTAGCAAACACTATTACGTCGGTCTTATTACTATTTATGTTGTTTATGAAAATAAAATATAAATAATTGAATCACACCCCCTATTTTTTAGGGGGTGTGCCGGTTTTAAATAATAAATACAACCAACAACCCCTACATTTTATCGATTAATTATTTAATATTGCTTTAATTATCACAATTTAGTGGCTTAATTAAAAAAATAGAATTATGATTGTTGGTATTCCCATAGAGATTAAGAATAACGAAAGCAGGGTGGGTATGACACCTGCTGGTGTTTTTGAATTGGTAAAAAATAACCATACGGTATATATTCAGACCGGAGCAGGAGATGGCAGTGGTTTTTTTGATGTGGACTATCAACATGTCGGAGGTTTCATTTTAGAAACAATTGAAGAGGTTTATGCGATTGCTGAGATGATTGTAAAAGTTAAGGAGCCTATTGCTGAAGAATATGATTTGATACGCGAGGACCAAATTTTGTTTGCGTACTTCCATTTTGCTTCAAGTGAGCCGTTAACCAAGGCCATGATAAAACAAAAAGCAATCTGTATTGCCTATGAGACTGTGGAGGATGAAGAAGGAACCTTACCATTGTTAACTCCAATGTCCGAAGTTGCGGGAAGAATGGCTATTCAACAAGGAGCGAAATATTTAGAAAAACCAGTAAAGGGCCGTGGCGTACTTTTGGGCGGTGTTCCTGGCGTAGCTCCGGGCAAAGTATTAGTTTTAGGCGCCGGAGTGGTAGGCATACAAGCTGCTAAAATGGCAGCAGGTTTAGGGGCTCACGTGACCTTAATGGATATCAATATGAAACGTCTTAGGTATGCTAACGATGTAATGCCGCCACACGTGATTACAGAATTTTCCAACGAATACAATATTAGAAAACATATAAAAACACATGATCTTATTATTGGTGCTGTCTTATTAAAAGGGAAAAAAGCTCCTAACCTTATTACTAAGGATATGCTTAAGGAAATGCGTCCTGGAACTGTAATCGTAGACGTGGCAGTAGACCAAGGTGGTTGTGTGGAAACAACAAAGCCAACTACGCATGAAGACCCTATTTACATCATAGACGATGTAGTGCACTATTCTGTGGCTAATATGCCAGGTGCCGTGCCTTATACTTCTACTGTAGCTTTGACGAATGTTACTTTGCCCTACGCTTTGCGTTTGGCTAATTTGGGCTGGGAAACAGCGTGTGAAAACGATAAAAGTCTTAACAAAGGATTGAATATAGTTTCGGGTAAAGTAGTATATCAAGAAATTATTGAAGCATTTGGCTGGGAAAAAGCCTTTGCCTAAAAGTACATTTTGTCAGTAATAATGTACCTTGCAAGTCCTTTTATAGTCATAAAGGGATTTGGCGAGATTTTTGCTTTCGATTATTGGATTTCGTTAACAAACAGGAATCTTTAGTATATTTAATTTGAATTCAAAAAATTGAAAGATTATGATGGGATATTATATATTGATAGGTGCTATTGCTTTGGTAAGCTGGTTGGTAAGTCGCAAGTTAAAAAGCAAGTTCAAGCACTACTCTAATGTCCACTTGCAAAA
>JBLICT010000285.1:0-3231 GCA_047632415.1 Maribacter sp.
TACGATAGAACAGAAAGAGTCCGTGAGTATTATACCGACTCTTTGTACCGCACCAAACTAAGGATACCCGAGGCTAAAATTGATGATTTTCTTTATTTCTGTGAAATCGATATGGAATTTCAATCCTTGGTTGATGCCCATGATGTGCTACGAATATGGACATATATGGAAAAGCGAAGTATGGCCTATCGGGAAAATAATAATTTAAAGTAAGCTCTATCTTTGGCACATGGTTTGCCGTTGTTTGTAGCTACCTTTACCTATTCAAAATGAAAAAAGCTTTATTAATACTCGTATTACCTTTGTTAGCTTTTGCTACAGTGCATAAATTTTACATAAGTGTGACTAATATAAGCTATTCCGAAAAGGACGATGCCTTACAGATTACCAACAGAGTTTTTATAGATGATATGAATAGCGTTTTAAAAGAACGCTACGATATAGATGCGGCACTTGGTAGCGATGAAGAGTCGGCTTTGGGACAGGAGTATTTAGAGAAATATATTCGCTCCAAATTTGGTATTACGCGAAATGATGAGACTATCGATTACAGACTACTTGGTACTAAATATGATGCAGATGTGATTATTCTGTATGTTGAAGTTCCTAATATAGACCTCCCATCGGTTATGAGCATAGGTATAGAGAATGAAATTCTTACAGATTTGTTTGATGAGCAACAAAACGTCGTCCATTTTAATATAGCTGGAAAAAAGAAAAGCTTTGTTCTCTTAAAATCCGATACTAAAGGAATGTTAAATTTGTAACATACTATTAAGAAATCCTTTTAAAAACTTTAATTTTCCACCACTAAAAATTTAATTCAAAATGAAAAGATTTCAATACGCTTTTGCTTCGATTTTATTTTTGTTCGCTGCAGTTTCTGTTGCGCAGGAAGCAGAACAGAATGAGAGAGCGCCAGGGCATTCCAACCAAAGTAAGTTTAAACAGTTATATGAGGAGTTCGCAACTCCAAATACCTATCGTTCCGCCTCTGGTGCTCCAGGGCCGGACTACTACCAGCAGCAGGCAGATTATGTGATGGATATTCGTTTAGATGACGAAAACGCAAAAATCTATGGCGAGGAAACCATAACCTATACCAATAATTCTCCGGATGAACTTTCATACCTATGGGTTCAGTTAGACCAAAACGTTAGGGCTAAAGATGCTAAGGCACTCTTAAGAAATGGGAGCGAAATAAAAGAGGAGAATACAGTTGAAGACTTTGCAAAGAAGTACCTAACGTCTAGTTTTGACGGTGGTTTCAATATTGAGAATGTGAAGGATGCTTCGGGTAAAGCACTGCCATACACTATCAATCAAACCATGATGCGTATCGACCTTCCTATGGGTCTCCAAAGTGGGAGCCAATACTCTTTCTCTATCAAATGGAACTATAACATTCCCGATCACACCGTTAACCGCGCCAGATCTGGGTTTGAGTTCTTTCCTAAAGATGGTAACCGAGCTTATGTAATTGCCCAGTTTTTTCCAAGAATGGCAGTGTATAGTGATGTAGAGGGATGGCAAAATCATCAGTTTTGGGGTAGTGGAGAATTTGCGCTACCATTTGGTGACTATGAAGTAAATATTACAGTTCCGGCAGATCACATTTTAGATGGTACTGGCGTGCTTCAAAATCGGAAGGATGTATATTCTAAAGAAATGATGAAGCGTTATGAGCAGGCGAAGAAATCCTATGACAAACCTGTTGTTATTGTTACCCAAGCAGAGGTAGAGGAACTGGAGAAAGATTTTTCCAAGAAAACAAAAACATGGAAGTTGAAAGCGCAGAACGTGAGGGATTTTGGTTTTGCTACTTCTCGAAAGTTTATTTTAGACATGCAAGCGGTTAAAGTGGGTAGCAAGGATGTAATGGCTATATCTATGTATCCAAAAGAAGGTAATCCTTTATGGGAGGAGTATTCTACCAAAGCAGTAGCAGCTACCTTAAAGTCCTATTCCTCGCATACATTTGATTACCCATACCCCAAAGCGATATCTGTACATGCTAAAAATCAGGGAATGGAGTATCCTATGATTTGTTGGAACTATGGAAGGCCAAATGAGGATGGCACCTATTCTGATCGTGTAAAATATGGGATGATTAGTGTAATTATACACGAAGTGGGTCATAACTTTTTTCCTATGATTGTAAATTCAGACGAGCGCCAATGGGGCTGGATGGACGAAGGCTTGGATACCTTTATGCAATACATTGCGGAGCAAGAATTTGGCGAGGATTTTCCTGAAGCCATTGCTCCAAATTCGAAATATCCTTCTAGAAGAGGTGATCCGGCTAAAATAGTGCCATACATGAGCGGCGACCAAAGTACAATTTCTCCTATCATGTCCAATCCTGAAAATGTGTATCAGTTAGGGCCAAATGCCTACGGAAAACCAGCTACGGCATTAAATATTTTAAGAGAAACGGTAATGGGTAGGGAACTATTTGACCATGCGTTTAAAACGTATTCTCATAGATGGATGTTCAAACATCCTACGCCTGAAGATTTCTTTAGAACTATGGAAGATGCATCAGCTGTTGATTTGGATTGGTTTTGGAGAGGTTGGTTTTACACGACCGATTACGTGGATATAGGGGTAAAAGGAATTAAAAAGTATCAGGTCGCAAAAAAACCGGTTACTGGAGACTTGATGTCAAAAGTATTTTTAGTGTCTTCGGACAGTGAAGGCTACGATGCTACCTTAGAAGGAGTAAGTCCATCCGAAACTTCAAAAACCTTAAAAGCATTCATGATGGATAATATGACTGCTGCCGAAAGGGCTGCAGTAAAGGAACCTAAGTATTTCTTCGAGGTTACGTATAACAAACCAGGGGGAATCCCCATGCCTTTAATCGTTGAATATACGTATGCAGATGGTACTGTTGAGAATATAACCTATCCAGCTGAAATTTGGAGAAAGAACGATAAAGAGGTAAAACTGGTTATTTCTTCCACAAGTGACTTGAAAGGTATTGTTGTAGACCCCAAAATGGAAACAGCAGATATTGATACCACAAATAATTCTTGGCCTAAAAAAGAGGGGCAGAACGAGTTTGATTCTTTTAAGGAAAAAGTGAAAGGAAAGTAATTTTTAAATTTTCTAAAAAAAGCCTCGTTGATTAACGGGGCTTTTTTTATTCCGATACTAAACTTGTTTATATTTGTATTATGATGTCAACCCAATTTTTATTTATAAGCGGAGGTGAAATATTTTTCATCA
>JBLICT010000286.1:0-3213 GCA_047632415.1 Maribacter sp.
TTTCCTAATGGAGCACGAACATTTCACCTATCCGGAGGCTATAAAATATTTAGCCAAAAAGTACAATATAGAGGTAGAGGAAACGGAGCAATCCAACGAGCAGAAAGAACAGGCGAGTGAGCGTGAAAGTATGTACTTGGTTTCGGAGTTCGCTCGTGACCATTTTCAGGAAATGTTATTAGAAACAGAGCTTGGAAAGGCAATTGGTCTTACCTATTTTAAAGAACGTGGATTTACCCTGGAGACCATAAAAAAGTTTGAATTGGGCTATTGCTTAGACCAGTGGGACGGTTTTACAAAAGCAGCACTGGACAAAGGCTATAAACTAGATTATTTAAGTAAGACGGGTCTTACTATTGTAAAGGAGGATACCAATAATCCAAGAACTTTTGATCGCTTTAAAGCAAGAGTAATGTTTCCCATACACTCCCTAAGTGGCAGGGTTTTGGGCTTTGGCGGTAGAATCCTGACCAATGAGAAGAAAGCAGCTAAATACCTAAACTCTCCTGAAAGTGATATTTATCATAAGAGCAAGGTGCTTTACGGTATTTACTATGCTAAACAGGCGATTGCCAAAGAAGATACTTGTTACTTGGTGGAAGGCTACACGGATGTTATTCAGTTTCATCAACGAGGAATCCATAATGTAGTTTCTTCCAGTGGAACGGCATTGACGCCAGAACAGATTAGACTCATTAATAGGCTTACCAAAAATATTACGGTCTTGTTCGATGGTGATGCGGCAGGACTACGTGCTTCGTTGCGGGGTATAGACCTGATTTTAGAACAGGGCATGAACGTGAAAATATGCACTTTTCCGGAAGGCGAAGACCCTGATAGTTTTGCGAAGAACAATGAGCTGGAGGAGGTGCAATCTTACTTACAGGAAAATTCAAAGGATTTTATTCAGTTTAAAGCTTCCTTACTTGTTAAAGAGGCTACAAACGACCCTATAAAGAGAGCCGACACGGTGCGAGATATCGTTAATAGTATTGCTAAGATTCCAGACCGTATAAAAAAGGAAATTTATATTCAGGAGTGTGCCCAAATTATGAATATCTCCGAGGCCGTGTTGTTCAATACCTTGGCGCAAATAGACAAGAAGGATTTAACCGATACCCAAAAACAGGAAAAATCGAAACCACAAGTATTTAATGTGGTTCGGAATGAAGAGGTAGAGGAGAAAGTGGATGTGCAGTTTGAGCTGGAACGAAAAATCATAGAGCTTCTTTTGGTGTATGGTGACAAAAAGGAAAAATTTGAAGATTTGGTGCTAAAGGAAAATGAAGAAGGAGACCTTGTTATGGAGCCTGAATCTGTAGAGAGTACCGTATTTAAAAAAATATTCTTAGACCTGCAGGAAGATGAAATAGAATTTACAAATTCCCAATTTAGGGATATTTATTATTTACTGATAGAAGCATTGAATCAGGCGGAGGAATTCGCCATTCATGGGTTTATGATGGGTCTCGAGCAAGAAATGGCTAATAATATTTCTTCCTTGCTAATGGAAGAGGAAAAATATGCCTTGCACGATTGGGAACGAAAAGATATTTATCCTAAAGCCAAGGATACTAGTATAGCTCAATTGGTGAGTGAAACTATTTTAACTTTACGTTGTTTTTTGATAAAAAAAAGAATGCTAACCTTACAAAACGAAACTCAAGATAAACAGGAGGACAATAAAGAAGTATTGGAGGAAATCATGAATTACTTACAATTGAATATGTTGTTGAATAAGAAACTGAACAGGGTCTTATCTTAGAAAGAGATACTTATTAAAACAAAAAAACCCGCAATAGCGGGTTTTTTTAATGATTTTTTATGTTAATATAGTTCCAGAGCCTTGGCTTGCTGCAATAAATCTACCATATTATCCACATTTAATTTTTTCATTAAACGCGCTTTATAGGTGCTTACTGTTTTTTCATTAAGATTTAACCCTTGGGCTACCTCTTTATTGCGTTTTCCGCTAGCTAACAGTTTCAAAACCTCTACCTCTCTAGTAGATAGTTTTCTGAAGAATCTTCTTGGTTTTTTAGTTCCTTCGTCAAAAGCTAACCTTTGGGCTAACTCATTAGTAATAAACATACTGCCTTCACTGACTTTTTTTACCGCTGCGATGATGTATTCAGTTTCCGATGATTTGGATAAGTATCCAAATGCTCCTGCACGAATAGCACTAAGGGCGTAAACGTCTTCAGACTGGCCGCTGTACATCAGCACTTTTACATCAGGATATTCTTTTTTGATTTTTCTGAGCGCTGCTATTCCGTTTATTTCCGGAATATCCATTTCTAGCATTACAACATCGGGGGTAACATTTTCTAGTTTTTTAAACAGTTCGTCGGTGGTGGAAACATCGTCTACCATTTCAAATCCTGCTGCGGATTCAAGAACTTGGCGCACACCCATTCTAATAATAGGGTGATTATCCGCAATTAAAACTTTGATCATTATGTAGGTTTTTCTAGACTGTCTAAAATTGCTTATTTGTGTACAAATACGCACATGCAATGTAAGACTTATAAATCTAATTTCGAAATCAAAGTTCTGTTATTTTTGAACGAATGTAACAATTTGACATAATTTAATCGATTTATCTACTTGATTGTTAGGTGAGTGGTTTATTTTAACATTTCTGGAATTTCACAAATAGGAATGCCTACCATCTTGTGTTGGTTTATTCCGTTGAAACGCATAAAGATGGAAAACACCTCTTTTTTTCTGTCAGAGAAGTCATCTATCGTTTTTCCTTGATCCTTCATTTTCATTGCCCATTCCAGTTCTGGATAGGAAGCTCCAATCTGGTCTTCGTCCGTTCGGTCATCTCCCCAAAGTCCGTCTGTAGGCGCAGCTTTTATTATTTCTTCATTTATCCCAAGTGCCTTTGCAATTTCATACACTTCAGATTTCATAAGATCTGCAATCGGACTTAAATCCACGCCACCATCTCCATATTTAGTATAAAATCCTACGCCAAAATCTTCCACTTTGTTTCCTGTCCCGGCTACTAGATAGCGTTTAAGGGCTGCAAAATAGTATAAACTGGTCATGCGCAAGCGGGCACGGGTGTTGGCCAAAGACATAAAACGTTCTTCTTCGTTAGCTACAGTGGGGAAAGCCGCGACCAAACTATCGAAAACGGGAGTAAGCTCAAGGGGCTGTCTTTTTACGCCTTTAAAATGTTCTTGAAGCCATGCGATATGTTTG
>JBLICT010000287.1:0-3186 GCA_047632415.1 Maribacter sp.
CGTATAATTTATTGTAATGGCTGAACCCGTATTGTTCGGTACGTCCAGACTCACCGTATAGGTGCCAGTGCCCAAGGGACTCTCAGCCGCTGCCGCGTCCGTAGCCGTTATCGTGGCCGTTTGCCCTTGAGCTAAAAAACAAACTAGAAAGAATATGCTAAAAAAGGTAATTCTTAAATTCTTAGAATTTTTAAATAGATTTGAAAAACGAGCTAATTTAATTTTCAATTTCATAGCATTTTCTTTCTTCCCTAAAAGCATGGAACTAAGTTAATTTGACTAATAAATGAAGGGTACCAATATTACTAAAAAAAATACCTAAACCATTACATATCAGGTTAAAAAGCGGTATTTGGGTTGAAATGCAGAATAGTCCTTTCAAAGTAATTTATTCCAAAGAAGGAGATTGAGTTTCGGCACTTGGTTCTATCTTACGAACCAAACCTTGTAACACCTTACCAGGACCAATTTCCGTGAACATCGTGGCGCCATCTTTGACCATATTCCTGACACTTTGCGTCCATTTTACAGGGGCTGTAAGTTGTAGTATCAAATTCTTTTTTATTTCTGCAGCATCTGTTATTGGTGTAGTACTTACATTTTGGTAAATGGGGCATATAGGGGTAGCGAAGGTAGTTGCTTCTATTGCTGCAGCCAATTCCTCCCGTGCAGGCTCCATCAATGGGGAATGAAATGCACCGCCAACAGGCAAGACCATTGCTCTCTTAGCTCCCACTTCTTTCATTTTTTCACAAGCCAAATTAATTGCCTCCACTTCACCTGAAATCACCAATTGTCCAGGACAATTATAATTGGCTGCAACCACTACGCCTGGTGTATCCCTACAGACCTGTTCTACGATTTCATCGGCTAAACCTAAAACAGCAGCCATAGTACTAGGCTGTGCCTCACAAGCCTTTTGCATGGCCAATGCTCTTTGAGATACCAATTTTAATCCATCTTCAAAAGTCAGTACGCCATTCGCGACCAAAGCAGAAAACTCCCCTAAGGAGTGTCCTGCAACCATATCTGGTTTAAAGGCGTCTCCCATAACTTTACTCAAAATTACAGCATGTAAAAAGACAGCCGGTTGGGTCACTTTAGTTTGCTTTAAGCCTTCCACCGTTCCGTTAAACATAATATCAGTGATGCGAAAACCTAAAATACCATTAGCCTGATTAAATAGCTCCTTGGCAATTGGATAATTCTCATAGAGATCTTTACCCATTCCAACAAACTGCGCTCCTTGACCGGGAAATATATATGCGTCCATGCTTTCTAATTTTGTGGGGCAAAAATAAGCATATAATATTGATGTCCAACTTTGGATAAAAACCTAGTTTTTTATTATGGTAGGAATGTTAGTACTAAGGCAAAACTCTATTTAACCTCCTCTTTAAACCAACCTGAATACATAATATAAGCTTCTGCGATGCGGTTAATTTCTCCAGAACTTAGCTCTGGACTTATATCTTTTATCTTTTTAGCAGGCATTCCGGCAAAAATACTACCTGATGGTACGTGGGTGCCTTTCGTTAAGACGGCTCCAGCGGCAATGATACTATTGCTTTCAACAATACAATCATCCATAATAATACTTCCCATCCCTACCAGCACGTTATCCTTAATCGTGCACCCATGTACGATAGCATTATGCCCGATGGACACATTATCACCAATAATGGTAGGCGATTTTTTGTAGGTGCAATGGATTACCGCACCGTCTTGCACGTTTACTTTATCCCCCATTTTTATATAGTGGACATCTCCGCGTAGCACCGCATTAAACCATACACTACATTGATTTCCCATGCTCACCTCACCAACAATGGTTGCGTTTTCGGCAATGAAACAATCCTCGCCTATTATGGGCGATTTACCCCGTACAGCTTTTATCATATTACTTACTTTTATATCTCAACGTTAGAATTTTACAAACCACTTTTACTATACACTTTAAATCCATCACTATACTTTTATCAATCATAAAAAGACAAAAATTCTTTCTTTTTAGAAGCAGAGACCAATAATTCCTTGCCATTGGAAACAACTACACTACCGCCCTTACCCCTTTTATATTTCACTACTTCATTTACGTTTACCAAATACGATTTATGAATGCGGGCAAAAGGAAAATCAGCCAATGCCTCCTCAAAATATTTTAAGGTCTTACTTACTAATATCTTTTTATTTTCTAGAAATATTTCTGTGTAGTTGTCATCCGCCTTACAATATAGTATCTCGGCTATATTTAATACTTGAAAGCCATCTTGCTGCGGAAGGGTCAACTTTCCGGCTATTCCTTTAGCCTTGATGTTTAATAACCCCTGTTGTAAACTTCCTTCCTTATCCTTTACCTCAGAAACATAGTCTACCGCCTTAATCAATTCATCTATATTAATAGGTTTCATTAAGTAATATGCTGCATGCTCATTAATGGCATCTTTTGCATAGTGATCATAGGCCGTAACAAAAACGGTTTCAAACGTTCGGTCGGGAACTTGTTCCAGAAGATCAAAGGCATTTCCGAAAGGCATTTCCACATCTAAAAAAATCAAATCGAGCTGATTTTTCTTTATTAGATTTAAACCTTCTTTTATAGAAGCCGCCTCTCCTACAAGATTTACCTTTGGACAGTATTTACTAATATAATTTCTGAGAATTTCCCTACTATTTGCTTCATCTTCTACGAGTATCGCGTTTAGATTCATATATCGTTTTTTAAGGTGAAAACTACTTTCGTTCCAGAGCCGTCTTTGTGTAAATCGGATATGTTGACGGACACCTTGTTCTCATACATATCGTTCAATATGGCAACACGCTGTTTTATATTACCCATACCTTTAGAACGATTTTTTTTCTGGTGTTGTGTTTTTAACTCTGCCGACCGCTTTCTTCCTATACCATCATCGGAAATACAAATTTCTAAGGTATCATCTCCTTTAGACCTTACGCTTACCTCCAACACACCCTTTTCTTCTCTATACCTAAGCCCGTGCCAAATTGCATTCTCTATATATGGCTGGAGTAACATGGGCGGAATCTGAAAACTAGGAATATCCAAGTATCCATCTATATTGATACGATAATCGAACTTATCCGGGAAACGAGAATGTTCTAGTTTTATATACAATTCTAACAAATTCAACTCTTTGGAAAGTGGGATGAAGTCCTCCTCAGAATTTT
>JBLICT010000288.1:0-3012 GCA_047632415.1 Maribacter sp.
TCTCCAATAGCTCTTTTTTAAATCGAACCGAATTTAAAGTCGCGTACTGCAGGAATATATTCTGGAACAAAGGACTAGACTTTGGTGCCGAATATCTTTTGATAGAAAATAAGAAAACCGAAAACGAGGATAAAAAACAAACACACATGAGTTTCTTTTAAACGGAACGCTTGGGCTTACTATTAATTTCTCAAGTCAAACAGACACAGGGATCTTTACCAACTATGGGGTTACGTGGGTGTATTTGTTACTTTACTTTCTTTTGCGATTACTTCATCGCAATCAACATTCTAAAGGTTCTCCACCTTAGAAAGTATGCCGTTTAAAAAGCGAATGAAACTGAGCGCATTAGGTGGTTCATGAAAACCATTGAAATCTAATTAATCGTCAAGGTATTAACAAGTAGTATACGAGTCCACAAGCTTGTTCGTCCTAGGTTTTTGAGAAGGAGGATAGGAGGAACGTGGCATCGAAGAAGGAGCTGCACAAATACCGTATTGAACATAGACATGGTACTTGTGCCTGCCTATGAAATGGTATTGCACTCAAAAGGGAAAAGTCTAAAAGGATTATTTTACACCGTACTACAGGTTGAGATTCACTAATAAAAAGAGAGATTTAGTAGGCATATGATAAAATAAAACCGTTCCATTGCTCATTTTATAATTGCACAAAAAAATCACGCCCAACCTGTAAAAAAGAAATCACTTATCAGTACTTTAAGGGTTCTTGAAGACGAATAGGAACTTTATACAGACTGAAATTCTTGCTGGGATAAGCTCTTTCCTTGCAACTTTTTACATCATAATTGTAAACCCTGCGATTCTTTCAGAGACAGGTATGCCATTTTCAGCGGTCGTAACTTCTACCGTTCTTGTATGCGCTTTTGGTAGTATACTGATGGGGGTTTATGCTAAAAACCCATTTGTAATTGCACCAGGAATGGGTCTTAATGCCTTTTTTACCTATACCGCTGTTTTAGGCTTAGGACTTAGTTACGAAACTGCTCTTGGGGCCGTTTTTTGGGCGGGAGTGCTATTTTTAATATTAAGCATATTAAAGATTCGACACAAAATAGTACAATCTATTCCACACGCATTACGCTACGCTATTGCCGCAGGCATAGGTCTTTTTATTTGTTTTATCGGTTTTCAAAATGCTGGTTTTATTGTCGATGATGCTGCAACCTTAGTTAGTCTAGGCTCTTTAAAAGACCCCATGTGTCTTACTTTTTTAATTGGATTAGGAATAACCGCTGTTTTAGTCGCTAGAAAAGTGCCGGGCGCAATGATTATTGGTATTTTGTTGACCACTGTTTTGGCTTGGCCTATAGGAAGGTGGTGGGGAGACGCTTCTTTAATAAATTTAGGAGTACCAACACTAGTGAATTACACGGGAATCTTTTCGATGCCAGATTTTAGTCTGTTCCTCAAAGCGAATCTGGTTGGCTCTATTCAATATGCTTTCCTTCCTATAATTTTTGTGTTTGCCTTCACCGATTTATTTGATAGTCTTTCCACATTCGTTGGTCTTGCAGAGGCATCTGGCTATAAAGATGAGGAAGGAAATCCAAGAAATCTTAAAAAATCACTCCTTGTAGATGCGGTCACCACCATCTTTTCAGGCCTTGTTGGCAGTAGTTCTGGAACTGCATATATAGAATCCGCAGTAGGTATTCGCGAAGGTGGAAAAACAGGACTCACAGCAATCACAGCTGGAGTGTTATTCTTACCCTTCTTGTTTTTCTCTCCATTATTATCTGTAGTTCCTAGTATTGCCAGTTCCATTGCCTTGGTTTTGGTAGGCGCTTTTATGATGAAACCTTTAAACAAAATCAACTGGAGTATGCTAGATGAGGCCATACCTGTTTTTTTTACCATGATTCTAATGCCCTTAACATACAGCATTACCACTGGAATTATTTTTGGTTTCTTAAGCTGGACCTTACTTAAATTGTTTGCTGGTAAACGAAAAGAAGTAAATCCGGTACTCATTATAATTAATATATTCTCGCTCCTCTACTTATGGTTATAAAACGAATAGTGCTCGTTCTAATGTTCCTTACTGTTTACACATCACCAGGACAACGTATTGCTATTATGGGCGCTATGGATGAAGAAATAGAACTGCTAAAAGAGGAATTAAAAAATAAAAAAGAGATACAGAAAAACGGAGTAACTTTTTTTACAGGAAAACTTAAAGGGCAAAAAGTTGTGCTTTTAAAGTCGGGTATCGGCAAGGTAAACGCAGCCTATAGTACAGCCATTCTAATAACTAATTTTAAGTTAGACGCCCTATTATTTACAGGTGTTGCTGGGGGCTTACATCCAGATATTGAGCCGGGAGATATTGTCATCTCCGATAAGCTCATACAATACGATTTTGGAGAACTGAAAGCGGGTTCATTTGAAACCTGGCCTACAAAAAATATGGCTAAAAATAATAATAGAAATTCGCTATATCTTACTGTAGATCCGGATTTATTAGAAATAAGTAAGAAGGTATCCAATCGTATTACCTTGAAACCGCTAAACGATAGAATTCCAAAATTCTTTGTCGGGGTTATTGCTACTGGAGATACCTTTATGAGCGACCCCAAAAAGGCAAAAGAATTGTATACCAATTTCAAAGCGCTTGCCACTGAAATGGAAGGCGCCGCCATTGCTCAGATATGCACCATGGCAGAACTACCTTACATTGTAATTCGAAGTTGTAGTGATAACGCCAATACCCAAGCACATGCAGATTATTTTAAGTTTATTACCGTTGCCGCTGTTAATTCTGCTCAAATGGTACTCGGAATATTGGAAAATTACGAACTAAAAAAATAGTTGTAGGTACCTAAATGCTTTACAACGTAAAAGCAATATATAAACTACTTAAAGCAAAAACGATGAAGTCAAATTCAATTTATAAACTTTTCTCACGGTATATCTTAGTGATACTTCTTATATTGAGCAGTCACTCTTTTGCTCAAGAAAAAATGATCGATCAATCTAAAACAGAAAATAA